>CAKZMZ010000199.1 GCA_937129345.1 uncultured Thalassovita sp. | reverse complement strand
CGCCGGGATACCATGCTTCTAAAATGGCTGGCATGTTTTGGTCTGCCCAATTTACGGCCATGGCACTTCCATTTAACAATACCAAAATAGTTGGCTTTCCTAGGGCTTTTACCTTTTTCATTAACTCTATCTGTGGGGCGGGAAGCGTTAGTTTGGTACGATCGCCTTTATCAAAACCGTCTAAAACTATCGGCATTTCTTCTCCTTCAATATCTGGAGAAAGCCCTAAGCATAAGATTACTGTTTCGGCTTCTTTGGCAGCCTCTAAAGCAGGTGTTAGGTAATCTTCTCCCAATTTAGCCCAAAGTAGATGTAATTGCGGATCGGTATGATAGCTGTAAAAATCAACTTCAACTTTATAAGACTGCCCTGCTTTCAATTCTAAATCGGTATACCGCGTAATAGGATGATGTATATTGTCGAACTCCACATAGATAGAATCATCTATGGTTAAGCGTCCAAAGTTACAGGCTTTTATACCCACTCTGTAAGTACCGTCTTCGGGCACGGTCATTTCTCCCGACCACTGTACAGAAAAGGTATCCGCCATTACGCCTGTAATAGGCGTTTCTTGTGTCCATTTTAAATCTAATACCTCGTTTTGCTGGGTCAATGCAGGCGCTCCTGACCATTCCATATTATCATAGTATTTACCTTCTAAGCCAGCTTTTCCATTGCTTGAGAGGTGTTCAGAGGGAACTGGTGTTAGGAGAGGGAAACCGTCTGCAATGGCACTGCCAACCGCATAATTCACTTCTGCATTGGGCAGTTTTGCTTCAATGGCTTCTAATGGTGTGGCATAGGATATGGCCGTTCCATGGTAATTACCCAATAGCACTTGTTCATCATCTGCATTGGGCCCGATAACGGCAACTTTTTTTAGATCTTTGCTTAGCGGAAGGGCATTATTTTCATTTTTGAGCAAAACCATGGCTTTTCTAGAAGCTTCCAAAGCCAAATCTAGATGCGCTTGGCTACGAACCACATCATATTTAATTTGAGTGAATGGTACTTTTTCAGGTGGGTCGAACAGGCCTAATTTTATTTTTGCCCTCAATAATCTAGCAAGTGCTTGATCTAAACTGCTTTCTGGTAAAATACCATCTCTCACTGCATCTACCAATCCAGGGAAAAAGGTATCTCCACAATTCAAATCCGTTCCTCTTTCAACAGCTAAAGCAGCCGCTTCTTTCTGATTGGCCGAAACCCCATGCCTGCCTTCTACATAAAAATCATTGATGGCCCAGCAATCTGATACCACATAGCCGTCAAAACCCCATTTATCTCTTAAAATAGAATCGAGTAGTACATGGCTACCGCAACAAGCTTCATCCCTAAATCGGTTGTAGGCACACATCAAAGATTGTACATTGGCTTCTTTAACCGTAGCCTCAAAAGCAGGCAAATAGGTTTGCCATAAATCTCTTTCACTAGCTTGATAATTATCGCTGTGGCGCGTTTTTTCTGGGCCGCTGTGTACTGCAAAATGTTTTGATGTAGCAATTACTTTAAAATAATTCGGGTCATCTCCTTGTAATCCTTTAATAAAATTTACAGCCAATCTTCCGGTGAGGTAAGGGTCTTCGCCGTAAGTCTCTTGCCCCCTACCCCATCTTGGATCTCTAAAAATATTGATGTTGGGTGTCCAAAAAGTGAGCCCTTGATAAATACCTCTTTGGTTTAAAGAAGTAAAATAATGGTGCTTGGCCCTGGCCTCGTCGGAAATGGCAACGGCAATTTGATGCATTAGTGTGGTATCCCACATGGCGCCCATACCAATGGCTTGGGGAAAAACAGTGGCCTCTCCTGCCCTTCCTACGCCATGCAGACATTCGTTCCACCAATTGTAAGCAGGTATGCCCAAACGCTCTACGGCGGGTGCATCGTAACGCATTTGAGAAACTTTCTCCTCCAAGGTCATTTGACCGATTAGGCTGTTCACCCTATCATCAATGGAAAGTTCTGTATTTCTATACTCGGGGACTTCCTTATCTGAAGGCGCTTCGCAAGCTAAAAAAATAGCAAATACTAAAAATAATAGCAGTCTTTTCATTCTAGTCGTGGTTTTTTATTTACATCTTCAAAAAACCACAATATAAAAAAAAGCGCGCTTACCTCCTCAAATTAAACTACCTTCAAAAGCTTTTTTGACATGTAAGGAGTGTCGCATCATCCTTTTTGCTTACTTATCAGTATATTCCATATTAAAAATGATTTTCTCCAAATCATCATACTGTTCCGATAAATCTTGTATCAATTTATCTGCCTCAGCGCTATTGTAGTTAGGATGCATTTGCTCTAAGGTACTGGCCGACTCTGCAATTTTTTCAAAGCAAAGATTGAGCGCTATGCCTTTAATATTGTGTGCTATGTCTTTTACCATTTTGTAGTCCAAATTTGCCTTCCTGAAATCTGAAAGTTTAAAAATCTGCTTTTTTAAGTCGCCTTTTCTGATCATATCTATCATTTTCTCAACCACTTTATCGTCGTAACTAAAGCGACTCAGCAATTCTCTATAGTTAAAATCCTGTAGATAGTCAGGCTTTTTTATTTCCTCTATAAAAATTCTTTTATTTTCTTGAGGCTTTATCCATTTTTTTACCATCTCTTCTAATTTTTCCATAGTAATGGGTTTGCTCAGATAATCTTCCATACCGGCCTCTAAACATCGCTCTTTTTCTCCTTTTACGGTGCCAGCTGTAAGGGCTATGATAATGGGCGGTTTACTGCGCTTCTGTATTTTTCTAATGGCCTTGGTGGCTTCATAACCGCTCATTCCCGGCATTTGAATGTCCATTAAAACCATATCAGGGTTCTTGGTAGATACTATTTCAATGGCCTCTGCTCCACTATCCGCTTCTAATATGTTTACATCGTTAAAAAGTTTGCCAAGCATGCTATTGGCTAACCTTAAGTTAATAGGGTTGTCATCTACGATAAGCACTGTTTTATCTATAATATTTTGGGAGGAATCTACTTTAGCCTCTTGATTTTGCTTTTCTACCTTTTCATCTAATTTTAAATGCTGCAAACTCTCAACAACTTCACTAAGTTTAAGTGGCTTATGGATCAACCTAGATACTTGGTGGGTTTTTGTAAACTTTTTACATTCTTCTTCATTCACAAAAGCATTCATTAGTATAATCGGTGTCTTGTTGGCATCTAAATCTAGCAGTTCCCTAATTTGTTTGGCCACTGCCTTGCCATCCATAAACGGCATTTCACAATCAATCAGAACAGCATCTATATTTTGCCAATCTTTTTTTAAGGCATTTAGCGCCTCTATGCCATTGCTGGTACCTATAACCTCTATGCCAATATTCTCTAAAAGACGCTGCATAATCTCTAGGCTACGCTTGTTATCGTCTACAATCAGCACTTTAGAAATGCCCTTAATCTTAGGAGTGGTTTCTTCTTGTTCTTCGCTTTCTAAGCATACGTTAAAATAAAAACAACTGCCTTGGCCTTGCTCACTTTCAAGCTGTAAGGAGGATCCCATCATAGAAAGTAGTTTATTCGATATGGAAAGCCCAAGGCCGGTTCCACCGTATTTTCTGGTCGTGGAGGCATCTTCCTGAGAAAAGGCATCGAAAATGGATTTTTGCTTGGCTTCAGAAATGCCGATTCCGGTATCTCTTACCGAAAATGTCAGGCCAACTTTTGAGGCTTTATGCTGTTTTTTATCCAAATTAACACTTAGCTCGATTTCTCCCTTTTCGGTAAATTTAGAGGCATTGCTCAATAGGTTAACTAAAATTTGCCTTAAACGCACTGCATCTACCTTAATTAATTGTGGTACTTCCTGACCGATGTCCAAGAGCAATTCAATATCTGAGGTATTGATTTTGAATTTTACCATCTCTATTACTTGATAGAGCAGTTCATGTAAATCAGTACTTTCAACATTGAGTTCTAATTTACCCGCTTCAATTTTAGAGAAATCCAGAATATCGTTGATAAGATCCAATAATACATGTGCAGAGTAATTGACAGATTGCATGTACTCTACTTGCGTATTGTCTAAGCTAGTTTGCATGAGCAATTCTGAAAAGCCGATAACACTGTTTAATGGCGTTCTGATCTCGTGGCTCATATTGGCCAAAAATTCTGATTTGGCCACATTGGCAGCCTCTGCTTTTTCTTTGGCTTCGATCAGCTTTTGATCTTGTTCTTTTTGCTCTGTAATGTCTCTTTGTATGGCGATCCAGTGGGTGTAGGTGCCATCTTTATCAGCCAAAGGGGTTACTGAAAGACTGATCCAAAAGGGTTCTCCGCTTTTTTTATAGTTGATCATTTCAACCTCAAAAGGTTTCCAGTTTTTAGAAGAGGTTTCTATCGCTTTTAAAGTTTCTTGATTCGTTAGCGGGCCTTGCAGCATCTCAGGCGATTTTCCAAAAAGTTCATCAGAAGCGTAACCGGTCATTTTACAGACGGCCTCATTGGCAAATACAATTTTGGAGTCTAGAGGATAATCTAAATTTACCTCAGAAATCAATACGGCATCTTTGGTATTTTTTATAATAGATTCGAATAGCCTGAGTTCTTCTTCTTGTTTTTTTCTTTCGGTAATATCCATACGGGTACCACTCATTCTGACCGGCTTTCCATCTTCATCCTTTTCCATAACCCGGCCCCTGTCTAAAACCCACACCCAATCACCGTTTTTGTGTTTCATACGAGCTTCGCACTCGTAATATTCTGTTTTACCTTTAAAGTGGGCTTTCAGTAGTTTGTCAGATATCTCTAAATCATCTGAGTGACACAGATTGAGCCATGTGTTAATATCTATGGGCTGTAATTCTTCTAAGGTATAACCAACTATATTAGCCCATTTTTCATTAAAAATTGTTTTACCTGTTTGCACATACCACTCCCACAAACCAACATTGGCACCTTCAATAGAAAGTTCTAATCTTTCTCTACTTTCCCGCAATTCCTTTTCGGCTATTTTTCTCTCAGTTATGTTAATATGGATTCCCGCATGTAGTAATGGGTTTCCTTCTTTATCCCAAAAGATGGTCTTGCCGTGTGCCAATATCCACTCCCAATGCCCATCTTTGTGCTTCATCCTAAACTCTATCTCGTACTTGTCTGTCTGTTTTTTAAAGTGAGCTTCTAAGGCCTGTTCTGCTTTAGGGACATCCTCTGGATGCAACAGATTTTGCCAAATCTCTACGGTACCAGGGGTGATTTCCTCCAAGGTATATCCCAGCATCTCGGCCCAGTGCCTGTTAAATTTAACATCTCCGGTTTGTACTTGCCACTCCCAGGTACCCATTTTTGTACCGTTAATGATGTCGTCCAACCTGCGCTTCTCTATTTCTAATTGCTTTTCAGCCTCTCTTTTATCGGTAACATCTAATAAATAGATGTTGGCATATTTTTGCTCTTCTACATAAGTAATGGCAATGGAATAAATGGCCCCTCGGATCATTGCCTCGGTCTGCATAGAGTTACCGCCTACAAATACCTCTTTAGTAAGTGCTCTTAATTCTGTAGTAATGGGTTGATGCAACTTGAGTTGCCAATCTTTCAGTTCTCTTTTGGCTGCATCATTAAAGTAGAGCAAATTACCTTTTGCATTTATTCTTAAAATAGGATTGGGATTCTCTTGCGGGAAGCGCGCTTGACTGATGATTTCTTTTTCTGCTTTTTTCCTGTCTGTAATATCTCTAGAATTGGCAATGATATATCCCTTATTGTTAATAATTGTATGTTTTATTGTAAGTTCGACAGGAAAAGGCTTTTTATCAATCCTATTTACGTTCATACCTTCTATTGTCATTTGTTTCCTCTTCTTGAGGTCTTCGATATGGCGATTCCAAATACCATCTTCTAACCATGGATCATCCTTTTGAAAGATTTCTTCAAAATCAAACACTGAGAATTTACTGGCTTCTTCTTTTTTTATACCCAATCTTTCAGAGGCAACCTCATTTATATAAACTAATTGCCCGCTTTCATCAGTTACTTGGAGTGCGTCGGTGCTGCTTTCTATAAACTCGCGCATCAGGTTTAATTCCTCATTGGCCGCCTTGATTTTTTTATCAGCATTGTGTTTGGCCGTTACATCAACAAAGGTACAGACTACTTTATCTACTCTCCCTTCTTTATCTAAAATGGGTGATGCAGTTACTTCTATCCAAACTTCTTTTCCAGAACCATCATACTTTTCAAAACCTAGTTTTGTGGCACCTATTGGCTTACTGGTTTTTGCACATAAAGCAATGGGAGAATTTTCACTTGGCAATAATTCATAGTTTTCTTTATAAAGTTGCCAATTAGAATCGTTGGCTCGTTTTTGCACAAAATCTTTTATAGATACCCCTATTAAATCTGCTGCTACAGCATTAACTTCCAAAATATTAGTTTCTTGGTCGGCGAGAATAAGACCTATCTGTACATTGTTAAAAAGCTTTTGAAATACCTCTTCTTTGTCTTTTAATTCATTGAGCGATTCTACTTCTTTGGTAACATCTTTAATAAATACAATGGCCCTGTAGATTTCTCCCGCTTTACCGTATTCATAAATGACCTTGTCTTTTCTCCAAATGTATTCTCCATTTCTCTTTTTAACCCTAAAGGTATAGGTCTTGGTCTTTGGTTTGTTTTTACGAACTTCTTCAAAAAGATCTGAGATAAATTGCTTAAAATCAGGATGTACTTTTTCCATGATATCCTCCTTGCCCAATGGTATCTCACCGCCTTTGTCGTATCCCATAATCAGTTTATAGGCAGGGGAAACATACCTTACCATGTCATTTTCTATGACCATAACACCCTCCTCAGAGTTTTCTGCAATATCTACAAAATAGTCTGCTGATTCGTCTTTTTGCTTTACTTTTATATAATCGATATGAAGCACACCAATCAGTACTGCATTGCTCTTCTTTGCATAAAATACCTTGCATTGTGTTTCATAATTGTTCCCATCCACAACAATTGTTAAGTTCAATAAGTCTTTTTGTAGCCCTTCATCATTTAAGTCTTGCAAGTAATTATTAAGTCTTTTTTGAGATGATGTATTGAAGAGTAAATCTAATTGGAGGGCTTCGTCGGTTGGTTCCTTGTTGGAGTTCTTATCTAAATAAAAATTATTTGAGAATCTCTTATCTACTAAACCTACGCGGGGATGCGGCCTATCAATACAAAGTAGACCTTGAGGCGATTGATCGTAGTAAAAAGAGAAGACATCTTCACAACCTGCGACAAGCTTCAGTAGTTTCCTTTTCAATTGTGACATGATGAAAAAATTATTAAAAAAATCTGCTATACAAATCTGTATGTTAACATCAAAGAGTTGCTCTATAGTATTGAGTTTGTAAGGTAAGTAAATGGCAAATACCAAGATTTCCCTTTATTACCCAATTCAAATTACATTATTCTTAATTTTGATGTATTCTTACAATACAAACGGCTATATTATATTAATTATCAAAAAAAGTATATGACGTGAGCCAAGTTATTTACATGATTTAAAACCTTTGAATACTTTAGATTAGACGATACAGTCTGATATCTAGATTGCCGCAAAGGTCATTTCTTTTTAACTGTTACTAAACAGTACTTAATAGTAACTAAATAATCATTACCACAAATTACAAGAAAAGCCATAAAATGCTTTATAAATCAGCAATAGATTTATGTTTTTTCCTATTGGATCAAAATTGAGTAATACGCTTATTCAAGATCTGAGCTCATTATTCTTAAATAAAAATAGAGATATTTTAAAAATAAAGTTGGTTTCTCAGCAAAATGTATAACCGTAAATATAGTGTCTACTTACCCAAGCAGGTTTTTGAGAAATTTTTTAGACCATTCTTTACAATGATAAAAAACTAGTCTGAGTTCAATCAACGACAATTTCGGGAGATACGACGACGGATTCGGGCTAAAACAACGACAATTTCGGGTTTAAGTAACTCTTTAAAAAATATTAGCTCCGTATGGGTTTTTAGCACTTATTTTTAATAAAGTTAATGGTATTTTTCAATAAACCGCTTCAAGTATCGATCTGATCCTAACTTATAAGTAATTGATTTACATAAACTTAACGTTATAATTGAGCAATATCAAGTTATACAACGACAATTTCGGGACAAAGTCTTATTGCTAGGCCTATTTTGTAAAAAAATAATAAAAATAGCCCTCAGATAAACTTTTTGATATTTTTTAATTTTTTATACTTTTATTCCTTTTCAAGTGATGTAAACAATTGAAAATCAATTACTTAAAAAGTAAATAAACGACATCTTCGGGCTTATAAGACGACAGAATCGGGTTAAAAGCAGACAGCTTCGGGTTTAACAACGACGTTTGCGGGTACTAAAGACGACTCTTTCGGGATAGAACAACGACAGATACGGGAAACAACGACAATTTCGGGATTACAACGACAACTTCGGGAAAATTTTGTGGTTTGGTAAATAACCCAAAAAAAATTTTGGATTTTATCAGAAAAAATAACGACTTTTGTCTTGGGTAGTCGTTGTTTACATATTCCCCGACACTATGAAAATCGCAGAGTATCAAATTCCGAGAAAGCAACCGGCCGTTATCAAAGCAAACAGCTTGATAGAAGCCAAATATAAATTGAGCGCTCGTGAACAAAAAGTCTTGCTCTTTCTAATTTCAAAATTAGACTCTAAGTCATCTAATCCTGGTTATGTGTACCAAACCCATGTAGATGAGATCATGCAAGTGCTCAAAGACTCTGGGATCAAGTGGGGCGATGCTTACACCTGCTTTACAGAAATTATTATGTTGCTTAAAAGCAAACCGATCAGCATTTACTCAGAAGGCGAACTGATTATGGCCAACTGGCTAGGCACGGTTTCCTTGGTAGAAAAATCGGGCGTGGTCAAATTTTCATTCGATTCGCTCATAGCCCCTTTTCTCTTCGAGATCAAAAAGAACTTTACCAAGTATCCGCTTAAGCATGTGATCAAACTTCGCAGTACGTACAGCATCCGCATTTATGAGCTTTTAAAGCAATATGCCAAAATTGGCGAGCGCAAGTTCGATCTAATGGAACTTAGGCAGGTACTCGGCATCGAAGATGACCTTTACCCAAGGTTTTTCGATTTTAAGAAAAGGGTGATCGAGCCTGCCCAAAAGGAAATTGCCGAACACACCGACATTGAGTTTACAT
This sequence comes from uncultured Thalassovita sp., assembly GCA_937129345.1. GTDB lineage: Bacteria > Bacteroidota > Bacteroidia > Cytophagales > Flammeovirgaceae > Chondrinema. Next base: position 6,512 of record CAKZMZ010000199.1, on the reverse strand, counting down.
TTACCAAGATCAAAAAGAAAAGGAGTATTGTTGGGCTTGTATTTAAGATTGCTTACCAATCGCAAGAAGAATACACTGAGACCTACGAAATAGAAGGAAAGCTACCCCCTCCTACCCCCCAAGTTGCTCCAATAGAAAGTGAAGGAAAAGACGAACGCGCTACTCGTTTGGCCAATAGACTTACGGAGTTGCAACTAGACGAATGGCAGATCAAAAGGATTTTAGACAAGGTAGGTGCAGCTCCCGAGACCGGTGTTTGGAAACTAGTGAACGAAATTAAAATGGATAAGCGCGATGGTAGGGTAAAAAACAGTCTTGGTGGATACGCCGCAAAAAAGTTTGATCAAAGGTTTACCCTAGGTTTTTTTGAATGAGCCCATTATTCTCCAAAACCTGTTTCTTTTTTAATTTATATGATGCCTTCGTCTGCAATCTTGGTCTTTAAAGATTTTTCTTTACATAGTTTCTACGGTAAATCCTTTAAATTTCTCCTCCTTTCGGCATATGGAACCATTGCCAAGTATTAAAAGTAGAAAGGTAGAATAGTATAACCCAACCTTTTTCTATATTTCTTTAAATAGAATTTTATACTTACATACATTTATCTAAGTATAATTGTATTATTTTATTAAAGTGTTGAAGTAGTAATGTATTAAAAGATAAACTTATAATTGTATCAATTTCTTTTTTTATTAAAATATACTTGTATAATATATTCTTTTCTACTATAATTACGTTACACTATTCTGCTTTACTATAAGTAGTAATGTATGTATCACACATTTCTTCTTTAATACTAAAAGTAAAGTGTATGTGTAGAATAAAGTTTATGTAGAATTTATTAATAAGTAGAAATTTATAAATGTAGAAAATGAGTGCGAAAATCATTTCTTTCATGAATAGAAAAGGCGGGGTGGGCAAGTCCACTTTGCTCTTGCTAACTGCAGCTTCTTTACACCACAGGACCGGCAAAAAAATCCTAGTGATCGACGCTGATTTGCAAAAATCGATTTTAGGGCTCAGGAACGAAGAACTCGACTCCGAGCCATTGTCCTCTAAACCTTTTGAGATAAAAGGCTTTAGCTGGGCTAAAAATAGCCCTGGAGACATTCCTTTGTTGAGGTTTCATAAGCTTATTCAAGAAATCGAAGAAAAATACGATTTTGTACTGGTGGATACTCCCGGCAAAATGGAGGGGGAGGAGATCCCTCTGATCATGACGGTCTCCGACTTTATCTTGGTGCCTATCATTGCCTCTTCTTTCGACATACAATCCACTATAGATTTCTTAGAGATCGTACCGCCCATAAGAGAAGAAAAAGCCAAAGAAGGTTTTGACCTTAGGTTATTGGGAGTGATCAACAAGAGAGATAGGAGCTTAGAGCATAAGCATCTAGAAGCATTGGAGGGCATAGCTGGAATGGAGCTTTTGCAGAACCATATATCCAATCTGGTAAGGTACAAAAGGGACAAATCGACCCTTTACGACTTGGTTGATGTAAGCGGCCAACAAGATGAGTACAACCTTTATTTTAATGAATTGATGGACAAAATAAATTGATTATGGCTAAAAGAAGTAAATCTGATTTAGTGGGCAACTTGATCAATAAGCGTAAAATGATGAGTCAGGCGCCCGATGAATCTGTGGCACAAGCTAAGAAAGCAGCCTCTATTGTTGAAGAAACCCCTGATTTGAGTGAAACCCAAGAAGCTGATAAAACCAAAGCTGAGGTAGTTAAAGATAAAAAAAGTGAGGTTGCTTCTGAGAAATCTTCACCAAGTAAAAAACCTGCTCAAAAGAAAAAACAGGGCAATACCAAGAAAAAGACGCTGGGCGAAGTAGGTTCTATACTCAGTGAGCTAAAAGAGGATAAAAAACAGGATAAGTATGCTTCTATCAAAATAAAGTCAGAGCTTTACAACCGCATTAAAAAGATAGCGAGAAAGGAGGGGATTGATCGCCACGGGCATTTGATTGACCGCGTATTGACCGATTTTTGTGATAGATATGAAGAAAAGTAGAATATTCTACTTATAGAAAAATAGTGAATTACACATATCATGGATGAAATAAAACTTTTTGAGTCTAAGCAGATTCGCTCAATATTGCACGCGGGTCAATGGCATTTTTCTGTAGTAGATGTTGTGGCTGTATTGACCGAGAGCAGCAACCCAAGAAATTATTGGAGTACACTCAAGAAACGCGAAAAAGAAAAGAGTGGAATCGAACTGTCCACAATTTGTGTACAGTTGAAATTGCCTGCACCCAATGGCAAAAGCTATGCGACCGATTGTGCCCATAAAGAATCACTTTTGAGGATCATTCAGTCGGTGCCCTCGGCAAAGGCAGAGCCCTTTAAAAGATGGTTGGCCAAAGTGGGCAGCGATGTACTCGACGAAAAAAGTAATAAAAGACTTGCTGCACACAGAAAATTGAAAGAAACCCAACAGCGCTTTTTTGAAACCGTAAACGATAGGGGAGTGGATAAAGAAGGTTTTGTAAGGGTGCTTTATGCAGGAGACGATGCACTTTTTGGTAATGTAGACATGCGTGCGCAATATATGATCGGTAAAGAAGAAAATCCAGAAGATTACATGAACAACCTGCTCTTAAAAGGAAAAGACTTTGCTGCCGAGTTAAGCAACCACCATGTAAGAAAAAAAGATCTAAAAGGAGAGGAGGCCATCAAAAAAGAACATCAATCTCAAAATGAAGCAATTAGAAAACACCTGACCGACCAAAACATTAAACCTGAAGAGCTTGCTCCTGAGAAAAGTATAAAGCAGTTAAAAGCTTTGAAAAATAAGTCTAATGAAGAAAATAAAAAGTCCTAATCTAAGAATCAGGACTTTTTTTTTAAAGTTCTTCAAGTCTCTTTTTATAGTAGGCCAATTGATCTAGGTATTTTTGAAAAGCATGTTCGTTCATGGCCTTAGCAGCCCAAATGCCCAAAGGAACGATAATGGCTATGCTTACGGTAGCAACAATTAATATTTTGGTATTACCCAAGATCTCACTGATTTCTAATCCGCTGTAAAACAAAGGAAGCAACATGCCGCAGATTACGGCCAGAGGTAAGAAGAGGGTTCCCATCCACTCTTCAAATTTGAGTACTTGCTTGGTTTGCTTATAAAATAAGTTGATGAGTTTTGTAAGGTCATTGCCCATGTCTAAGCCGATCTCTACTTTATTGAGTTGCCTAACCTTATACCAAATGAAAGCTAGCGCAATTAAGTACCAAGTTTCTAATATGGAGAAGACAATAAACATTTCTGTATTTTTAACAAAAATGAGCATTAGTATAGGTATGGCCAAACAAAAACCTAATGCCCAATACATTTTGTAGGTCAATCTTTTTTTGAGTTCGTTTAAGGGTGAGCCCGATTCTTTAGATATCGCTTTCATAATGGCTGCTTTATTTATGTTAGGTGATTTAAATTTTTCTTTTTCTATGTTTTTCCAAATTGCGTTTAGGTCCATAGTCTTAGTTTTTAGAAAGTAGTTGACTTAAATTTTTTTTGATCCTATGCAATTTTACCCCTGTGTTATTTACACTAATGCCTAAAATGTCGGCTATTTCCTCATTGCTGTAGCCATCTAAGTGCATAGATATCAGTGAGCGATCAATATCTTCTAATGACTTGATGGCCCTCCACAATAATTCGGCCTCGTCAGATAAAGTATCGGGTTGTTCGGCAATATGCCTTGGCATATTTGAGGTAAATTCTAGTCTTTGTTTCCTGCGCCAAGAGAGCACCGTGTTCAAGGCTACTCTGTACAACCAAGTGGAAAATTTGGCCTCACCTCTAAAATTTTTGTAAGATTTCCATGCTTGTAGCAATACCTCTTGTTTGAGGTCTTCTCGGGTTTCGGCGTGATCTTCATACAAGTAAATTACTTTGTGGATGATGCCTTGATGATTTTGCACGAGTTCTATAAATGTTTCTTTTTTAGTTTGTATGGGTTCGGATTTTATCATTTTGATATCAAAATGAGTGATTTGACTATTAGCTTAAATTTTACTACTACACAAAAATGATTTTATAGTGTCATCACTACCGGGATTTTTACGTTTTGTCGCCTTTAATCGGCTAATAATTATATCATCCCTTTGGGATTTAGTAGAAATGTATATTTAGAGCTTAAATTTGTTTTTTATTGTTATTTGGTGGGTTAGTGCAAAAAAGGATTGGCAGATTACAGCAATGTAAAAAAATATTTTCTTGTGTTATATTAAATGCTGCACTTGTGCTTTCAAATGTCGGATATAAGTATCCGACATCACTTTAAAGCTTGCATTGTCGTTGTTAGAGCAAAATAGGTATAGCTATTGTCTATGTCCATATCGGCAACTATTAAGAATATCTCCTTCATCCAGCTTTGTATATTTTGCAAAAAAATTTAGGCTTCACGAAAAGGTTTTTGGCTTAAATCCTATAAACCTCACATTACACCAAAGAAAAATTGGCTTTTAGGTAATCCATTTCATCTTGTATTTGCTTGAGTAGCTGATCTATTTTCTCTTGATCAAAAATTTCCATATCCTCTAGTTGAGTGCACAAAGCTGCCAATTTATTAAAGTGCAGGTTTAGAGAAGAACCCTTTAATTTATGCGAGTAGTCCCTCAAAAGATTGATATCGGCTTTATCGATGGCCTCTTTCATTTGACCCAAAATGCTACTCCAGTTTTCTTTGGCCTTTTGGAACAGCATTTCTATAAATTCTTTATCTGAATCCATTTTCTCTATTAAGATATCTTTGTCGAAGTGGGTTTCGTGCAATACCAATTCATTGGGGGTGATGTTAATGGTCTCTCGGGGTTCATTTTTGTCTAGCCATTTGAACAGGATTTTTTCTAAATCAATTTTCAGAATGGGTTTCGATAAAAAATCATCCATGCCGGCTTGCAAACATTTTTCTCTTTCTCCTTTTACGGCCCCTGCTGTAAGCGCAATGATCGGGATTGTACTTTTGTCGCCAAGCTGCTTCATTTTTTTTGTTGCATCGTAACCATTCATTTCTGGCATCTGAATATCCATCAAGACCAAATCCACAGACATTTGCTCAAATATACTGACTGCCTCCAAGCCGTTTTTAGCCCTGAGCAAGGTAGCCTTAGGATAAATTTGCTGTACCATGGTTTCAGAAAGCAGCAGGTTAATTTCATTGTCTTCTGCAATTAAAACTGTGGGTTGTTGCAGCTTTTTATCTACAGCCTGCGATGTATTGTAAGAAAGCGCCGTATCTGCTTGTATCATCACCTTGTAGAGTTGCTCGAAGGTAAGTGGTTTCTTTAGGTTTTTAAAAATATCTACCTCTTCTAGCTTGTGCTTAAATTGCTCAGTATCTACAGAACTGCTCAGTAAGATGGTTTTGGCTTTGATGTGTTTGTAATTATCCTGTATGTACTTAATGGTATCTATACCATCTAGATAGGGCATATGGTAATCTATTAAAATTACATCGAACACCTTTTTGGTTTTTTCCAAAAACTTTATCGCATCTATCCCATTTTTCACCTCAGTACTCTTAATGTTCTTTAGGGCCAGCATTTCTTTGAGTATTTTCCTGTTGTTGGCATTGTTCTCTATGATCAATACATTTTGGATATTTTTGAGCCTGCTAAAAGACAGGTTTTCCTCTTTACTGGTTTTAAGAGTAAGATCAAAATAAAATGTACTGCCGTGGCCTAATTTGCTGTTCAGTTTGAGCCGACTATGCATAAGACCCAAGATTTTATTACAAATGGTTAGGCCCAAACCTGTACCACCAAATCTTTTGGTAGTAGAGGAATCTTCTTGCGTAAAAGCCTCAAAAATCCGTTTTTGGTTCTGCTTGCTAATGCCAATGCCCGAGTCTTTTACAGCTATTCTTACAGATTGTGATTTTTCCGTTTTCTCTAACAATGATACCTCAAGGGCAATTTGCCCTTTGCTAGTAAATTTTACTGCATTACCCAATAGGTTAACCAAAACTTGTTTGAGCCTTACAGCATCTGACCATACATTACAGTTAATTTCTGAATCTAGATAGATAGAAAAGTCCAGTTCTTTTTTTTGCAACTGATAGCTAATGGTGTTTGTGGCTTGTTCAAGAACGTTTCTCAAGTCTAAAGAAGCGGGCTCTAAGTTTAGTTTTCCTGCTTCAATTTTAGAGAAGTCCAGAATGTCGTTGATTATCTCTAAGAGAGATATGGCAGACTCGTAAATGGTTTGTGCGTATTTAGATTGTGAGGTGTCTAAATCAGATTGCAAAAGGAGATCTGAAAAACCGATAACGCCATTGAGCGGTGTACGTATCTCGTGGCTCATATTGGCCAAAAATTCAGATTTTGCCTTACTGGCTTGCGTAGCTTTTTCGGTAAGGCTCTTGAGTTTTTTCTCGTACTTACGTCTTTCTGTGATATCTACAAAAGTAACAACGGCCCCAGTAACCTTTCCTTCTTCGTACATTGGGTGCGACCAATATTCTACGTCAAAAGAGGTGTTGTCTTTCTTCCAGAACACCTCGT
>CAKZMZ010000198.1 GCA_937129345.1 uncultured Thalassovita sp. | reverse complement strand
TATATCATATATAGAATATGTATGAATGTAAAAACTGTTGTAAAAAATTTACCAAAAAACATAATTTAGATTATCATTTGAAAAAAGCCAAAAGTAAATGTACTGATAATAACTTAGTTGTTGTTGATGGTAAAACAGTTTATCAATGTTTGAAATGTGATAAATATTAAAGTCCTGCCGTAATCGGGGGGGCTTTTTCCTCTGTAAAAGGCTCAAAAACAGTCCTTTAAAGAAAAGTATAAGGTATAATATCCCTTCGGTCTTAACCTCACAGGCATCGAGAAAGAAGGCACGCCCGACCATAAGTTTCAATTTCAGGGACAGGAAATACAAGAGGATTTTGGGCTGGATTGGCGCAATTGTAGAGTATTGTCAGACATCAAAACCACTTCCTAAACTTTAAAAAAGCAAGCATGCACAAGGCTACTAAAAACATAGTAACCAACACAGCTGGGTAGCCCCATTCTTTATCCAACTCAGGCATGTGCTGGAAATTCATACCGTAAATGCCCGCAATAAAAGTAAGCGGAATGAATATGGCAGAAAAGACCGTGAGTACCTTCATGATTTCATTCAATTTAGTACTCAGGTTGGTGTGGTAGATGTTAAGATAATCAGACAAAATTTCTCGAAAACTCTCAATGGTTTCTATGGATTGAGTAGCAATATCTAACAAATCTTTAAGATAAGGCGTGGTCTTTTTATGGATAATGGGCGACTCTGCACGAATTAAATCTTTGATCATTTCTTTAACGGGCCTTACTGCCTTAGCAATAAAATGTAATTCCTGTTTATGGGTATTTATTTTGGTGAGCAGCGATTCAGAAGGTCGTTTGAGTAGTTGCATCTCTAAATCGGCAATGTGCTCACCCAGATATTCCAACAAATAAATGTAATTGTCTACAATGGTATCGAGCAGGGCATAGGCCAAGTAATCGTTGCCTACATTGCGTAATTTTCCTCTTTTGGTCCTTATTCTTTCTCTTACCGCATTAAATACATCACCTTCTTTTTCTTGAAAAGTGAGCACAAAGTTTTTGTGAACTACAAAACTGATTTGTTCGCTACTTAAGTGCTTGTTGCCCCTGTTTATACTGAGCATTTTTAATGTAATAAAAAGATATTCTTCAAAATCTTCGAACTTGGCCCTTTGTGCAGTATTTAAAATATCTTCTTGCAAAAGTGGGTGTATGCCGAACATTTCTCCAATTTGCCCAATCAATTCAGTTTCATGTAAACCATCAATATTGATCCAACTTACTGTATTAGATTCTTTAAAACTCACCAGCTCTGAGATGTCATGCTTTTCGATTTGTTTTTCTTCAAAATGCTCATTGGTATAGTCTATTATTGAGATTTTAGGTTCCTCCATTTTTCGGTTACCAATAAAGACAAGAGAGCCAGGAGCCATACCTTTATTAACCGAGCGCTTCTTGCTATTAAATACCCCTATAAAGCTATTTAAATTAGGCTGAGTAATGATTTTAGTGGTTTTCTTTATGGTTTTGCTGATTGTACTTTCCATTTTTCAAATTAAAAAATTATGTAAATTGCCAATATCAAAGCTTTCCAATATGGCTTAAAATTTAATAAATAAAATAGAAGATTTATGAAAACAGACGCAAAAGCTGAGAACCGATTGATCAAGCAGTATTGGCTAAAAGGCTTAATGGCCTTCATTTTTATGCTCGCATCTTGCGATCAAGGTGTACAAGAATCTAAAGTGGAAGAAGAAACTAAGGAAGTGCCTTTAGCACCTGTGCGGACAGATATTTACGCACCTGTAAAATTAACAACGGATGTTTCTCAGCTAAGTGAATCAGAAAAATCTATGATTCCTCTGCTTATAGAAGCCTCAAAAATTATGGACGGGCTATTTTGGCGCCAGGCTTATGGCGACAAATCGGCCTTAATGGATAAAATAAGCGATCAAGAAACTAAGGAATTCGCTCAAATCAATTACGGCCCTTGGGATAGATTAGCAGATAACCAACCTTTTATTGAGGGTGTTGGTCCCAAACCACTTGGCGCCAATTTCTATCCTGAAGACATGAGCAAAGAAGATTTTGAGCAATTAACTGCAGCAGATAAAACCAGTCTTTATACACTCATACAAAAAGCAGAAGACGGCAGTTTGGTGACTGTACCTTATAGCGAAGCCTATTCGGCAGAATTACTAAAGGCATCTGTTTTGTTAAAAGAAGCCGCTCAATTAGCAGATAATAAAGCCTTACAAAATTATTTAGAACTAAGGGCCGAGGCACTTTTAACTGACGATTATTACGAAAGCGACGTAGCTTGGATGAACATGAAAGACAATGGCATAGATGTGATCATTGGGCCTATAGAAAATTACGAAGACCAACTGTTTGGTTACAAAGCGGCCTTTGAGGCTTATGTGCTAGTGAAAGATAAGGCTTGGAGCCAACGCCTAGAAAAATATGCATCTATGTTGCCCGATTTGCAAAAAGGCTTGCCTGTGGCTAAGGAGTATAAGGCAGAAACGCCCGGGAGCAAATCGCAGCTCAATGCATATGATGTGGTGTATTATGCCGGAGACTGCAACGCGGGTAGTAAAACCATAGCGGTAAATTTACCTAATGATGAAAAAATCCAGTTAGAATACGGAACCCGCAGATCCCAACTAAAAAATGCCATGCGCGCTAAATTTGATCAAATCATGCTGCCCGTTACCGATATGCTCATTCATGAGTCGCAGCGTAAGCATGTTACTTTTGATGCTTTTTTTGGTAATACCATGTTTCATGAGGTGGCGCATGGCTTGGGCATAAAAGAAACCATTAATGGTAAAGGTACCGTCAGAGAAGCCCTCAAAGAACAAGCCTCTGCTTTAGAAGAAGGCAAAGCAGATATTTTGGGCTTGTACATGGTTACCAGTTTGTTTGAGCAAGGCGAGATCAAAGAAGGCGAAATCATGGACAATTACGTCACTTTCTTAGCAGGTATTTTCCGTTCGGTACGTTTTGGTGCTGCCAGTGCCCATGGCAAGGCCAACATGTTGCGCTTTAACTATTTTAAAGAAAAGGGTGCCTTTACCAAAGATGCTGAAGGCACTTATTCGGTAGACTTCGAAAAAATGCAAACCGCTATGAACGACCTCTCAGCTTTGATCCTTCAACTACAAGGCAATGGAGACTATGATGCCGTGGTAAAATTAATGGAAGAAAAGGGTAAAATTATGCCAGAACTACAAGCAGATTTAGAGAGACTTAGCTCTTCGGGCATCCCTGTGGATATTGTATTTGAGCAAGGAGTAGAAGTACTAGGATTGCAATAAAAAAATAAAAATAGGCTAAGAACGATTCCTGTAATAAAGAAGACAAATGCAAACTTGAAAGAAAGTTCTTTTTAAAGTCTTTGAAAAATATAAAAAAATGTTCTTTTATTTATGTATTTTGCTGTATAAAAATATTACAGATAAGATTTTAAAGAAAATCTTTATTTTCCTCATGATTTTCGCATACCTTAGCATCAGTATTATAATTTTATTACAATTTATCATGAAAGAAGGAAAAGTTAAGTTTTTTAATGAATCAAAAGGATTCGGTTTTATCAAAGATTCTGAGTCTGAAAAGGAGTATTTTGTACACGTATCAGGTCTTCTTGACGACATCAGGGAGAATGACGATGTTACCTTTGAACTCATCGAAGGAAGAAAAGGATTAAATGCCGTTAATGTTAAGCTTGCGTAAGAGATAATATTATACATATATAATTAATTCTGAATTCCGCCCCGCTGTTAAACAGTGGGGCTTTTTTATTTTTAGGAATATTGATTTGAAATTTTTAATTTCATACTGGTATTTTTCAACTTTCCTCACTGCATACAAATATGGAACTCACCTATTCTCGACAACAAGAACAACAAACGCTTGTAGCAAATACCGCTTGGAACATGCCATGGTACATTTACACGGCCTTATTGGCTACTACAAGCATAATTACGGGTTTAATATGGGATATTTCTTGGCATTTAAGTATTGGTAGAGACGGACTTTTCTCCCCGCCCCATTTGCTTATCTATTTAGGCGGTGTTTTAGGAGGCATTGGTGGAGGCTACCTTATGATCAAGACTACCTTTTTTGGCTCCCAAGCTGAAAAAGCAAAAGGTGTTTGGTTTTGGGGCTTTCGTTCCCCATTGAGTGCGCTATTTTTAGTTTGGGGCGCACTAGCTATGCTCACCTCAGCCCCTTTTGATGATTGGTGGCACAATGCTTACGGGCTTGACGTAAAGATTTTGAGTCCTCCCCATGCCTTGTTGGCTATGGGCATGTTAGTTATTCAGCTTGGTGCGGTTATTCAATTGCTTACCTATCAAAATGTATTAAAAAGTGAATATGAAGCAGCTAACTACGAGCAAAAACTGATACTAGATAAAAAGTTTAAAAGAGTAAAGCTGATGTATGTTTATACTGTGGGTATGCTCATTGCCATTTTGGGTGTGGTGCTTACAGAATATATGAATCCTAATGTGGCACATGCCTCTACTTACTATAAAGTTGGAGGATTTATCTTCCCGCTTTTTATGGTTTCTGCCGGTAGGGCTTCGGGCTTAAAATTCCCGATAACCATTGCAGCGTTATTTTATACTGGCATTAACCTATTTATGCTTTGGTTTTTGCCCTTGTTTCCAGCAGAGCCTTTGTTGGGTCCTGTGGTAAACGAAATCACGCATTACGTGCCTTTTGAGTTTCCACATTTATTGATAGTGCCGGCAGTTTTACTCGACCTCTACAGAAACAAAACATCTTTTAATAATGACTGGATCAATGCTGCTTTAATGGGTACCATCTTCTTCGTTTCCTTTTTTGTTACACAAAGGTATTTTAGCGAGTTTTTGCTCTCTGATTATGCAAAGAACTGGGTTTTTGCAGCTGATGCTGTAGCCTATAATTGGAATCCCGATTGGCAATATAGGTTTGAGTTTTATCCTTGGCGTGCAGAGGAATTTCCAGTACTTATGAAAGGCTTGGCCATTGCTCTAGGTATTACGATTTTGTCTAGCAGATTGGCTTTGCTATGGGGAGACTGGATGCGAGCAGTAAAAAGATGATTTAAGGAAACAAAATTTAATTAGAAGCTATCGAACCAACCATGCGAAGTATAAAAATATATCTAGTATTTGCTAGTATTTACCTGTTGACTGCTGCGCACGTAGGCAGTCCTAACATTGTATTTGAGGGAAATGCTGGGCCATACAAGCTTTTGATCAACATTCAGCCGCCTGATGTTGTGCCCGGGTTGGCACAAGTTTCGGCAAGAATTACCGAAGGCAAGGCCAGTAATGTGAGTGTACAGGCCATTTATTTTAGATATGGTGGGGATAAAGCTCCTGATCCCGAAGCTGCCAAACAGGTAGCTGGTGATGCTAATTTATTTGCCGCTGAGCTTTGGTTAATGGCCCACGGCTCATCAAGTGTAAAAATTATTGTAGACGGCGAAGAAGGCAGAGGTAGCACAGTAATTCCTGTACCCGCATTGGCTACGGCACAATTAGAAATGGAAAGTGAATTAGGCGTGGTATTGGCCATTTTAGGCTTGATTTTATTTGTAGGCGGAGCCACAATCATTGGTACCAGTACTGGAGAAGCCACACTTACGCCTGGTGATGCTATCAATAAAAAGAAAAGAAACAAAGCAGTGCTTGTTGGGGTGAGTATGCTCTTTGTTTTTTCTGGAGTATTATATTTAGGAAATTTATGGTGGGAAAGTGAAGAAAGCAGCTACCAAAGGTATATGTACAAACCTGTAGAGTTAGCGGCTTCAGTAAATGAGAGTAGGGTAATGCGGCTTCACTTAAAAGATGAAGGGCACTTTGATAGAAAGGCAGGCGATCTAATACCTGACCATGGCAAATTAATACATCTCTTTATGATCAGTGATAAAGACATGAATACTTTTGCCCACCTGCATCCCGTAAAATTCGATTCTGTAAATTACGATGTTTTGCTGCCTGATTTGCCAGCGGGTAAGTACAATTTGTTTGCAGATGTTGTACATCAAAGTGGCCTAAACGAAACATTGGTGACACAAATTTCTTTAGAAGCACCCAAAGCTCAAACGGCAGCCATGCCTATTGCTTTTACCGATGAGAATGAGCAATCCCAAAGTAAAATTTCTAGAGATGAAGATGATAGTTGGTATCGGTTTACAAAACCCGAAGGCCAACAGCAGAAAATTGGTAAATATATTATGACTTTTGAGCAAAAAGCAGATAAAAAGTTTGTAGCCGGGCAAGTAGAATCCTTAAAGTTTTCGCTTACTGACGAGAATGGCTTACCGGTAGTTTTAGAACCTTATTTGGGCATGCTCGGACATTCGGCAGTAGTTAAAGAGGATGCTTCAGTATTTATACACTTACATCCGGTGGGTACCATTTCTATGGCAGCCCAAGAAATGTTGGCAGATAAAATTAGCGATGACATTACCCTTTGTGTGGTTTTAGATTCTTCTAATTACGATATGAGCAATTTAAAGAGTCTGAACCCGAACCAAATTACCAGCATGCGCGAAGAGATTTTTAAGCAGATGGAAGAAAAAGGTTTGTCTAATGAGGTTTCTTTCCCTTATGCTTTCCCGAAAGAAGGAAAGTACAGAATGTGGGTGCAAGTAAAAGTAAATGGCAAAGTAGTTACCTCAGGGTTTGATATAGAGGTTGATACAGCGCCTGAGGTGATTTAATTTTTTATTGAATAATTGAAGGTGAAAGCGTATAGCTTTTGCCTTTTATAATTTTAGCACTTCCGCCTTCTGTAAATAATTCAATTTTATTAAAGGGTTCTGTTGGGAAGAAAATATCAGTCAGTACCGTTCTGCCTTCATCTGCAAAAAATTCTATAGAAGCAACATCAACCAAAACTTGTAATTCTATGATGTTGTTATCAACCAAGCGAGGCGCGGTATGAATGCCACTAAATTTATCAGAGAAAGTATGCTTGCCCGATCCAGTTCGGTCAATAAAGTAATTTTGATTTTCTACATGATAAGCGGCAATGATTTTTTCGCTCTTATCATTGCTCAATTTTATGCCTATTTTTTTAGCGGTACTTTCTCCTAAGTCAATCTGAAGGTGTAATTCACAAAGTGGATTGTTAGTTTGTAGCGTTCTGTTTGCTTCTAAAACACCACTTTCAATATCAGTACTTGCACTCCTTAATTGCTCTAGTTCTTTTACAGGCTCGTTGGTAAGTAGAATGTGTTCTTTTCCAGATTTCAATTCGAGTTTTCGGGGAACGGTCATGGCACTTCTCCAAGATTTTGTAGGTACTACATTGGCATAATCCCAATTACTCATCCAGCCAATAAAAATACGTCTACCATCTTCTTTAGGAATGTCAGACCAAGTGACGCCTGCGTAGTTGTCTGTGCCGTAATCTAGCCAAAGTGTTTTTTCTTTAGGGAATTGGTTTTTAAATGATTTTCCATCAAAATCGCCTAAGAAATATTGAGTTACCGAACCTCCATTAGGCCCACCAGGGTTAATGCTCACGAGCAACACCCAAACCATTTCATCAGGGTTTTTAGGGTGAGGTAAAGAGAATAAGTCGGGACATTCCCACACCCCGCCATGGCTACCACTATTTTCACCAAATTCACTGGTAAATTCCCAATTTATTAAGTTCTCCGATTGGTAAAACATGATCTTATCTTGAGCAGCCAATAACAAAATCCATTTTTGGGAGGCTTCATGCCAAAAAACGTTTGGATCTCTAAAATCCCTAATACCGGGGTTGCTTATAACAGGGTTGTTTTCATACTTTATCCAAGATTTGCCATTGTCTAAGCTGTAGGCCAGTCCTTGTGTCTGAAAAGTATCGCTTCCATTTTCTGCACCTACTGGATCATGATAGGTAAAAAAAGCAACCAGTGGTGGGTTTTCATTGGTGCCTAAACCAGAGGTATTTTTTATATCTGCAACAGCGCCACCAGAAAAAATATAGCCCAAACTATCAGGATAAAGGGCAATGGGCTGATGTTCCCAATTTACCAAGTCTTTGCTCGTAGCATGTCCCCAATGCATAGGGCCCCAAACCGTATTATCTGGATAATGTTGATAAAACAGATGGTAAGTGCCCTCGTAAAATACCATTCCATTAGGATCATTCATCCATTTTTTAGCTGGTGTAAAATGGTAGAGCGGTCTATGCTTTTCAGCATCAATTGTAATAGCAGATGCCTCGTTCATTTTTTGGTTTTGCTTTTTATTACAGCCTATCGCTATAAGTGCTATAATGAAAATGAATGGTAGTGTTACTTTCATATCTATCTTTTTGACAAATACGAAAGGTACACATCGAAAAATAAAGAAAAAAGCTATAGAAATACTTCTTTGTTTAAATCAAGCCTTTCTTAACATTACGTAAGCTGCTCAAAAGCTCATTAAGTGCGTTTTGTATGCTTTCATCAGATTCTTTCTTCACTTTATGTCTTAGCGATTCAATTTTTACTTTAACCTCACTTAAAGCAAAAAGCTCCAAGGATGTCTTAAAACGGTGTACTGCAAAAGAAATATCTGTATCTTTTTTTTCTCGTATTGCTTTAGTGATCAATTGCTCAAAGGCTTCTATATCCTTTATCAGTTGCTGGCACATAGAGTCTATAAATTGCTGGTTGCCTTCTGCTATTTCTTGTATTTTTTCAAAAGAAATGATACTTTTTTCTGGACTCTCTAAGCTATCATTGCTCTCATTTTCTCTGCTGATCAGTTTTCTGATTTTTGAATAAAGCTCAGTTGGATTAAAAGGCTTGCTCACATAGCTACTAAAACCGTTTTGTTTTACTTTGTCTTTAACATCTGCCATTACCGATGCCGTTAAGGCAATTACTGGTGTTTGCCTTGTTTGTTCGCTTTGATGGTTTTTTATGGCATTTACTGCTTCATATCCGTCCATTTCTGGCATCTGCAAATCCATTAGTATGATGTCGAATTGTTGTGTTTCTAGTTTTTCTAGAGCGATACGACCATTATCTGCAAAGAATACCTCGGCTTGCCATTTACCCAAAAACTCATTGGCCACCATTTGGTTTATTTTGTTGTCTTCCACTACTAAAATCTTTATACCCTTCAGGTTCTTTTCTTCTCTTTCGATATTGAGTTGACTTTGTTCCGATACATTAGATTTGTCACTCAATTTAAATTTCATGTCGAAATAAAACTTACTGCCGACTCCTTGTTGGCTTTCAACTTGGATTTGGCTACCCTGTAGTTCCAAAAGATTTTTGATAATGGAGAGGCCCAAACCAGAACCTCCAAATTTTCTGGTGGTATCGCCATTGGCTTGGGTAAAGCGCTCAAAAATTAAATCAAGTTTTTCCTGAGGGATGCCTATCCCTGAATCTTGTACCGTAAACTGTATCTTAACACAATCAGGTTTTTCTTCAATTACCTCTAAATCTACAGATACAAAACCTTGCTCTGTAAATTTTATGGCATTGCCAAGCAGGTTAATAAGTACCTGAGTTAGCCTCGTGGGGTCGCCTACGAGTACATCAGGTATGTCGTCGTCATACTTTACTTTAAATTTTAGATTTTTTTCTTTTGCTTTAAATTTGAGTGCATGTTTAACACCATTGATCAAATCATAAAGGTTAAAGTCTATTTCCTCAAAGGCGACTTTGCCCGACTCTATTTTGTTGAAGTCTAAGATATCGTTAATTAGTGCCAATAGGTTTTCAGCAGAAAAGCGGAGTGTTTTTAGCTTTTCTAATTGATGGGGCTGTGGATTTTCTTGTAATAGCAAATGGGCCATACCGATTACAGCATTCATAGGCGTGCGGATTTCATGGCTCATGGTAGAAAGGAATTGTTCTTTGGCTATAGAGGCTTCTTCCGCTCTTTTTTTTGCTTCGATCAATTCTTCTTCATAGAGTTTTCTACTAAAGGTAGAGCCCACCCAATTAGCAAGCAAAGCAATAAATTGTAAATCGTATTTAGAGAAACCCTTTTGATTAACTCGCGGCGAAGAAAAGTTGATGGTACCAAATATCTTCCCATTTACCTTTACGGGAGCACCGATGTAAGACTCTAGGTTAAACTTAGCATAGCATGGGTGTTTTGCATATTCTGATTTGCCCATGTAAGGGATTGCAACCGGTTTCTTATTATCGAGTACCAAGCTGCAATAGGTATCGCCTAAATCAAAGAAAGCCTCATTTTCCAAATTGAGCTCAGGATCATTTGAATAGGAAAAAGCTATTTGATACTGTTCACCTTCAACTTTACTAACTATACCCAAAGGCAAATCTAAATATGCACAAACCTTTTCTAGTGCTTCATAAATTTGTTCGCTGTAACTTAGGTTGATATTTGCCGCTATTTTATTGAGGGTTTCCAGCCCTTTTTGATACTTGCTCAGATTTTTCTCAGAAGTCTTTTTTGAGGTAATATCTTGTAATGCTCCTCTAATAGCTATGGCTTTGCCATTGTGGTCTTTAATAGACTTGCTCGTAGTGTGTACGTATTTTATATCGCCTTTACGGGTTAGTACTTTGTGCTCGAACTCTACTTTTTCTCCACTCTCAATTACTGTCTCTGTATTAGATACAACAAAGTCTCTATGATCGGGATGTATGGCGCTAATATATTTTTCATAGGTGATTTCTTCGCCGGGCTCAAAACCGAAAATACGATAGGTTTCATCAGACCATTCAATTCTTTTGGTCAGCAAATCGAAGCTCCATAAACCAAATTGCGAAATTTCTCTAGCCTCTTTAAATACTTGGTCTTTCAGTTTAACCCTATGGGCCATTTCTGCATATTTTTTTATGGTTCTGGTTAGGCTATTTTTCTGTTTTTTGTAGAGTTGTTCCTTTTCTTTTGATTCGGTAATATCTAAGTGGCAACCAATCATTCTCAGAGGTTCTCCATTTTCTCCCCATTCTATTACCTTACCTTTACAGAGTACCCATATCGTATCGCCATTTTTATGGTAATATCGCACTTCATTTTCAAAAGCTATTTTACCTTTTGATGCTACATGCTGTTCAAATTTATTGAATACTTTAGGAAGGTCTTCGGGGTGTATAATATTTTGCCAAGCAGATGGATGGTTCTCTAGTTCGTGGTCTTCGTAACCGAACATGGCCTTAAAGGCAGGGCTCAAAAACTCTTTATCGTTTGGGATGTCCCAATCCCAATATCCTGCCATAGTGGTTTCTAATATAGCATCAAAAATCAGCTCATTTTCAGCCAATTGTTCAGCTAGTTTTTGGCAGGTTTCCTCAGTGCTAATAGTGGTTTTTTGGGACTTTGTACTTTTCATTTTTCGCGGTCTTAGGCTTGCCAAAACTTAACGAAAGGTACAAAAACGCATTACATATTATTTTCAAATAAAATATTTGAATTCATCTATAGAGAAGGGTTTTACCATATATGCAGTAACAGACTGATATTTCTCCGCTTTTTGCTTATCAATTTGGTGTATGGAGCTTGTTAAGATAATTAGTTTGATATCGCGCAAAGCTGGGAAAAGATCTTTTTCGTAAATTTCTAAAAATTCAAAGCCATCCATAATAGGCATTTGCAAATCTAGCAGTATAAAATTGGGTTTTTGCTTGCTTCCATTTTTTACATCTCGTAAATAATCTATGCCTTTTGCTCCATCGCTTAAAGAGATTGGATTAAAATCTGGATAGTACTTGGCGATCATCCTGTTTACTATCAAAATATCTATATCGCTGTCATCTATGATTAAATAATCATTGCTCATGTCGTGCTATTAATTTGAAAGTTTATTGGTAGCGTTATTTGCAAGTAAATAATTGTCAAAAGAAATATCAAAAACGATTATTTTATTCTATACCATAAGGTTCAGCTATTCACTATTCTTATAAATTGTTTTAATCATTAACAATTCTTAGTAAATCTCCCAACGCAATCTACCAAAAAATTAACTAAAATCATGCTGAATATTTTTTAATGTATTTAACAAAGAGTGGTCTGGTAGATAGCCTACAATAAAATTACTTTTTGTGGTGTCTTTACCGCAGTTAAGGATACAAGGGCATTTACATAAAGCCTATGTTGGTTTATAAATGGTCTATTTTTTTACTACTATGCATCATCCTCATTTATAAATGAGGATGTACGAAAAGCGCAATACACTGGCGCAATACACTGGCGCAATGCAATTGGCGCAATGCGGACGATATAATTATTGCATGTATAGTAGTTAGTCTATTTTTATGTTTAAAACAATATCTTTCAATAAAAAGGGTATGTAAAGTGCAACTTGCCGCTCTCAAT
The DNA here is from genome assembly GCA_937129345.1 of uncultured Thalassovita sp. GTDB lineage: Bacteria > Bacteroidota > Bacteroidia > Cytophagales > Flammeovirgaceae > Chondrinema. The sequence continues at coordinate 3,392 of CAKZMZ010000198.1, read as the reverse complement.
TTTTGCCTTTTTTTTGATCCTATATTAAACCAGATGAAAAACATAGAAAGAATCATAAGTAAATACAATTATAGCATTACCCAAAGGAAAGAACAGATACACATTACTCAAGATGGCACTTCAGGTTTTTTTGGATTTATTTTTATAGTGGCAGGCGGGGCTTTAGGTTGGTACATGGGCAAACAAGATCCTGAACTTCAAGAGTTAGAAAATGACCCATTCATCACAGAAAGTCTATTCTATAAAATACTTGACTTTATTGGTACAATTATTCAGTGGGGGTTCATCATTGGCGCCGTACTTTTAGGTATTTTTCTATTTTATGGAATTCTAGAAAAAGGTACTTATCAGTTGAGCATACAAAAGGATGCTTTGAGACTCAATTCGGTGGGTGGTAATGTTAAGTGGGAGTGGATAGATATTACAGATTTCAGTATTGAAAATAGCACCGAGTCTTTATATGCCATACATGCCTCAGGACAAAAAAAGAAACTTTTCGAATTTTATTCTAAAGACAAAAGTGCAGTACGCGACTTAAAAGAAATCAAGCATATTTTATTGAAATACAAACACTCTTTTGTAGAAACACATTAATTTCTTTAGAAAGATAATACCATTGTAAAACCTCTTAAACTGAGGTTTGCATCATTGGCATAATAAAATTTTGTAGTAGCCTTTAAGTACAATATCGCCAAAATGTTTAAATTGAAGCCTTATTAAAGGCTTTTTTATTTTTTGAACTTATGCCATCAGAAATTTTTATATCCTACTCTTGGAAAGAGGCAAGCAAACAAATAGCCGACGAACTCGAAATCATCCTCAAAGAAAAGAAAATGAATATTGTTCGGGATGTTCATGAATTGGGTTACAAGGGGTTGATCAAAGAGTTTATGCAACGCATAGGTAAGGGCAAATATGTAATTTTAGTGATAAGCGACCCTTATCTCAAATCTGAGAATTGCATGTTTGAGTTGATACAGGTGTATAAGAGCGGAAAATTCCATGAACGTATATTCCCGATAGTATTGGACTCTGCCAAGATTTACAAAGCAGCTGATCGATTGGATTACGTGCATTTTTGGGAGCAAGAAGTAAAAATGCTGGAAGAAAAAATGAAGCAGGGCAGTTTAGCGGCTTTGCATGGCATTTACCAAGACTTAGATCTTTATACTGAAATCAGGCAGCACATTGCCCAATTGGCAGAAATCCTCAAAAACATCAATGCACTTTCTGTTAGGGCGCACCAACAAGAAAAATATGCCGATTTAGTGAAAGCTATTGAAAAGCAGATAAAAACAGATGCGGAGGGTGAGAATGTAGAGACTGTTCCGCCAGATCCTGAACTAGATACACCCGCCGACGATAGCTTTGAAGCTAAGCGAATTAGGACTTTAAATGAAAAAATTGAAGTGCAGTATGGTCTATTGGCTCAATATGAAGAAAAGTTAGATTTAAATTCAGATCCTAAAGAAGACCTTAAAATTAGACACGAAATAACTCGGATACGTAAAAGAATTAAAGATTATAAGGACGAAATCAATATGATCAAAGGTTAGTGGCATGAGCCGAAAAGAACGCAAAAGAGACCTTGAAGGAAAATTAAACAGGCAGTATCAGCTCTTGAGCGAGTATGAAGATAAGATAGATTTGTCTGATGAGCCTAAAGAAATTACTACTGCAAAGTTACAAGTACAAAAAATAAAAGAACGGATAAAAGAGTATCAAGCTGAGTTAGCCACTTTAAGGCCTTTAGATTCAATAGACAAACTTCTTTTTGAATCCATAAAATCTGTAAATTACACCAATCAGAGAAAGTTTATATTTAGTTATTTTAGTAAATGGAGACCCGGTTTAATTTTAATTGACGGAAAAGAAAACTTTGGGCAGAGTTGGTTTACCAATTTGGTAAAAGAGCATTACGAGCAAAAAAAAGGCACCTCTTTTTTTGAAGTCCCAATCCAGTTAGAAACTGGGCTACAAGAAAATTGGATCACTATTTTATCCAACCTTTCTTTTAAGTTTTTAGGCGGAATGGTTTCGTTTAATCCAACCAAACAGCAAGAAGATGTAAACGATATTATAGAAAATATTACCTCAAGATCAGAAAACTAAGCTATAATTTTTTTAATAGAAAATCCCCAACCGCTTATCCTGTCAGATGTAATTGATAAATTTTTAAATTTGTTTTGGCTGCCTCTTTGTGAAAAAGTAAATCAGTCAGGGCAAGTTGATCAGTTATTATGTTTTTTGATAGACACCCATCGGCGAATGACCAACCATCCTAAATTTACAGATAAATTAACGCCCGATTGTACTTATAAAACGCTGCTTCAGATACCAGAAATACCCCCAATTACAAGTGAAGATTTTGAGAAATGGGAAGAGTTTTTAGTAACCCTTGGCATGGTTTAAAACCCTACTGAGGTTGAACGGGGAATACTCAAGCCTTTACCATTTCTTTCTCCAATTCTTCTAAAGAACGGCCTTTGGTTTCGGGCATGATCTTCCATACAAAAAGTAGCTGCAAGAACATCATCACTGCAAAGAAGCTGAAAACTGGGCCGCCACCAAACTGGCTGGCAAAGTAGGGAAAAACATTGGCGATGATCGCGGCCAAAATCCAATGGGTAAAGCTGCCAAAAGACTGCCCTTGTGCCCGTATACGATTCGGGAAAATCTCAGCAATAAATACCCAAATAACCGCCCCTTGCGACATGGAGAAGAAGGCAATGTACAAGAAAATAAAGGCAGGAATTCCTGCAAACTGCTCTGCAAAAAAGCCGTAAGCAACTAAAGAAAGGGTTAATATCAACCCAAAAGAACCTATATACATTAATGATCTTCTTCCTGCAAAATCTATTATAAATAAGCCCACAATACAGAAAATAAGGTTAGTGACCCCAACGCCGGTACTCGAAAGCAAACTGGCACTGGCACCCAAGCCCGTCATCTCAAAAATACGGGGCGCATAATAAATAATGGCGTTAATGCCCGAAAACTGATTGAACATAGCAAACAAAAAAGCTAGCATAACTGGCTTACGGTATTTTGCAGAAAAGAAATGGCCAGCTCCCGCTTTGGCACTGGCAATGCTCAAATTGATTTCAGAAACAGCAGTATCGATATTTTCATTACTTACTTCCTGCAAAACTTTTCTTGCGGCATCTTCATCGCCTTTAATGGCAATGAGCCAACGCGGACTCTTAGGTAAAAAAAACACCAACGAAGCGAAAATAAAAGCCGGTATGGCTTCTACACCCAACATCCAACGCCAGGCATTTTCTCCAATTCCTGACATTAGATAATTAGAAAAATAGGCGATGACTATTCCCAAAGTAATATTGAATTGGAACATGGCGACCAATTTACCCCTTTGCTTGGCCGGCGCAATT
>CAKZMZ010000197.1 GCA_937129345.1 uncultured Thalassovita sp. | reverse complement strand
GAAGGCGGTATGAAGGCATGGTTGGCTGCTGGAAAAAAGGTGGAGTGATGGATTTGACCAAAGAAGAAATACAAGAAATCATAGACTATGAAATAATTGTAGATTGCTATGATGAATATGAAATGAATGCAGGTTGGGCAATTTATATGGATGAAAATATAAATTATCCTTTTGAGGCCTTGTATGAAGTAAAATACAGTTCTGGTAAAAAGGAGCTAGAAAAAGTAAAAGTTGTGGGCAATTATACCAATGATTCAAACTTTAATGGCGGAGAGTATTGGCTTGAAATAGAGTTAGATGGCAAAATTGTAACAGCAAACCTAGACGATTTACAATCTATTAAAGCAGATACGGATACCTTGCGTACCTTACAAGTTTGGCAACATAGAAATATGTGAAACACACGATTTGTGAAACAAGAGTAGAAAAATAGAATTACTAACAACCAATAAAATGCGGATAGATAAATTTTTGTGGTCGGTCAGGATTTTTAAGACAAGAACGGTGGCGACTGAAGCATGCAGGTCTAATAGGGTGACCATGGATGGGCAGTTTGTGAAATCTTCTAGAGACGTAAAAGAAGGCGATGTGATTGAAGTAAAGAAAAATCCGATTTGGAGAAAATACAGAGTGAAAAAATTATTAAAGAGTAGGGTAGGCGCTAAGTTGGTAAGTGAGTATGTAGAAGAAATCACTCCGAAGGAAGAACTGGAAAAATTTGAAATGATTAAGAAGTCGGGCATTCTTTCTCGGCCAAGAGGTTTGGGCAGGCCTACCAAAAAAGACCGCAGAGATATCGAAAAACTCCTCAATGAAGATGACGGCTGGCCCCTAGATTTTGATGATGACGATGATGAGTAATAAAAGCGCTGGATGATAAACCCAGCGCTTTCTTGTTGCTACTTAAACTTTCGCTTTTTGGTAATCGAGCGAATATGCTTGTGCAGTTGCTTCTCCTTGGCTTTTTTCTCTAAATAAGCTTTTTGACTTACCCTAGATTCCATGTAGGCATCTTCTTTTTTAAGCTTTAGGTAATTTTGATAGCTACTTTCTGATAGTTCGTCACTTTCTAGAGCAGCGAGTACGGCACAGCCAACTTCATTTGTATGTGTACAATCTTTAAATCGGCATTGCTCAGCCAATTTACCCACATCATCAAAAGTTTCATCCAAAGAAGTTTTGGCAGACATCAACTGTAATTCTCTCATACCGGGGGTGTCGATTAAGATTACGCCATTAGGTAGTAGGTGCATTTCTCTACGCGTAGTGGTATGTTTGCCCTTAGAATCTTGGTTGCGTACTTGTTGCGTAGCAGCAATTTCTTTACCCATTAAAGCATTTACCAAGGTAGATTTACCAGCACCTGAGGAACCCATTAACACAAAGGTCTCTCCACTTTTAAGCATATTTAGCACTGCATCAACCCCGTCATTTTTGAGTGCACTAATAGCTTGTACTTCAACATTGGCTAATTGCTTTTTTACTTGTTCTAACTTAGTGGCCATATTTTCACCAATATCCTTTTTGTTAAGAATGATAATGGGCGTGATGCCAGCTTCGCGTACCATCACCACACTTCTAAGCAATCTATTTATATTGAAGTTCTGGTCTAGCCCTTGTACAATCAATACTTTGTCTACATGCGTGGCTATAATTTGTTCTTCGGTAAGTTCGCCGGCAACTTTGCGGCTCAATACTTTTCTTCTAGGAAATACAGCATGGATTATCCCCTTGTTTTCTTCAAACTTTTGGAACCAAACCCAGTCTCCGGTCTTAGGTAATTCTGTAGCTTGATTGGCTTGAAACAACAATTTACCAGTGCATTCTGCCAAAGCTTCACCTTCTCCTGGCGCATACAACAGGTAGTTGTTTCTATTTTCGATAGCTACTCTGGCAATAGAAAATGGTGAAGTATTATTTTTGATATGGCTTTCTAAAAAGTCATTCCAACCCAAATTTTCTTTGGTGTAAGTATTCATGGTGAGGTGTATTTAAAATTCAATAAAAAAGTAGGCTCCTTTTCAGTAAAGGAGTTGGATAGGAAGGCGCATTACAAAGAGAGTTGATCTGTTTGCAATGCAGGTTTACACCTCAGGCTTGTTATGGAATGGTATTGAGTTGATAAAATTGAATTTAATACAGAGCAAATTTGCGATTTATTTTGTAAAAAGTCAACTCTATGCTGCCATTAAAAAATCTTTGCCTTCTTGGTAGCCTTTGGCTTTTAAAAAGTGCCGTATCTCATCCCTAGCACCACGATTGCCTACATAAGAAACGATAAAATACTTTCCCGGCGTTGGTATGTTTTTAAAATATAGGTAGTTATCTGATTTACCACTTTTAGGCTTAACATCTATGAAAGTTGCTACTTCTACACCATAGGCACTCAAGTGTTTCACTCTCTTTCTGGCTTGTTTGCCATAACCCCAAATAGCAATTTTTAAGTTTGGGAGCTTGTTGTCTAAAAGCCATTTTGCCAAGTATTTTGCTTTGGTCTTGTAAAAAGCATCTTGGCTGTATCTTGCATCGTTGCGGCTTAGCCTGTTGGGTAAATCTCGCCAAGTGAGGAGCGGTTCCGCTATTTTTGAGATTTTATATTTTTCCAAAACCCGTAAAAACCAGTCGTAATCTTCCGGAAAGTCACCATGTAGATAGCTGCCACACGCATCAAAAATAGCTTTTCTACATAAAATAGTAGGATTGATCACTGGTTGTTCTACGAAGCGGTTCAAATAAATTTCCTCGCTGCTGATCAGGCTATTAGACCAGTTTACATAAGCCTTAAAGCCTTTATTATTGGCTTTGCTAGGAATGGTTACTTGCGTAGCCACCACTCTAATTTCGGGCTGTTTTTTAAAGACATCCATTTGTTTTTGCAGTCGGGTAGGGTGGGCGATGTCATCGGCATCCATGCGGGCAATGAATGCGCCTTTTGCCTTATTCAAACCCGTATTAAACGCATGGCTTACACCTTTTTGCATTTCTTTGAGGCAAACGATTCGAGAATCGTTTTCAGCTATTTCTAAAGCTATTTTTTCAGATTGGTCTGTAGAAGCATTATTGACCAAGATAAGTTCAAGGTTAGAAAAACCTTGCTTGAGCATGCTGTTTGCAGCCTCAGCCAAAGTATTTTGGGCATTAAAGTAGGGGAGAATTACAGAAATGTCAGGCTCATTCATAAATTACCCTTCTTGCAATGCTTCTGCCTAATGTTACTTCGTCTGTATATTCAAGTTCGCCTCCAACAGGCACACCTCTAGCAATGGTAGTAATTTTGATGTTTTTCTCCTTAAGCTTTTTAGTGATGTAGAAAGCGGTTGTTTCCGCCTCCATGGTCGAGTTGAGCGCTAGGATAACTTCCTTTACCTCGCCACTTTCTAACCTTTCAAAAAAAGTATTTAAGTTAAGGTCAGATGGACCTATGCCTTCTATTGGGGAGATTACACCGCCCAATACGTGGTACAGTCCGAAGTATTGAGAAGTGTTTTCTAGTGCCATTACATCGGTGGTGTTCTCTACCACGCACAAAGTGGATTTATCGCGTGAGTGATTGTTGCAAATACCGCATACCTGCTCGTCTGAGATACTGTGGCAGTGCTTACAGTATTTGATTTCTGAGCGCAGCTTTACAATGGCTTTAGAAAGGTTTACAGAAACTTCTTCGTCTTGTTTCAGTAGAAAAAGTGCAAGTCTTAGTGCTGTTTTTTTACCGATGCCCGGTAACTTAGAAATCTCATTAACGGCATCGTCTAGTAATCTCGAGGGATAATTCATCTTCTGTTAAGTTTAGCCCAATTTATAAAAGTCGAATAGGCCATTTATCGAAATTGTTTTGGGACTAAGCGATTTCTGCACTGATTCCTCTATCGCATATAGCAGTACACATGGGTTCTAGTTTTTCATAAGAACCTGTTTTTACAACGCATTTACCTTTGTAATGTATGATCAGCGTACATTGCTCTGCCTGTTCCTTGGTATGGTTGCAAATTTCAATTAAAGCTTGTATTACATAATCGAAAGTATTCACATCATCATTGAATACAACAAGGTTTTTTTCTTTATCGGCATCTGTATCTACTTCATCAAGCTCTAAGACCTCAACCTCGGGCTCACTCTCTACACTAAATTTGATATTGGGATACATGGTTGTCTTTCTTTTTATTTTAAATTCTTTATTGGTGCTGCATTTTTGCATATGACAAGTACCGGTATTTATCAAATGAATTTCTTTTTTTAATCTATTTATTCTAGGTGCTTTAGTATTATAAGTACTGATAGTAACTTCTAAGATTTGCAGTGTCTATTGTTATGTGTTTTAAAATAACTTAGAAGTCATTAAGAGACCTAATATTTTTTTAAAAATACACAAAACCAGATGACATGGATACTCTAAAAGTTGCCAATGAGGACATCGACAACGGCGGTAATGGAACACGTCATAAGCAGCAAGGCAAAAATACTAACCATACTTGTTTCTAAATAGCCAAATAGTCTGAGCGGCTATATTTTTTCACTTAATAAAGAAATACGATTTTAAAGCTTGCTCTTTAATGCATATATAAAATTAATAAAAGAACAGTTACTTTATTAATTTTCTTTTAACGAAAAAGTTCATCTAGCTTCTCAACATTTAGTATGGTGATTGTTTTTTGTCCGTCGGGGTTGTAATTAGGGTTAGATGAGGCAAAAAGTTGTTCTATTATGGCTTGTCTTTCTTCGTGATGCAATACTTGGCCTTCTTTAATGCCTAGTTTTTTGGCCATGATCTTAGCTACTCTTACATGTTGGTTTTGTTCTAGTTGCTCGTTGTTCATTTTATACTGCTCGAGAAAGCTTTCTATAATGCTGCCTGTTTCAGTCTCATTGGTTTCAGCAGGAATGCCACGCATAATAAATGCTTGGTTTCCGAAACTCTCTAGATCAAAACCCAAATGCGTTAGGGTAGGTAGCAAATCTGAAAGTAGGGTGGCATCTGCCGTAGAGAGTTCTATGGTTTGCGGGAAAACCAATTTTTGAGAATTGCCTTTGCCACTGTTTAGCCTAGCCATAAATTTTTCGAACAATATGCGCTCATGGGCGGCTACCTGATCTATTAACATCAATCCAGACTTTATTTGAGCTACAATGTATTTACCTTTTATTTGTAGGGTTTTCTTTATTTGCTGGCTCTGATTTTCCGTTTTTTCAGTACCTTTTTCTTTTTCTATATCATTGGCAGCACTACTAAACCTGATTTCCATAGGCTCTTTTTCCTGCTGTTCTTGGTCACTTCTTGGTTTTAGTTTCATAAACTCGCTTTCCCACTTTTTGGCTTTTTCTGCATCGGGATAGAGTTTATCCCAGTTTCTGACTTGCTGTTTGTTCGGGCTATTGTAAGCATTGCCACTTACTACGGGTATATTATCGCTTTGGCCCGAGTTTTTACTTTTGGTAAAGTTTACGTCCAAATCAAAGTCTAGAGATGGAGTTACGCCATTGGCTGCCAAGGCTTGTTTTACGGCAGCACTCACTACAGCGTAAATGGTCCTTTCATCGTCGAACTTTACTTCTGTTTTGGTGGGATGCACATTAATATCCACATGAACGGGGTCTATTTCTATGCGCAGTGCATAAAAGGGAAAGGTGCCTTCGGGTAAAAGTTCTTCGTAGGCGTTCATAATGGCATGGTGTAAGTACGGATGTCTCACGTACCTTCCATTTACAAAGAAAAACTGCTCCCCGCGGGTTTTTTTAGCCGACTCAGGTTTACCTATATAGCCGTTAATGGTAACGTGCTGTACTTCTTCGCTGCAAGGAATAAGCTGTTCTTGGTATTGCTTACCAAATATACCCAAGATTCTTTTAGCTAGTTTGCCTTCTTTCAAGTTAAAGGTCTCCAAATCGTCTTGGTACATGCTCATGTTGATGCCCGGATTAGACATGGCGACTCTCTGAAACTCATCTATAATGTGCCTTGTCTCTACAGGATTGGATTTTAGGAAATTTCTGCGAGCAGGTACATTGTAGAAAAGGTTTTTTACAGCAACAGAAGTCCCCTCGGCACACATGATGGGTTCTTGAGATTTGATTTCAGAACCCTCAATGTTGATCTGTACACCGGTTTCGTCGTTGGCTTGTCTGGTTTTGAGCTCAACCATAGCTACTGCTGCAATAGAGGCCATAGCTTCTCCTCTAAATCCAAAAGTTAATATCTTAAACAGATCATCTGTATTGGAAATCTTAGAAGTAGCATGGCGCTCGAAACACATTCGAGCATCTGTTTCCGACATACCTTTTCCGTTATCTACTACCTGTATTAGCGATTTGCCTGCGTTTTTGATAATGAGTGTTATCTGTGTACTGCCAGCGTCGATAGAGTTTTCGAGCAGTTCTTTTACAACAGACGCAGGCCGTTGAACTACCTCACCGGCAGCAATTTGGTTCGCTAATGATTCAGGAAGTAAATGTATCACATCCTTCATGAATGGTATTCATTTAATGAAAAACAGCCTTTATTAGCCGTAAAACAAAATATTTAGTTTGCCTTACTTTAAATTTATTAATTATTGAATTTAATCAAAAATGAAAAATATTTTTTAACAAAATGTTTTTATTGCAATTTTTTATACTTAAACCTTTTTGGAGTGCTATCGCCTGTTAATTGCTTTCTTTTTTCCTCATACTCTGTAAAATTGCCTTCAAAAAAGCGCACTTTGGCCTCACCTTCAAAAGCTAGAATATGTGTGGCAATGCGATCCAAAAACCAGCGGTCGTGACTAATGATCACTGCGCATCCGGCAAAGTTTTCTAAAGCTTCTTCTAAAGCTCTTAGAGTATTAACATCTAAATCGTTGGTTGGTTCATCTAGCAATAGCAAGTTGGCACCTTGTTTAATGGCCATGGCCAAGTGTACCCTGTTTCGCTCTCCGCCAGATAGCGCACCTACTTTTTTCTGCTGGTCGCTGCCCGAAAAGTTAAACTTACTTACTATGCCCTAGAGTTTATTTCGCGGTTGCCCACCTGCATCAGTTCGTTGCCGTCAGAGATAATTTCCCAAACAGTTTTTTCTGGGTCGAGTTGGGTGTGTTCCTGGTCTACGTGGGCAATCTCTACGGTAGGCCCAACAGAAAAAGAGCCTTTATCTGGCGCTGCCTTACCCGTAATAAGATTAAAAAGTGTGGTCTTTCCTGCGCCGTTTGGGCCAATAATGCCAACTATACCGCCTTGCGGTAGAGAAAAATTCAGGTCTTCGTACAAAACCTTATCGTCGAAAGCTTTACTCACATTTTCAGCCTCAATAACTACATTGCCCAACCTAGGCCCATCGGGGATGAACAGTTCCAACTTCGCTTCTTTTTCCTTGGCCTCTGTACTGAGTAACTTTTCATAAGAGTTGATCCTCGATTTTTGTTTGGCGCGCCTGCCCTTGGGCGACATATTGATCCACTCCAACTCTCTCTGCAAGGTTCTTTGCCTTTTAGATTCGGTTTTTTCTTCTTTGGCAAGTCTTTTTTGTTTTTGGTCTAGCCAAGAAGAGTAATTGCCTTTCCAAGGTATGCCTTCGCCACGGTCTAGCTCGAGGATCCAACCGGCAACATTGTCTAGGAAATAGCGGTCGTGGGTAACGGCAATTACAGTGCCTTTATATTGTTGTAAGTGCTGTTCTAACCAATGTACAGATTCTGCATCTAGGTGGTTGGTAGGCTCATCTAGTAGCAATACATCAGGTTCCTTCAAAAGCAAACGGCAAAGGGCTACCCTTCTTTTTTCACCTCCTGAGAGTACTGAGATGCTGGCATCTTCAGGCGGGCAGTTGAGGGCATCCATCGCTTTTTCTAAGCGGTTATCTAACTCCCAAGCGTTGAGCTGATCGAGTTTTTCCTGTACTTCGCCTTGCCTTTCGATCAGTTTGTTCATCTCATCATCTGACATGGGATTGGCAAAGGCCATATTGATTTCGTCAAATTCTTTTAAAAGGTCTACAACTTCTTGCACGCCCTCTTTTACAACATCTTTAACGGTTTTATCAGGGTCGAGCACAGGCTCTTGCTCGAGGTAACCTACCGAATAGCCCGGAGAGAAAACTACATGGCCGTTGTAAGATTTGTCTACACCCGCAATAATTTTTAAAAGGGATGATTTACCTGAACCATTAAGACCGAGTATACCGATTTTGGCACCGTAAAAAAATGAAAGAGAAATGTTTTTTAGAACCTGTTTATTAGGAGGATGTATCTTACTCACCCTTTCCATTGAAAAAATGATGGTCTCGTTACTCATAAGTGTTACTGCAAAAAGTTATTGGTTGATGATTTTTCTTTAAATTCTATATCGGACTACTTAAAAAATACTTTCTACTACAAAAGTAGGATTGATTTTAGCTGCATTTTCATGGTCTGCAATTACGCGTTTTATAACTGATGTAGAGGCAAAAATACCAATTATCTTTTGCTAAAGATCAATGCCTACTAATGTATTGTGCCTGTTTTTTATGCATAGCTACATATTTCCGCTAATTTAAATTAATATCTTCAATTATTACTTTAATTGCTTTAGGTCTTAATTTTTTGGATATTTAGAGATGAAAACCCTATTTTTAAGAATTGCATGGAATATGTGTATTAACGAGCATTTTTCAGTCATTTTTTGTTTTAACTGCCTTTTTATAAGGCGTTAAATTTTTAAATGCTAAAGACCAAATAAGTATTTAGCTAAACAAACGAAAATTAGAAAAACCAATGTCAGATTCTGCTATTAAAGAATATCCCGAAATCTCAGAGTTCGGGTATATTAAGGATGGAAAAGTTTATTTAAAAGGCTATTTCGAATTTAAGGACAGGGAACTCGGTGTTGTAAGAGAAAGCGAAGAAGAGAGTATGCGCTATTTCGTAAACAGGTACGAAATGGTGAAAAAGAAACTAGAAGATGTAAAAAACTCAGTTAAAGAGGCCGAAAATAAAGGTTCTTATCTGATGAAACTGATCCATATGCGCACCTATCTTGCGCAATACAATGGATTGGGAGATTTTGTGGTACTTTACAATGAGATCAACGAGCTTGAGGATGAGATCAGTGCCTACATTGAAAAAAACCGCGAGAAAAATTACGAAATCAAAACCGCACTTTTAGAAGAGGCCAACAGTCTAAAAGGAAGCACAGACTGGAAAAATACTGCCATGAAATTTAAGGAACTTAAATTAAAGTGGATAAAAACAGGCAGTGCGCACAAAGAGGTAGACGATCGGCTCACCAAAGATTTTAACGATGCCCTAGAGTATTTCTTCTCTAGAAGGAAATCGTTCTTTACAGAGCAGACCCGTATCATGAACGAGCGCATGATGAAGTACAGGAAACTGCTTTATCAGCTCGAACAGATCAATAAACAAGGCTCTGATCCTAGCCAAAAGGAAACGGTAAAGAGTCTTCAAAGAGATTGGAGAAATGTGGGAAACATTCCTAAAAATAAGGTTAGGAGAATGCAGATGCAGTTCAAAAAGGAGTTGGACAGGTATTTTAATTCTATCAAATACAGCGCTGCTATTAAAGACAGGCCTATTGTAGATATTAAGAAGGATTTTCTTAAAACAGTATCTGAAATGTTGAACCTAAACGGGAGTAAGGTAAACATTAATGAGGTTAAGCAAATACAAGATAACTGGAAAAAATTGGGCAAGCAGCCCAACCACCAAGAAGATAAGGAGTTGAACTTGAGGTTTAGGATTGTCTGTAATGAGCTTTTCGAGACTTATTTCTTAGAAAAATCCACCAAGTATTTCCATCCAGATATTTACAGGAAGTCTCCTGAAGAGCAAGTAAATTTGCGCATTAGCGTACTTAACGAGTCTATTAAAAAAGATGAACAAGAGTTGGAAGAGTTCCAGAAAAAGCATGCTTTTGTACTGGCACAAGGTATGCGCTCATCGTCTAACATGAATATTTTTCAACAGAGAAATAACTATGTAAATAAGCTAAAAACCAAAGGCAGGATACTAGAAAAGCTGGAGCAAGAGCTAGAGCATTAAAATTTTAGACTATCATATAATTTACCCAAAAAGCCCATGAAATTAAGTCTTAGACTTTAACCCATGGGCTTTTCTTATATTCAAATTCTTTGGTAGGGGCTTACTCTACAAATACCCCCATAGAGCCAAATTTGTCTATACGCTTTTCTATCCTTTTTTCTGGGCTTAGTTTTTCTAGTTTGGCCGTTTCTTTTAAAATCACGTCTTTCACCTTAGCAGTAATGAATTTAAAATCGTTGTGAGCGCCACCCATTGGCTCTTCTATAATGCCATCTATCAATTTGGCTTTTTTCATATCTTCTGCTGTGGGCTTTAGAGCTTCGGCGGCTTGTTCTTTTTGGTCCCAATTTCGCCACAAAATAGAAGAGCATGATTCTGGCGAGATCACAGAATACCAAGTGTTTTCAAGCATAAGTACTCTGTCTCCAATGGCAATGCCCAATGCACCACCCGAAGCACCTTCGCCAATAATGATGCAGATGACCGGTACTTTGAGCATAAACATCTCTTTTAGGTTCCTGGCAATGGCTTCTGCTTGGCCGCGCTGCTCAGCTTCTATGCCAGGGTAGGCGCCAGGTGTATCGATCAGGCAAACAATGGGCTTACCAAATTTTTCTGCTAGTTTCATTAGTCGCAACGCTTTGCGGTAGCCAGATGGATTTGACATGCCAAAATTACGCATTTGGCGCTGTTTGGTATTTCGGCCTTTTTGCTGGCCAATAAGCATAAATGTTTTGCCGTCTATAGTGCCGAGGCCACCTACCATGGCTTTGTCGTCTTTTACATTTCTATCTCCGTGCAGTTCTATAAAGTCAGAGGTAATTTCGTAGATGTAATCTAGGGTATATGGCCTGTCGGGATGTCTTGAGAGTTGTACTCTCTGCCACCTGGTTAGGTTTTTAAAAGTATTCACTTTAAGTTCGTCTATTTTTTTTTCTAGTGAAATGATGGCTTCATGTATATCGACGTCGTTGTCTTCGGCCATGGTCTGCATTTCTTTTAACTTGGCTTCAAGTTCCGCGATTGGTTTTTCAAAATCCAACAAATTGCTCATAAGTTAAAGTTAATATGGATTTATGCTTGTGAGCATAAAAAATGAATTCAGAAGAGATGTTCTCTTTTAAGCTTGCTTAGTTTTATTGCTGCTAATATAACTTTTTTAGTTTAAAAGCTAGAATAGCGCTGTTCTCATTTTAACATAAGAAACAAAAGCCTTTTTTAAAAGGTAGGGCAAAGGAGATTTTACAAATGCTATATGCATAAAACAAGATAAGCCACAGCACTTTTGAGGCTACTATGGCTTTTCAAAACCTTAAAATATGCTTTTTTACTGGAGTAAAGAAATAAGTAATACCAAGAAAATACTTACGGCCAATCCTATAAATACCTTAAACAAATCTTTGATTACTACATTAAATACAGTGGCAAAAGATTGAATGTTGATTTGCTGTGCCAAGGCAAACTCCCTACCTGCCAGTAGCCCTACAAATACCCAAGTGGTACTCATAGGTATATTGCTCCACTCTTTAAAAATGAGCAATACAACACCATAGATAAAATCTATGATAGTAGCCGATCTAATGTCGGCAGTATTGGTTTTGGTGGTTACTATTTTTTGTATGGCACCACCTCTGTTGTAGAAAATGTAGCAAATTAATGCTATAATTAGTATTAGAGTGGCTATAAGGTAAGAAAGGGGCAATTGCCTGGGCAGAAAAACATAAATATTTGCCAAGTCTTGTATTAGCCACTGGCTCCATAAAAAACCTGTTGAAAGCCATTGGAGCACCACCCACTTATTATCGGCCTTGAGGTATTTATGGTCTATAAAATATTTTTCAATTTTTTTAGCTATAAAAAGATAGATAACAACAGCTGCAATAAATGCCACAGCATATCCCGAAATGGATTTTAGCAGCATTTTTCCTATGGTAGATTCACCACTAAATATGCTGATCAAGATTTTTATGGGGTCGTTTTCTTCTTCTGAATTACTACTTACCGAGAAAATGCTTAAAATAAGAAAGGTGGTGCTAACAGGTATTCCGAAACGAGTAATTACTAATAATACCAATGGAGGTAACATATACCACCAATAAAAAGGAGAGGGGAGTTCTCCAAGTCCCTTAGAGCTTAATCTACCGTAAGATACATCTCCATTGTAATTGATCCACCCGTAAATCAGTACTACGGTAAGTATTGTACCGGTGTAAGCGGATAAAACCCACCAAGGTCGCTCTCTGTTTGAACTTAGAAAAGTACCTAGTGTTTGTATAACATCATTGGCTACCACTGAATATGCTGCAAACATAAATCCGATAACCATGAACATTAACTCCATTATATGTTATAATTTTGCTTGTTATAGAAAGGGTTGAACACAAAATGTCGCAAAGTAGCTGAATGGCCTATGTATTTGCAAATTATGTATCTGCAAATTGAAGGAATGGGCGAAAATTTAATATTGGGTTATTATTGAAAAGAAAGTATGGATATAGAAACCAAAAAAGATATCAGAAAACTGTCATTTGATGCGGTAAAGGCTTTTATGGTAGAACACGGCGAAAAGCCCTTTAGAGCCAAGCAAGTGCACGAATGGCTTTGGAAAAAATCTGCCAAAGATTTTGAGCAAATGACCAACCTTTCTGTAAAGACAAGAGAGTTGCTGAAAGCAAACTTTTCTATTAACCCGATAACTGTAGATAAATGGCAGCAAAGCAACGATGGTACGGTAAAGTCTGCTTTTAAATTGTACGATGGGCATTTGGTAGAAGGAGTTTTGATCCCGACTGAAAGCAGAATGACCGCCTGTATTTCTTCACAAGTAGGTTGCTCTTTGAGCTGTAAATTTTGTGCTACAGGTTATATGGATAGAAAGCGAAATTTAGACGCGGCAGAGATTTATGATCAAGTAGTGGCCATAGCACAGCAAGCCGAAGAGTATTTTAATATGCCTTTGAGCAACATTGTTTACATGGGTATGGGTGAGCCTTTGCTCAACTTTAAGCAGATGATGGAATCTATAGAGTTGATCACCTCGCCCAATGGTTTGGGCATGTCGCCGAGGCGGATCACGGTCTCTACAGCGGGTATCGCCAAAATGATCAAAAAGCTAGGCGATGAAGAAGTGAAATTTAGATTAGCGCTCTCTCTGCACGCGGCCAATGATGAAAAAAGGGCGCAGATCATGCCCATCAATGAGCAAAATAATTTGGAGGTTTTACGCGAAGCGTTGAAGTATTACTTCCAAAAAACTAAGAATATGGTTACTTACGAGTACATCGTGTTCCATAATTTTAACGATAGCCTAAAAGATGCCGAAGAACTTTACCGATTTACCAAACACCTGCCCTGTAAAGTAAATATCATAGAATACAACCCGATCAGCGAGGCCAATTTTGTAAATACGGTTGAAGATAAGTTGGATACCTTTGCTGAATATTTAACCAGAAAGGGCGTAAACGTAAACGTTAGAAGAAGCAGAGGTAAAGATATTGATGCTGCTTGCGGGCAGTTGGCTAATAAGTAAAGGTAAGATTTATCAGATGTGCTTTTCTTATTTTGAGAATAGTTTCTAAGAAAAGGTGTGGCATTACAAATGCTTTTGCTCGATACGTGCTCATCACAGATGAGGACAGGTTGGTAGTGCTCGCTAAAAATCATATGAACCTGACTATCAGATGATTAACTGATTATTCTGTCAAAGTCAAGAAAAAAGCCAAAGCGAGACGCGTTCGGCTAGTTTTTTTACTAAAAGGAACTTCGATTATTTCTTCAAATTGGGAAACTTCATTTTATAATCGTGCTCTACTTTGCCTTTGCTTATGCTGGTGAGTTTGCCTTTAAGCAGGCGTCTTTTAAAACCACTTAAGTGGTCGGTAAAAAGTACACCTTCTATGTGGTCATATTCATGTTGGATCACTCGGGCGGCTACGCCTTCAAAAACATCGGTGTGTTCTTCCCAATTTTCATCAAAGTATTTTATTTTGATGCGTTCAGGCCTTTCTACCTCTTCGCGAATTTTTGGGATGCTTAAGCAGCCTTCTTCAAACGCCCACTCTTCCCCGTCTTCTTCAAGTATTTCAGGGTTGATGAATACTTTTTTAAATCCCTTTAGGTTTTCAGGGTCCATAGCGTCTGCATCCACTACGAACATCCTTATAGATTTACCGATTTGTGGGGCGGCCAAGCCTACACCGCTTGCAGCGTACATGGTTTCGAACATGTCTTCGGCCAGTTGTTTTACATCAATGTCTCCGTCTTTTTCTATATCCGCTGCTCTTCTTTTGAGCACCGGATACCCATAAGCGTAAATAGGATATATCATGATTATGTAGATATTAGAATTTAGTTTTAGTTCTTTAAATCAATATTAATAATACAAAGAAAGGTAGCTTCATTTATAAAACCTAGGAACCAAACCCTACCATTCAAGTGCTAAAATCTATGAGCCCTTGCTTTCTAAATAAGACTGTAAAATAATAACTGCACTTATGCGATCAACGTTTTCTTTTTTTCTCCTGTCTTTTTTCTTCATACCTCCTCGCACCATGGCATCTATTGCTATTTTAGAAGTAAAGCGTTCGTCTACCGTATAAACATTTTTTTGAGGGAAATCTTTCTCTAATTTTTTTTTGAGTGCCCTAACTGGAGCGGTAGTATCAGTATCGCTCGTATCTAAGTTGGTAGGCATGCCTAGCACAATGGTCTCTACCTCTTCTTTAGCGAAATATTCTTTTAAAAAAGTGAATAGCTGAACGGTTGGTATGGTCTCTAAACCATTGGCAATAATTTGTAAAGGATCTGTTACTGCCAAACCTGTTCTTTTTAATCCATAATCTATTGCTATGATTCTTGCCATAGAGCAAAGGTAGTTTTAGGGAAGGGCATTAAAAAGTATGCTTGCTTTAATGTTGTTTTTTCTAAGCTAAAAATAGCTGAGCTTTAATTTTGTTTATTCGCGTATCTGTTCGGTATTTACACATAACTCAAATCCACGAATAAACAAATTTCTCCAAGCGATTCAATTTTACGACACAAGCACATTAAAAAAATCAAAGGATATATTGGCTGTAATCTTTATTGGCCACTAAGCCGGCCAATTTTTCTTGTACCATTTCTTTGGTTACCGAAAGTTTGGCGTTTGGAGTGATCACATCGGGTACGTCGAACAAGAAATCGTTGAGCAATTTGCTCATTACTGTGTGTAATCTTCTCGCTCCTATATTCTCAATTTCATTATTGATGTTGAAGGCAATTTCTGCGATTTCCTCTAAGGCATCGTCTTGAAACTCTAATGATACTGATTCTGCTTCAAACAGTGCAGAATATTGTTTTGTCAATGCATTCTTTGGTGCCTTTAATATGTTGAGAAAATCTTCTTTGGTCAGGCTGCTTAATTCCACGCGAATTGGGAACCTACCCTGCAACTCAGGTATCAAGTCAGAAGGTTTGGAAACATGAAAAGCACCCGCTGCCACAAAAAGGATGTGGTCCGTTTTTATTACGCCGTACTTGGTATTCACCGCGCTGCCCTCAACAATAGGAAGTAGGTCTCTTTGTACACCTTCTCTACTTACATCTGGCCCTTTGCCTGAGCTACTGCCCACAGCAATTTTATCTATTTCATCGATAAAGATGATACCTGAATTCTCACATTTAAAAGCAGCCTCTTCTTTTACCTCATCCATGTCAATAAGCTTGGCGCTTTCTTGCTCTAGTAAAATTTTGCGTGCCTCGGCAATGGTTACTTTTCTCTTTTTCTGCTTTTTGGGCATCATGCCAGAAATCATCTCTTGGATGTTCATCATAGAGACTTCATCCATACCGCCGCCTACTAAGCCCACACCGGGGTTGGGGTTATTATCGACCACTATATCTACCTTGCGGTCTTCCATCTCCTTGTTCCTGATTTTTTCTCTAAAGCGCTCTCTTGTCTTTTCGTTTAAATCTTGGTCAGAAGATTTAAACCCTACCGTACTGCTCGTAGTATCTTTTGCAGATTTAAGCGGTGGAATTAATGCATCTAATAAGATGTCTTCAACAATTTGGGCGGCTTTTTCTTTAACCTCTTTTTTCTTTTGGGTTTTTACCATTTGCACAGATTGTTCAGCCAAATCGCGCACCATGCTTTCTACATCTCTGCCCACATAGCCTACTTCTGTAAATTTAGAAGCCTCTATTTTAATAAATGGCGCATCGGCTATATTGGCCAGCCTTCTGGCAATTTCTGTTTTACCTACACCTGTAGCTCCTATCATCAAAATGTTATTGGGCATGATTTCTTTTTGAATATCGGGCGCTGCATTCATACGGCGCCAACGATTCCTCAATGCGATGGCTACATTTTTCTTGGCGTCTCGTTGCCCTATTATGTACTTATCTAATTCGGCAACAATTTCTTTTGGAGTATAATATTTATTGTTTTCCAACATATTTATGGTTTTAATCTATTCGATGACCCTTCGGCGCCTAATTAGGTTTTGTGTATTTACAGTTAATGAAAACGCACTGGCACCACTGGCAATGTGTCTGATAGTTCTAGAGTAAGCGATTTCGAAGCGTTTGATTCTCACCATAAGGCCATATGAGAAACCGGCCATGGCCCTTCTTGTTTCAACTTGTAACTCTCTTCTATTTAAAAAGTTGTAACCTAACCTAAAGTTCAGATTCTTAGAAAAAACAAATTCGCCACCAAACACAAAATGTCTTGCCAATTTGTCAGCAAAGCTAATTTTATTTTCTATTTCCTCACCAAAAGCATCTATTTCATTGACTTGGTTGGGATCATCGTAAGCTATATTGAGAAATTCTGTCAGGCGGTGTGCCGTAACTGAAAACCTGAGTGGCATGCGGTCTGGCTTAAAAGTGATGCCTAAGCGGGCATCAAAAGGCATGGCAAATTCTTGCTCGGCCGTGTAATTTGAAAACGCAAACCCAATATTCTGTAAAACCAAGCCTACCTTTAAGTCTGCTTCAGGATGTATAAAGGCGCCACCAAGTGTAACAAAAAGTCCGTTGGCACTATAGTTTTCTATAAGAGACTGCGCAAATTTGACGGTTCCTCCAAAAGAAAATACGCCACTTTTCCTAGAATGTGAGATACCTAAGGCAAAATCATTGGCATTGAAGGTGCCCAAATAATTGCCGCTTAGGTCATAACTGTCAAATTCGCCATAGCTCAATTGCTGTGCTGAAATGCCCCACATTCCTTTTTTGCCTAGTTTTCTGGCATAATTTACTTGGCTGTTAGCTATGCCGGCGTTTAAGCTGAAATAGTTGGCAGCTAAGTATTGATTTACTGAGTCTGTGAGTAGGGCGGGGTTTGCAGAAAACATAGCAACATCTTTATCAGAAGAGCTCACGTTGATTTCTCCTAAGCCGATCATCCTGGTGTTGGTTGCCAAATTCAAGTAATCGAAAGTTTGTGTACCACCGATTTGAGCTATTAAGGCATTATGGATAATAAATAGACAAAAAAATGAAGAAAGCGCTCTTAGCATGTATAATATTGCTGCTTAGTAAAACCAAAGGTAATGTTTCTTTGGTAAGCTATTATAAATTTTGCTTACAAATTATATGATTTCGACTATGTGGTGTGCCACGATAAATTAATTATGTGCATTAAAAAAGCCTGAAAATTAAATTACAGGCTAAAGATTATTTAACTCGGTTTTTCAGATGCTCAATCTAAAATGGAATGGTACTACTACCCAACCTTTTGTGGGATTGCCATCTTGATCTCTAGCAGGCTTAAACTTGAGGTCTTTTATTTTTTCTTGGCAAGCCAATTTTAAATCGGGATGCAAGCTTTCTACAAAAATCACTTGTTTGGCGTTACCTTTTTCGCACACTAAGATCTTGGTGACTACCTTGCCTTCTACCCCTAGTTTTCTGCAAGTAATCGGGTAATCGATTTCGTTTTGTATTTCTATGTAATTAATGGGGCTCGGGGGGACTGCAAATGCATCTTCCGTAGTGGTGGCATAGATTTTCTGTGGTTTTTCGGTAGAAATGGCCTGTGCTTGCGCAACTGTTACCAAAACTATGCATAATAGTAAATTTACCGCTGTTTTTATGTATTTTGATGTTTTCATAACGATGTGCTTTAGTTGGCACTAATTTACATCAATATTAATTTAACGTTAACTGAATGTTACATGTTTTTTAATGATATTTGTCATACTTTGAATTTAGCATCATTTAAGCATATTGTTCACTTAGTAGGAACTTTAAATGGATTGTGGCTTTTAGTTTTGTAAATCAAGACCGATTCAATAATTATTTTTTCAACTCCTCATTTTATGAAACTGCTCAAAACTGTTGGCCTAGGTGTATTTTTGATAGGCTTTTTTATCTTCAATTATTCTTTTTTCTTAGCAGAGTACCGACTTACCGAGCATGCGATAAAAGAGCAATTGGGAGCAGAGAAAGCAGATGTTTTTACAGAACATGGGGTTGGTTTGATAGGCAAGTCTTATTCAAGCAGTTTCGTTTTTATCTCAGAACTTAACGCAGTTTTTGAAGCGGTTAACCAACAAGCCTTAAATACCTATGGTATCTCGAAGGACGAGTTAGAAAAACTCGTTGCCGCCTCTAA
>CAKZMZ010000196.1 GCA_937129345.1 uncultured Thalassovita sp. | reverse complement strand
GGCTTTGCTCTTCTGAGCAATAAAAAATTTGGCTTGTACAGTCCTAAAAAAGATGCCATTATAGATGCCGACTACGATATGTTGCTACAGCCCTACGGCGAAACCGATAGCATTTTCATAGCTAAAAAAGGAGCCTACGGCCTTATAGATGTCAATAGCCAAGTACTTGTAGACTTTCAATTTGAAGACTTAGAATATTGGACGGATGAAGTGGCCCTGGTAAAGCATCAAAGCAAATGGAAGCTTTACGATTTAAAGAATAAATATTTTATTCCTGAAGTTTTCGATACATTTGAAAGGCTTAAGGAGGAGAAGGAAGAAACCATAATCATGACTTACAGAAGTAGTGGTTATGGGGTTTTGAGTAGTAAATATGGGCGTATTATACCAGAAGAATACTCTAATATTTTTAATATGGGTTCCCAGGATAGGCCATTGTATTTTGTTGAAAGGGATGTAGCACAGGCAGGTTTGTACATTTTACTGTATATTGACGAAAAAGGAAATGTAATTAAAAAGCAAGTGCTCAAAGAAGAGGATTACAATAAAATCGCTTGTTCAGATAATTAATTTTTTTTAATACGTAACTAGAACGCAACTTTTTAATCTATGGAAAATAATCAATACCACTTTGGTATGGTCGGCTTAGGAGTTATGGGCAGAAACTTTATCTTAAATGTAGCCGACAGCGGTTTTTCTGCAGCAGGCTTAGATTTAGATACCGAAAAAGTAAAAGCTCTAAATGAAGAAGGCGCTGATAAAAAAGTAAAAGGTACTACAGATAAAAATACTTTTTTATCCATGCTTTCATCCCCAAGAAAAATAATGCTTTTGGTTCCTGCTGGCAAAGCCGTAGATGCAGTCATTAAAGATCTATTACCACATTTAGATAAGGGCGATTTAATTATTGATGGTGGCAACTCTTTTTACATAGATACCAACAGAAGAGAAAAAGAGCTTGAAAAAGAAGGTATTTTATTCATGGGAGTAGGTGTTTCTGGAGGTGCCAAAGGCGCTCGACTAGGCCCTAGTATTATGCCCGGCGGTAACCAAAAGGCTTACCAATTGGTACAAGACATACTAGAGGGAGTAGCTGCCAAGGTAAATGATGAACCTTGTGTAGCTTATTTGGGCAAAAGCTCTGCCGGTAATTATGTTAAAATGGTGCACAATGGTATAGAATACGCACTTATGCAATTAATTGCAGAAGCTTATGACCTGCTTAAGCAAGTGGGCGGACTCAATAACGAGGAGCTGCACCAAACTTTCGAGAAATGGAACAAGGGTAAACTCCAGTCTTTTTTAATAGAAATTTCGGCTGCCATTTTTGCAAAGGACGATCCAGAAACAGGTAGAAAATTAGTGGATGCTATACTTGATAAGGCTAAGCAAAAAGGCACGGGCAAATGGACCTCGCAAAATGCTATGGACTTGGGCATGCCCGTACCAACCATAGATGCCGCCGTTACCATGCGCGGAATTTCATCTTTTAAATCAGATAGAATCGTAATTGATAGCATTTATGAAGGAGCCGCAACCTTTACCAAAGTAGATAAAGATGCATTTACATCCCAAGTTGAAAATGCACTGTATTTCAGTTTTATAATGGCTTATGCTCAGGGCATGGCAGTGTTAAAAAGCGCTTCAGAAGAGTATGAATACGGTTTAAACCTAGAAGTGATTGCAACAATTTGGCGAGGTGGTTGCATCATTCGCGCAGCATTATTGGAGCACATAAGAAATGCTTACAAAAAAGATGAGGATTTATCAAACCTGATTATAGATTCCTATTTTGTAGAACAGATAAAGGCCATTGAGCAAGATACAAGGAAAGTAATACAAGTAGCCACTGCATCTGGTGTACCGGTTTTGGCTTTGGGCACTTCATTGGCTTACTTCGATTCGCTTAGGAGTAGTAGGTTACCATTAAATCTAGTACAAGCCCAAAGAGACTTTTTTGGCTCGCACACCTATGAAAGAACCGATATGGAGGGCGTGTTTCATACAGAGTGGGAGTTGTAGGGACATTTTACAACAAGTTCAATTTTTATTAAAATTATAAAACCATGATAGAGGCTGTAAAAAAACAAGATGCCACTATTTTAGTCATTTTTGGAGCAGTAGGTGATCTGAGTAAGAGAAAATTGGGCCCTGCTGTTTATAACCTCTTTTTAGACAATTGGCTGCCAGAAAACTTTAAGCTCATTGGCGTGAGCCACCACGAGCATGATGATGCATCTTTTAAGCAATTGATGCTAGATAGTGTAAATAAATATTCTAGGCGAGGGGAGGCAGCTTATGACAAATGGGAAAAGTTTGCAGGACAACTCCATTATTTTAGGGCAGATTTTACCAAAGAAGACTCTTTCAATAAGTTAAACGATACACTTTCAGAAATAGAAGGCGATTGGGGTAAAACAGCCAACCGCATTTTCTACCTTTCAGTATCGCCTCGTTTTATAGATGACATTTCTCATAACCTAAAAACCTCGGGCGCTGCTGCTGACAAAAAGAAAGCAAGAATAGTTGTAGAAAAACCTTTTGGCAAAGATTTAAAAACCGCTCAAGAATTAAATGGGTTACTTACCGAATGTTTTGATGAAAGTCAGATTTATAGGATAGATCATTACCTAGGTAAAGAGACCGTGCAGAATATTTTAGCTTTTCGTTTTGCCAATTCAATTTTTGAACCGCTTTGGAATAGAAATTACATTGAAAGCGTACAGATCACTGTGGCCGAAGATGTTGGGGTAGAACACAGAGGTAATTATTACGATACTTCAGGCGCATTGAGAGATATGATCCAAAACCATCTTTTGCAACTTTTGTGTATGGTGGCCATGGAACCTCCCATAACCTACATAGCCGACGATATAAGAAATCGTAAGGTTGATGTTTTACATGCTATAAGAAAATTCACTCAATCTGAAGTGGAAAAATATGCGGTGAGAGGACAATATGAAGCAGGGCAAATTAAAGGAGAACCCGTAGTAGGATACCGTGAAGCACCAAGGGTTAACCCTGAATCTAATACAGAAACTTTTGTAGCCCTACAACTTGGTGTGGATAATTGGAGATGGAAAGGAGTGCCATTCTACTTGAGAACAGGCAAAAGCATGAAAACCAAAACCACTACCATCGCCATAGAATTTAAGCCAGTTTCTCATCAGTTATTCCCTTGTAATATTTCTCATATGTCTACTAAAAATGTGCTTATTATAAGTATACAGCCAGAGATGGGAATAAAAATTATTTTTCAGGCAAAAGAACCGGGCCTAGAAATGCTGGTAAAACCCGTTGAAATGTCTTTTGACTATTCCGATTCTTATGAGGAGCAACCGCCTGAGGCTTATGAAACTTTGTTATTGGATGTGATGGAAGGCGATGCCACACTGTTTATGCGTGCTGATGAGGTAGAGGCCGCTTGGTCTTTAATCATGCCCATCTTGCGTTATTGGGAAAACACTCAGCCCAACAATTTTCCAAATTATGAGGCTGGCGGTTGGGGCCCTAAAGAAGCGCATGAACTATTAAATGAAAAAAGGCATCAATGGTTGATTGATGCCCTGATAAAGTAATTTTTCCTCGAAAAAATCAAATGGCCTTTAACCAGTTTTCTACTTCTTCTTTAGTCGGGTTCTTAACTTCTTTCAGTTTTAGTTTTTTGCGCATGCCACAAACATCGTTAAAAAGTTTATTGACATTGGCCTCTTTTAAACTTTCTATGGTTAAAAATCCTAATTTCTGTATAATGGGCACCAACTCTTCTCTAATGCCTATGGCAACATAATCGCTGGTTTGCGCATAAACCGGCTTTTTTTCGGGCTTCATTTGTGGAAAGAACAGTACCTCTTGTATTGAAGCAGAGTTGGTCATAATCATGCTTAGGCGATCAATGCCAATACCAAGACCGGCTGTTGGCGGCATGCCATATTCCAGTGCCCTGAGAAAGTCTTCATCCAAGACCATAGCTTCATCATCACCTCTTTTACCCAGTTCTAATTGTTCTTCAAATCTTTTTCTTTGATCAACAGGATCATTGAGCTCAGAAAATGCGTTGCAGATTTCTTTGCCATTGCAAATGGCCTCAAACCTTTCTACCAACCCTTCTTTACTTCTGTGCTTCTTAGCCAAAGGCGACATGTCTACAGGGTAATCGGTAATAAATGTAGGCTGAATCAATTTTGGCTCACAGTGTTCTCCAAAAATTTCATCTATGATCTTACCTTTGCCCATGGTATCGTCTATCGGCACTTTTAAATCATGAGCAGTTTTTATTAATGCAGCTTCATCCATTTCTGAAATGTCGATGCCGGTAAAATGCTCTATGGCACCATACATGGTAAAGCGTTTCCAAGGCCGCTGAAAATTGATTTTGTGCTCACCCACTTGCACCTCTGTAGTACCATGTAGCTCTAAAGCGATTTTTTCTACCAATTCTTCCACCAAATTCATCATCCACTCATAGTCTTTGTAGGCTACGTACAATTCAATTTGAGTAAACTCAGGATTGTGGAATCGGCTCATCCCTTCATTTCTAAAATCTTTAGAGAATTCATAAACACCATCAAAACCGCCAACAATAAGTCTTTTTAGATAAAGTTCATTGGCAATTCTCAAATAGAGTGTCATGTCCAATGTATTGTGATGTGTTTTAAATGGCCTTGCCGCAGCACCACCATAAATTGGTTGTAAGATCGGCGTTTCAACTTCTAAATAGCCTTTATCATTTAAAAAGTCGCGCATCACATTCATCAATTGCGTTCTCTTTCTAAATGTGTCTTTTACGTTTGGGTTTACTACTAGATCGGCGTAGCGTTGCCTAAAACGCATTTCAGGATCGGTAAATGCATCGTGTACTTTGCCTTCTTTGTCTGTTTTAGGCAATGGTAATGGCTTTAAGGATTTTGTGAGCAATGTAAGTTCCTTTACATGTATGGTTATCTCGCCCATTTTGGTAGTAAAGACAAAACCTTTCATTCCTATAATATCGCCGATATCTACTAGCTTTTTAAAGACCGTATTGTAGAGCGTTTTATCTTCGCCTTCGCAAATCTCATCTCTGGCTACGTATATTTGAATCCTGCCCGTAGCATCTTGTATTTCGGCGAATGAGGCCTTGCCCATTTCTCTTTTTATCATGAGCCTACCTGCAATAGAAATGTCTTTGTAATCTATCTTTCTACGCTCGTAGTTCTCTTTTATATCTTTAGCATTGGCATTTACAGGAAAGCTATCTGCTGGATAGGGCATAATACCCATGTCTAATAATTTTTGCCTTTTCTCTCTTCTTTGAATCTCTTGTTCGCTCAGATGCTGCATAAGTATATTCAGATGTGATATTTAATCTTTTAAATGATATAATCTTGTATTTAAGCTGGTTTCTGTTTTATTTGTTACATATATCAGTTTTGCAAATTTCAAGTGCAAAAGTAGCTAAAGAAATGGGCTTATGGTATTTTTTTTAGTTTATTGATGGCATTAAACCTGTAATGGTTTGGATTTTGTTAATAACTTTAAAACTTCTGATACTTTCCCAAATATCCTTCAATACTGTACAACTAAAAAAACGGCTATTTGATTAAAATCTACTCCATACATTACAATGAAATCTATCCGCTACTTTTTGATCTCTGTATTACTAGCATGCTTTCTTGTTATTGTTACTGTTCCAATATGGAAACCCTATCTTTTTGTAAATGAAAACCTGCTGCCAGATACCATTAATGGCCTAAAAACCATGAGGCTAATAAAAGGAGGTGGGTTTAACATGGGTGATACTTCAGGTTTGGTTTCCACGGCAACTCCTGTGAGGTTCGTGAAAGTTTCTTCTTTTTATATGGACGAAACCCCTGTTACTGTAGCAGACTTTCAAGAATATATAAAAGCAGGTGGTACACTTCCCAATTACTGGACACATCCTAATTTTCAAAAAAAAGATATACCTGTTACCGGTATTACTTGGAATTTGGCCGCTGATTATTGCAATTGGAGAAGCAAGGTAGAGGGTCTAGAACCTGCGTATGAAATAAGCGAGGATAAGGATTATTGGGGAAATTCTATTCTGAGATTAAACGAAAGTGCCAACGGATACAGATTGCCTACTGAAGCAGAATTTGAATATGCTGCTAGAGGAGGTTTATTGGATAATACATATCCGTGGGGTGAAGAGTTTGAAAAAACCTATGCCAACTTTGATAACGAGCACGGCATACCTTTGGGCAATTGGGTACTTTTGGCAGAAGTGAACACGCAAAAAAGCAACGACTTTGGCCTTAAAGGTATGGCAGGTAACATCTGGCATTGGTGTAACGATTGGTACGACTATAAATACTCAGAGGATGTTAGCGGAAAAAATCCCTTAGGCCCGCAAGTAGGAGATACTAAGGTGCTGAGAGGTGGTTCTTGGGGAAGTACCGAAGAAAAGCAGTTGGCAGTTTTTTATAGGAACAAGGCAGCAATCGGTAGTTACAATTACGATATAGGTTTTAGATGTGTACGACCTGTAAAAAGGGGCATTCTTAAAACACTAAAAGACAAAAGACTAAATACCAAAGTAGCGCACGAATTTTTACAACCAAGGGTAGCCACAGCATCAACCCTTGAGGTCGATTTCAGAAGCGAAGATTTTAAACAGCGCTTAAAGAAATATTTGAATGATAATTATAGCCATAGTTTATACTTTAAAGAGGCAGTTGGTAATCAAGAAAAAATCAATGCAGACCAATTAGTAGAAACGATGGTTGATATTAGTCTGCGTTACAAGGTAAATCCAGTTTTTGTAGCGTCTGTCATGATTGCAGAAACGGGCATGGCTACAGTTTCCTTAGCGCGCTGGGCCAATAACCCGCTTGCTTTTAATTGGAAAATGCCTGATCTGAGCGGAAATCCTGTGGTATTGGCTTCAAATAATTTTAAGATAAGCAATAGCTACTACAACTTAAATGAGTGCTTTTATGACTTCTTGGGCTATTTATCACAGTCAAGTGTTAAGACAGCAGCTTATTCAGATTTTTTCGATTTTCAAAGATACCTGCACCACGAAGAAAGGCCATATTTTATACAGAGTGTTGCCAGGGTTTACAGAGATTTACTAGGAATCAGGATTGAAGAAGACTTTCCTAGAAGCAATGTAGGCCGACTTATATATACAGACTGGAAGGTAAACGATAAATACGAAGCGCCTGAAGAATTGCCCTTATCTACCGACCCCGTTCAAGAAAAAGAAATTGAAGAAGCAAAAGAAGATATTATCAAAAAAGAACAGGCTAAAAAAGTTGCCAAAGAACAGCCAGTTGAATCCAATAAAATAATAGCCCAACAAAAAACAGAACCCCCTATCAAAAAAGAAAGAGATGCGGCACCTACACCACCAAAAAGAAATACCAAAAAACTAGCTTACTACCTTGTAGTGAAACAAGATTTAGATGTTGAAACAGCGTCTATATTGGCCAAGCAACTACGTGGTAAAGGTTTTCCTGAGGCAGGTGTGATTCCTTACCGAGAAAAAAATGCCATTACCCTAAAGGAGTTCAGTTCTGAGGCTAAAGCCAAGGCAGCTTTAAATAGTTTATCGGAGCTGTTTAGCGATATAAAGGTTATTGGTTTAGAAAAGTAAAAACAAAGCGACTGATTAAACTATTTTTATAGTATGAAAATAGCTTTAATTGCCGCTGCCTCAGAAAACAATGTAATAGGTAAAAACAACAAACTCGTTTGGGATTTGCCTACCGATTTTTCTTACTACAAAGAGACCGTAAGATACAAGCCTATAGTTATGGGCAGAAAAACTGCTGAGTCTCCAGATTTCTTTTTTTCAGAAAAAAGGAATATTGTTGTGACTAGACAAGCAGACTATGAGAGAAAGGGTTTAGAGGTTTGCAATAGTTTATCCGATGCATTTGAATTATTAAAAGCAGAACCTTTGGTTTTTGTTACTGGTGGAAGTCAGATTTACAAACAAGCCTTACCTTTTGCAGACTATATTTATCTTACAAGAGTGCACGGCTATTTTGACGGTGATGCCTATTTCCCAGAGTTTAATGAAGACGAATGGAAGATAGTAAAAGAAGACTTCCGTACTTCGGACGAGCACAACTCACATGATTTTACTTTTTTCGTTTACGAGAAGCTTTAAGCTTGATGTATTCTAAATTTGATTTCAGAAAGTCTTTTATAGCTTGTAAAAATCAATCTTAAAAAAACCCATGAACTCAATCGATTCATGGGCTGATGTTTTTAGGGATACTTAAACGAATTAAGCCAATTGCTTTTCTTTGACCAATTCAGCAATTTTATCGCCTACTTCCTCTGTACCAATATATTTTTCAGGATTGATGTCTTTGGTAACAAAACCCGTGTTCATAGCAATTTCTACAGCTTTTCTTATGGTATTGGCTTCATCCACCAAATCAAAAGACATCTCTAATAACATGGCCGCAGAAAGTATAGAGGCCATGGGGTTAGCAATATTTTGCCCTGCAGCCTGCGGATAAGAACCGTGTATTGGTTCATATAATCCTAGTCCACTTCCCATTGAGGCAGAAGGCAGTAATCCCAAAGAACCAGCAATTACAGAAGCCTCATCGGTAATGATATCACCAAATAAATTTTCGGTTAAAATCACATCAAAGCTAGATGGGTTTAGGATGATCTGCATGGCGGCATTGTCCACAAATAAAAAGTCTAGCTCAACTTCTGGGAAGTTTTTCTTGTGGAATTTTGTGACCACTTCCCTCCAAAGTCTCGAGGTAACCAAAACATTGGCTTTGTCTACTAAAGTTACTTTGTTCTTGCGCTTTTGAGCAGCTTCAAAAGCTAGTTGCGCAATTCTAGTGATTTCCTGTTCGGTGTAAATACTGGTTTCAAAAGCTGATTTGCCGTCTTCGCTACGGCCTCTAGGCTGACCAAAATACAAGCCACTAGTAAGTTCTCTAAAAACCACGAAATCAGTACCACTTACAATATTGTTTTTTAGTGGCGAGGCATCTTCTAAAATCTTATAGCTGGCA
>CAKZMZ010000195.1 GCA_937129345.1 uncultured Thalassovita sp. | reverse complement strand
CATTTCTTTCTGCTAAGTAATTCACTAAGTTTCTACTAGGCGAAGAAGCCTTGTAGCTTTTTATGATGCCAGGACGATTGTCGTAGATATACACAGCGCCACCTGAGCTACCCTCGGTACCATCTGTTTTTAGTAAGTTGTTTTTTGCGCTCTGCCAGTACCTTCTTCTATATTGTAAATCAAATTCTGGGAGTAACTGATCTAATCGGTTAAATACGGCTGGATAAATTTCAATCTCAAGAAAATCATTTAAATCCTGCATGGTAGTTTAATTTATTTGGGAACATACACATAAAGGAAATTCAGGATTGTAAAACCTTCCTTTATATTTTATTAAAAATTACGTTACTCTTGCCCCAAATACGCTTTAGGCATTGTAACGGCATGTAGCCCTTGCTTTAATTCTTAGTTAAATTTAAATATAAGAAAAGAAACTTACTCCTGTATTTCTCGAGCACAAAAAGAAAGCCCCGAAAGCGCTAAATTTAGTAAGGATGTTCGGAGTTACTATACTAATGGTTAATGAGTCAAAGTCTTGTTATCATCGACACCAATGAGATTGGATAAATGAGCCGTTTCAGTCTTACTAACATAGCTGTTAAGCTATGGAAAAATTACCATCTAAATAATTTTCATAACATTAGATCGCCTAATAATAGCCAACTTATACTTCTAATTGTAAACTTCAACTTCACTACGTCCCAAACAAACTTAAAATACCAAACCACAAGCTTTTCAAGCCAAAAACTGTAAATATTAGCTTTACCTAACGGCTACGGTGTCACCACTGGCAATATTATAATTATTTTGCACCCAATTTGTACTGAAAACCAAGCGCCAAGGCTTGAGCAAATTGTATGTCATCGTCTTGATCTGAGTCATACAAAAGGTTCACTGTAAGACTTGTACTGATGTATTTGGT
The DNA here is from genome assembly GCA_937129345.1 of uncultured Thalassovita sp. Classification (GTDB taxonomy): domain Bacteria; phylum Bacteroidota; class Bacteroidia; order Cytophagales; family Flammeovirgaceae; genus Chondrinema. The sequence continues at coordinate 10,873 of CAKZMZ010000195.1, read as the reverse complement.
AACACTTGCCGTTACAATCGCATCGAGCCTATGGTCTATCGTGTCACCACTAAATTCTTCGTAATTGGCAAAGGCCAAGTACCTGAGCTTAAGGTTTAGGTTATCGGCAATATCCTTATTTAAATCGGCCAAAAATTGAAATGCCAGCCATTCTGTTCTTACATTACTTCCCGGTTCAACGCCATAGTTGCTGGTTTCGGGGTCGTTGAGGATGTTGTTGTCTGTTACGAAGGTTAACCTTGGTGAGAAAGGAGAAATCCTCATATAGAAGAAGTCTACAGGTTTGTATTCAAAACCTAAGGAGGCAGTTAGAAAACCTGGCGCCATAAAATTAGAAATTACCGTAGCCACCTCGTTTCCAGCGGCATCTTCGCTGTATTCAAAACCCTCAGTAAACTGGGTTAAAAAGTTTATAGAGCCGTACAAATTCCATTTTTTAGATATAGAGTAGCCTACCTTAGAGTCTAGGAATATTCTATCGGCACTTTTTCTTGTGCTCTGTCCCTCATTGTTGACCACGCCGTATTGAAATTCGACTTCGTTGTCCCAAGAGGTTTTATTTTTCAGGTAGCTGGCCTTGGCATTGAGCAAGCCTCCAAAAGCTATGGAATTAACGCCCCCGGCCTTCCAATTGTCGCTAAAAGCAGCTTGGTTAAAATTGATGTTTATGGCCATGCCCTTGGTCCAATAGGTGGTATCGCTGGCACTGCCTTCGTCTTGCGCCCATAAATTGAGGTGGGCTAAGAAAAAAAAGAATAGTGTGGTTAGTGTAAGTTTCATGTTTATCTTCTTTTAGAGAAAAAATTTAAGCTGCAAATAAATCACAGATAATCGAATAAATCGAATGTTGATAATATGTTTTCTCGGAACTGCCCGTATTTGACTGTGAAATTTACAATTGGCACGTTTAATTAAGCTTTTTGTTTGTTAAGCCTATAATTGCGGTACCAGAGGTTGAGTACCACGCCAGCAACAGATAGCAGCATACCTGCATAAGCTGTTATATCATAAGTTTCTCCAAAGAAAAAGTAGCCATAAGAAAGTGCGAAAAATATGCTGATGTACCGCAGGATAGATACTTTAGAGATCACCTCTATTTGTAGTGATTTGGTCATAAAGAACTGTGCTATTTGCGTGATTATCCCCACGGCAATTAGCATAAAAAATTCTTGGAGGTTGGGTGTTACCCATTCAAAAAAAATGCAGTACAGACCAGTTATGGGGGTGGTTACCAAAGGGAAATAAAAGATAATGACCAAAGGGTGTTCGGTTACATTTACCTTACGTATAAAATTGTGGGCGAGTCCGGAGAAGATGGCGGCCACTATACCAATTAAAAAATAGTACCAAGGTACCCTGTGGTCAAATCCTTCTACCAAGTAAACTCCTGCAAAGGCGGTGAGAAAAAATACCCACTGCATCTTGAGTACTTTTTCTTTGGCAATAAAAACTCCAAGTAAAGTGGCAAATACGGGAGCCATAAAGCCTAATGTAACGGCACTGGCCAATGGAATGGCTTGTAGTGTGGTAAAGTATAAGATAAGGGCAACGGAGCCGGTTACTCCCCGCAGTATCAAGTATTTTTTGTTGTGACCCCATATGCTCACTCTCTGATAGCGCAGCATACCAACGCTCAATATGAGAGATACAATCGATCTGAAAAAAACCACCTCTACAGCTGGTATATGGGCGAGCAACTTTACCAATAATCCCATGGTAGAGAAGAAAAAAACCGCAAAAATCATGTACCAGACCCCCTTAGAAAAAATCAAAATTTGACTTTTATGATTACGTATTCTTACAATGAGCTAATGAAGGTCATTGTTTTTAAGTTCCTCGCTTTTCATTTTGGATTAATTTGTTACATTTCTAAAAAAATTAAAAGCATTTACTTAAACCTAACATACAATGAAAAAAGTATTGGTATTAACAGGGGGTGGAGATTGCCCGGGATTGAACGCTGTGATCAGAGGAATTGTAAAGCGGGCCCATAAAGAAGAGGACTGGGAAGTATACGGAAGTATTGAGGCGTATAATGGCGTCTTGAGAGAGCCACAAGAAATTGTACATCTAGACAATAAATCTATTGCAGGTATTCACGTAAAAGGCGGTACCATACTTAAGACTACCACAAAGGGTGGGCCTTTTTCTTGGCCGGTACAAAAAGAAGATGGCACTTGGGATACCGTAGACCGTTCTGATGAAATGCTTGAAAAATTAAAAGATATGGGCTTTGATGCGGTGATTTCCATAGGAGGAGATGGCTCACAGCGGATCAGCCAGTTATTGTTCGAAAAAGGACTCCCAATTGTAGGCGTGCCAAAAACCATTGACAATGATCTTTCGGCCACCGACTATACTTTTGGCTTCCAAACAGCAGTACAAGAGGCATCTGATGCAGTAGACAAATTGGTAACTACCGCTGAAAGCCACCACAGGGTTATGATTATGGAAGTAATGGGCAGGAGTGCAGGTTGGATTGCCTTGCATGCAGCTATTGCTGCCGGTGCAGAAGTTTGTCTCATTCCCGAAATTCCTTATGACATTATGAAAATAAAAGAGCGTTTAGATAACCGCTACAAACAAGGTAGGGGCTTTGCCAACGTGGTTATTGCTGAGGGCGCCATGCCAAAGGATGGTTCCATTACAGCCAAAATGAGCGACGAGATCGGTTACGAAAATCTTAGGTTGGGTGGTGTTGCTTACCAGCTTTCCGCCCAGCTTAAAGCTGCAGGGTGCGATGTGGATATTAGGGAAATGGTGCTAGGGCATTTGCAAAGAGGGGGTTCCCCAGTTGCTTTCGATAGAGTGCTGGCTACGCAATACGGGGTTAAGGCCTTTGAAATGGTACTCAATGGAGACTTTGGGCAAATGGTGGCTTTTAAGAATAACCAAATTACCCAAGTATCTTTGATAGAGGCCACTAAATCTTATAATTATGTGGACGTAGATTCTTACCTGATTAAAACGGCCCGAGGCGTAGGTATTTCCTTCGGCGATTGAATCAGTCGTTAAACCACCGGTAAAGCATAAGTTTTATCTCTCAGTAATTTCACCAAAGTCTGTCTTTGTTTGATGTGTGAAATTTGATCGTATGGAATGGTTTCACCTATGTCTATCCTTATGTCTTTGCCTGTTTTGTTTGTAGCTTCGTGTATGAGTAAGGATAATCTTAAAGTGAGGCTGACTTGGCTTACCCATTGGAAAAGCAGGCTGTTTTGTCCATGAAAATATATGGGCACCACGTCTGCTCTGCCGCTGTGTATCAATTCAGAAGTAAACACCTGCCAAGGAAAATCGGTGGCCTTTAGGCTAAAGCCTTGAGTGGTAGAGACACCGCCCGCAGGGAATAAAACCAAGCATTTGCCATCGGCCACCTGCTGCTTAGCTAATTTTCTTGTCAGTAGGTTTTGCTTTTTGGCCGCTTTCGTAGGCGCAAAGTCTACAGGAAGTAAGAAGGGTGCAAGGTCGCTCGCTTGGCATAGCATGCTATTGGTCATAATTTTAAAATCAGGGCGCGCTTTATTGATGAGGTGACCGATAATAAGACCGTCTACTACGCCAAAAGGGTGGTTGGCTACTACAACCAAAGGGCCTTGTTTGGGTATTCTTTCTAAAAAACTTTGCTGGTAAATCAAATTAAGACAGAGCGCTTCAATGGCGGCATCCCAAAAACTCAAGTTCTGCTGCTGCATATTTTTGAGTGCATTTTCATAGCTTTTATGTAAGACATATTTACCAGTTAATAGCTCAATGGTTTTAATAAAAAGGCTTTTTGCTAGGCCGTCGTTTTGATCTGTATATGAAAAAGTAACATCGGTTTCCATATTTTATAAGGGCTTATTTTCTTTTTAAGTTTCTTAGGGTATTGTTACCTGTACTAACTTATGCTAATCTCAAAAGAGAATGCTTTAAAATTACATTTACCATTGTTATTTAATTGTTAATTTTTATCTATCTCTTTAAGCGCTATCCACATTTTAAAAAACTTCTATATATTTTGATTGGAATTTTTTAAAAAGGATGCGCGGCAGATTGCGCTCTAAAACATAAACTTAGAAGAGGGGGAACAATGATGCACTAGGGTATAAGATGCTCTATTTTTTGTATTAGAAAAGAAATTAGCTGAGTACCATTGAATACTTGTTAAAATAGCCGTGGGGGAGGGGGTACGACAAACTTCTTATTGCTAATAATATTAGCATAAAATGTTAAATTAATTGACATTAAAGTTTTAAATATTATCTTTGTTGTATCGGAATAAAATTCAGGGTTATTATTTTTAAGATAAGGCAACTTTTACAACTGCCCAATGTTGCTTACAGATAGGGATTCATGAAGGTTTGTCAAATTTTTTAATGTTTCAGTCATGAAAGATTTCAGGATTACTTTACCAGTGGTTGCGTACAAAAACAAACCAGTTCATATAGGTATACTGGGTACGAGAATTTATATCGAATACAACGATGGTAGAAATTTTTTCATTTTGGATAATCGCTGGCTCATGGTATTGGCGGGTTTGCTACTTTATTTAGCTTGGTACCAAGGCAATCCTCCGGAAAAGGTTACCAACGTTTACCACATTTACAAAGAAGAAAAACCTATTGAACTAACCGCTAAAGAAGTATTTGACAATGATGAATTTTTACTAGTATCTAATGAAGCCAAAGACAGTAAAGCGACTTTAAGAAAGCGCTTTTTAATAGAAAAGCAAAAGTTGATTTTCAAATATACGACGAAGGCAGGCGTGAGCCGAACCGATCAGCTTTCTGCTAGAGATTTATTGGATATGAACCAAAAAATCAGTGAGCTTTTTGTACAGTTGGTTTTTAGTAAAGTCAATCCTGCACCCCATGTAAATCGCTTTTTTACCGATACTACAGATTTAGATAAATTAGAAACCGCATTAATGGAGCAAGCCAAGTTTCATGTGCCTGCGTCTATTACTTTGGCACAAGCCGCATTGGAGACCTCTTATGGTAGGCGGGTGATCCATAACAATTATTTTGGCATTAAAGATAAAAGTAGTAGTACCTCAAGAAGTACCACTACAGAATACTACACTGCCAAAGAAGCCAAGCGAAATGCGCATAAAATAATTTCTAAAAAACTCATAAAGAGCAATGGTAAAACCTACTATAAATGCTTGGTGAAAGACCACTTTATGGCCTACAGATCACCTTGGGCTTCATTTAGAGCGCATTCGGTTTTTTTGGCGTCTAACAGTCGCTACTACAAGCTTTTTACAGGAGGAAAAAATTACGAAGCTTGGGCAGATAAAATTGGTTCTAGTAAACATGGCGGAGTGGGTTATGCCACTTCGCCGCTGTATGGCAATCTCTTAAAAAGTATCATTTCGCGCTATCATCTAGACTTGCTCGATCACTGAACATTCTTGCAAAAGTATTCTCATTGTTTCCATTACAATTTGTGTAAATTGCTATTTATTAAAAGAGCAACCGCATTTAGTAATGGAAATTTTTATTTTGGTCGACTACTCAGGAAACAACATTATAGAAGTGGGAAGCGACTATTTTGCCATCATCAAAACGCTGAATAGGTATTTGAACCAACAAGGTTACGATGCAGTTTTGCCCGATCTATTGAGACAAGAACTCAAGTTAAAACCACAAGTAGAGATTAAAGCAGGTAACAAATTATTTGCAGTTGCCATCTCAAAAATAGATATTTTAGCCTAATTTAAAATTTAAAGCCCGCCCCGATCATGGCTGTAGCTCCCGGCATGGGATAACCGTTATCGATTTGGTATTGTGTGTTGGTAAGGTTTTCGCCTCTAAGCCAAATTCTAAATTGAGGATTGATTTGATAGAAAACACGGGCATTGAGCAAAAAATAATCGCTAAGTACATTTTCAGTGCCGGTCACCAACAAGTCTTCTACATACCGTACATCAACATTAAATTGAAATTGATTCCACTGATAATTGGTGCTCAAATTAATCTGATGTTCGGGCGCAAAAGGCAATCTGTTTTCTTGGTTGAGCCAAGCATACACCATTTGCCATTGCCAGTTTTCCGTAGCGTTCCAACGCAAAGTCGCTTCTACCCCAGAGTTGCTAAAACTGCCGCTATTTACTTTTTGAGGCGGTCCAGGTGTGTTTCTCGGTAGGGTCAAAATCAGATTATCACCTTCTAAAAAGAAGAGAGCTACTTCTGTATAAAGATTTAATTTTTCGAATTGTTTACCATGCGATATTTCATAATTCCACACCGACTCCGGCATTAGGTTGTTGTTGGCCACGGGGAATATGAAAAAATCTACAATGGTCGGGCTTCTAAAGCCTCTCGAAACCATCGTTTTCAGTACGGCATCTTTTCTGTACTTCCAATTGATACTAGCGCCCGGTACCGAAAAACTGCCGTAATTGCTATTGTTTACCAATCTGTAACCAGCATTTAAAGTGAGCTTTTCTCCAATGGCCTGTTCCGCCAAAAGGTATACATCCCATTCGTCTAAAAACCTTTCTTCGTCTAGGTTGATGTTTGGGTTGGTCGCTTCTCCCCCAAACCTCTTGTAATCTGTGCCTACTGTTAAAGTATTGCCTTTAAACGTTTTTATGTTTTGGTAGAGTGTTACACCGTAATTTAAGTCATTAGAGCGCCAGCCATCAAAAAAACTGTGGTCGCCAAAATTATAGAACATTCTTAAGGCACCTTCTACGCGATCCCCTGTATTTTCGACGGCTAGGGCTACTCTGCCCCTGAGGTAGTCGTAGTTTCTGTCTTTAAACTCGCTACCGAGCGGGCCAGGGTCGTAAAAGCGCGCATCAGAGAGGTTGCCATCTAAGCTAAATAGCCAAGCATCATTAGGCTTAAAAGTGGCTTTGGCAAAACCTTGGGTATTGTAAAAAGCATCGTCTGCATCTTCGCGAAATCCTCCTGTACGGCTGTGGTTTACCGAGGCCATCCACTCCCATTTTTCAGACATGTAACTTACTTGTGAAGAAAACTGACCAGTAGCAAAACTGCCCCAAGCGCCTTTTACGTGGCCAGAAAATCCTTCAACCGTACTTTTTTTGGTAATTAAGTTGATGGCACCGCCAAAAGCATTGGAACCATATAAGAGCGATGCAGGCCCTCTGATCACTTCAATTCTTTCTACCAAATCGCTTTGGTAAGCATCTTGAATAGGATGGCCGAACAAGCCCATAAACTGTGGTTGCCCATCGATCAGCATTAAAACTTGGGTGTTGGGTGTACCGCTTAAACCTCTAATACTTAAATTTCCTGTAGAGGTAGGCCCAACGCCAAAGCCATTGAGCATGCGTTCATTTAAAAAAAGTCCAGGCACATGATTGGGCAGTATAGGTAAAATATTATGCTCTGTGCTGTTCTCAATATTTTTTTGGTTGATGATGGAAATGCTAGCGGGGATTTCGGCCTTTTGCATCTTTTTGCGCGCACCAGTTACCACCACTTCGTTTAATTCATAAATACTAGAGTCTTTTAAGGCAAAGTCTTGCTGTGCAAAGGCAACATGATAGCTTACTTGGTAAAAGAAAAAAAGTATGAGACTCCCAATTACTTTAAAAGGTAGAAGTTTACGCATGAGTAGGCTAGTTTTAGATTTTATAAAAAGGCTCAGCTTTTTTTCCAAGGCCAATGCACACATTGTTTGATATCGGGGAAAAGCACTAAGTCGGCTTTTCCCTTTAATACAAAAACCTTGGCATTTGTCAAGCCTGTTTTGGCTTTTACAAAGTCGAGGGTTTTACCGCTTACAGACACATCATCTACAAGTAAGGTTTTTTCCTGTTCGGGCCAGTTTTCTGTTGTTTTGTCCCAGGCATGAGTAAGCTTTGGCGCTTCATAAGCAGGGCTGTTGTCTTCGTGCCTGTAGTTTACGTGTATTATATGAAGTGGACAACCCAACTGATGTGCCACCAAAGTAGCAGGTACAATTCCACCTGAACCTATGCCGATTACCAACTCAACAGGAGGGAATTCGAACTGAAGCAATGCTTCGCTAATTTCTGAAAAAGATAAAGCGTATTTTGTTTGGTTTAAGGGTGTCATTTAATTGGAATCCCGAAATTTTTATGAACCAAAAAGAAATTACTTGGTGTAAACATATGCTGTGGCTGTAGCACTAAGCATACTTAGATTTTATTTTAACAGCAAAATAATTGATTAAGCCAAGTATGATTATGCCTCCTATACCATTGCTTATTGAGTTGACAAAGAAATCAGTGCCGCTCATGTTATAAGGGACCCAACCAAATACTGCTAAAGCACTGGAAGACAATATTTTGGTTAGCAAATAGGCCAAGGGTGCCGTTATAAAATACCCTTTCATTATTTTGAGTAAGTAGGCGGCAATGAGTACAAAAAGTACCAATTCAAAAGAGAGTACCGAGGCTATATGTAGAGCAGGTTGACCTGTAATGAGGTGATTTAAAAATGGTGCAATAATACCCGCAAGTAAGCCAACGTGAGGTCTGTAAAAAATCAATGCTACAAAAGGCGCATAAAAAATAGGCAGGAATAAAGCACCTACGGGTGTTCCATAAATTGGCGGGAACATGTGAAAAATGATGGGTAATAACAAAGTACAAACAGTAACCACGAGTGTAGCTTTCCACTGAAATGAAAAATCTGTTTGTTTTACCGAAAAATAATTTGTTGTTCTCATGACTTGCTAATTTTAAAAAATGTGCATTTATGCTGTTCTATAAAAGTAAGGAATATTCACTGTGAAATAAAATGATTTGTGTCAATTTGTGTGCGTAGTTTGTCCAATAAAGAGAAAAAATGCCTCGTGTAAGAAATACTTAAAATTGTTAAAGAAAATGAATGGTCTAAGCAATTTCTGAAGATAAAGAGTTCTATAATTGAATTTTTACTAAACTAAACTAAACCTAACACAACAATTTTATGGACTTGATTAAACAGAGTAAATTTGGCTATAAACTAGATGCTGCTTCTAAAATTGATGTAGAGTACATAGCACAAAAAGGCATTCTTATTTGTACTTGTAATGCAAGTTTTATTACAGATAAGGATTTCAGAGATATTTTCTCAGAGATTGGCGAAATGGTAAAGCATCACTCTGTTAAGAAATTGATTTTTGATAAGCGTTCTTTAAAGGTTTTTGATCAACCCTCTATGGAATGGTACCACATAGTTTGGAAAAAGGAGATGAAACAATACGGGTTAAAAAGTTACAGAAAGATTTTACCTAAAGATTCTATGTTTGTAAAAAGTGTAGAGATAGGTAGGGCCAAAATCTTAGCCAAATACCCTGAATTTAGTTTTGAAGAATACGACATACAGTATTTCAGTTCCGTTGAAGAGGCGATAGAGCAATAAGATTCAATACATTACGGGCTAAAAAAAGCGGCTTTACAAAAAGCCGCTTTTTTGTTTATTCAATGTTTAGCAAATCATTAAGGTTGGTAGAAATACCTAGCCTTATCCCGAAATCTTTATACTTAAAATCTTCAAAAGAGGCTACAGCTTCTATGCGTAAAAATCTAAAAATATTGTCTATACTATAGCCAACTTCTGTATAATGAGGAGAAGCATCTGTTTTTAGATAGTTGAAAAGCAGGTTTTCTTTGATGCCCATCAATTGTACCTCAAATATTTGGGTAAGCAAAAATTTTCTGAACTGATAGAAAGCATTGGCACCGGCATATTGCTCTGCTGTGCTATACGTGTAATACTCGAGCAAACGATAGCTTTGTACAGGATCAGAGGTTTGCAATACGGTTTGGTTGCCGGGAAAATGCTTAAAATCCATAAAATACATTTGATTGTTATTGAGAAAGCTGCCCGCAAATGTATTGATGTCTAATCTGCCTCTTACGCCAATTTCCCAACGGTATTTAACGCCCACTTCCAATTGATCAAAGTCGGTTTCACCACCCAAGAATTCATTGATGCCTTTTTTGTAGCTCAATCTGAACAAAGGCGATGAGTTTGGTATCAATTGCTTTTTGCCATTGCGCACATTGTATTTTAAGAATGGCAAATATTCTATAGAAGCATCCAGAGTAACCGCTGTATGATTCGGAAAAGAAGTATCAGGGATTTCTAAATTACTAGGTGCGTTTGGCGTGTAAATTCTGTCATCAACATCTCTAAAGGTGTAATCAGAATTATTAAAGAGCTGATACCTGTTGGCCCATTCCAAACCGTACTTTATGGCCAAGCCATTGGTGATTTCATGAAAATGCGAAGCGCCGATGTATTCCTTTTCGAAAAGTTTCATGTTGTTGTTCTCCCAAAGTAGGGTTGACATAGTATTGATAAACGGCGCAATAGGTGCTTCTTCATTTAGCTGAGACACGTACTTACCCCCCGAAATTGATATCAGGCCTTTTTCTGGTTTTTTGGCATATTGGAAACTAAGGTCTGCCTTGCCGGTGAGTTCTTTTCTGGCAAAGGCATACCTGGCCACTGGCGCAAAAGTGAGTCTTTGGTTGTTTTTAAAGCGTGTTCTCAATTCTAGTGGGACTTGAAAATTATATCCCTCCACCGTATTGAACTGTGCAGTGAGAAAAGGTGATTTATATTCTAGCCGAGTTTTTTCACCCAATTTAAAAGTGGTACCCAATAAAATATCCTCAGGGTGAAAGTTGCCCTTTCTTTTTTGCTTCCTCCTATCACCTGTGCTGAGGGTGTCGGCTGCAGCTTCTGCTTTGGCCATGCTGTCGAGTTTTTGATAACTGTCGGCTTCCATTTCTGTTAGGGGCACCGGGCGTTTGTCTTTCCAGAAAGATTCATCCTTGGCAGCGGTAGAGTCTATGGTCATAGAGTAGTTACTCATCACTTCTACATCAAAAGTATCTATGCCAGACTCTTCTACTTGCTTTTCGTAATCTTTCAATACTTTTTTAAGCTCTTTTCGG
>CAKZMZ010000194.1 GCA_937129345.1 uncultured Thalassovita sp. | reverse complement strand
TGCGCCAAGCATGCTGGTCTTTGATGCCTCTAATCGTTCTGAATGTCAAGTACAACGACAGCGGAGCAATACCCCGTTGCAAGCTTTAGTGTTGCTGAACAGCCCACAAGTACTAGAGGCTTGTAGGGTACTCGCTGAAAGAGTGTTGAATGAATCTGAGCTGGATTCATCCAAGGCCATTCAACAACTTTTTGTAACATTGATAGGCCGAGCGCCTACTAGCAAAGAAAAAGAAATACTCACTCAGCAGTATACTGAGGAAAAAGACTATTTCGCAAAAAAACCAGAGGCCGCCAAGGAGTTTTTAAGCATAGGTTACAAAGCACCCTCTGAGGAAATCGCATTTGCCAATACCGCTGCCATGGCCCGTGTTGCCAATACCATTTTGAACTCAACAGAAGCTTACTACAAAAACTAGGGAGATGAAATACTTTAAAGAGATACAGGACAAAGAATATTTAAGAACCCGAAGAGATTTCTTAAAAACCACTTCAAGAGGTTTGGGTGGTTTGGCGCTTAGCAGCCTTTTGTTTCCAGATAGCCTAAAAGCGAAAGCATCCAAGGAATTGGACCGTAAGATGTTAGGTGATGATGGTGTTTTAGGAAGTCCACATCACCTACCAAAGGCCAAAAGGGTCATTTATCTTTTCCAGAGTGGTGGGCCGAGTCAGTTTGAGCTTTTCGATTACAAACCGGAACTCAATAAGATGTGGGGAGAAGAAATCCCAGATTCTGTAAGGAATGGGCAGCGGGTATCGGGTATGTTGGCCGCACAGTCAAGCTTTCCCTTGGTAGGTTCAAAGTTTAATTTTAGGCAACATCCCAAAACGGGAGGCTATTTTAGTGAGCTTATGCCCCATACGTATGGAATAGCAGAAGATATTTGTATGGTTCATTCCATGCATACCGATGCGATCAATCATGAGCCGGCTGTAATCTTTATGCAAACAGGTTCGCAACAGGTAGGTAGGCCGAGCATAGGTTCATGGATGAGTTACGGTTTGGGTAGTTCCAATCGCGATTTGCCTTCCTTTATCGTAATGTTATCCCGAGGAAAGAACAGTGCGCAAAACCTAAACATGCAAGCTTGGAACAGTGGTTTTTTGCCATCGCATCATCAAGGGGTGCGCTTTAGATCTGGCCATGACCCTGTACTTTATTTGAGCAATCCCAAAGGCATAGATAGGGAACGCCGTAGGTCTGAACTGGACTACTTGGCAGCATTGGAAGCCGAGCAGAAAAAAGTATGGGGAGATCCCGAAATAGATTCCAAGATCAGTCAATATGAGATGGCCTACAGAATGCAGAGCAGTGTGCCCGAGATTTCAGACCTTTCCGATGAGCCAGACTATATTTTTGATCTTTACGGCGAAGAGGCAAGGATTCCGGGTACTTATGCTTTCAATTGTTTAATGGCCAGAAAACTTGCAGAGCGAGATGTAAATTTCATTCAACTCTACCATATGGGTTGGGACCAGCACGGAAATCTACCCAGCGAAATCACTAAAATGGCGAAATCATCAGATCAGGCTTCTGCCGCTTTGGTAACAGACCTCAAGCAAAGGGGTATGTTGGATGATACTCTGGTAATTTGGGGAGGAGAATTTGGTAGGACCAGTTTTTCTCAAGGTAAGTTGACCAAAGATAACTACGGTAGAGACCATCACCCTAGGACCTTTAGTTCTTGGATGGCAGGCGGCGGCATCAAGCCCGGTATGGTGTATGGCAAAACCGACCCATTTGGTTATAATATTGAAGAAAATCCATTACATGTACACGACTTTCAGGCTACGCTTTTACACCAATTAGGAGTGGATCACGAAAGGCTTACCTTTAAACACCAAGGCAGAAGGTACAGACTGACCGATGTTCACGGGCATGTGGTGAAAGATATTTTGGCATAATTGGAGGATAATTAGGCTTTTCTGTGATTCGATTTTACCATCGCCGATTTTCTTTTGCCAAATCGAATCGATGCGCTGTTCAAACAGTGTACTATTTGAGTGCAATAGATAAAGATGGATTACTGCAAATTCTAGGATGATATATTCGGGTTTGCAAAACCCGAATAGTTGTTTGATGCTGCCCAAGAAGCAGTGATTTATAATATTTAGATAGAACTGGCTTAAACATAGTAGGAGATAGTTTGAAAGTTAAACAAAGATATATAAATTTTAATTCATCAACTTTTCCTAAAAATGAAAAACATCATCATACAAATAATTCTATTCTTGTCTGCTACTACGACACTTGCCCAGCCCCAGCAGGCCCTCAATTACCAACTCAGGTTTGAACCCGTTTGGGCACGGGTAGCCGATGCGCTTGGAGAAGTAGGCTCGGTAGAAAGTGCTGAGTTCTCTAAAGATGGAAAGTATATTGTGAGTGGCACTAAATACGATAACTCAGTAATTATGTGGCGTACTTCTGATGGGCAGGAACTTTGGCGGCAATACACCGATCAGGAAATAGAACGGGTAGCTTGGTCGCAAGATAACCAATACGTGGCTGCTGCTAGCGAAGATTATTTGGTAACCGTATATGATGCGAAAACTGGGGAAGTATTCAAAAAGCTACCTCACGAAAAGGCGATCGACGGCCTAACTTGGTCCAACAAAGGCAGTTTATTAGTCTCAGGAGAAGAAAAGAACGAAATTGATGGTAAATCACATGGCTATATCAGGGTATTTGATATGCCTGCTGGTGAGGAAATCAAATCCATTGATTTTGGTAATACGGTGAACGAACTCTTCTTTTCCAACGATGACCAGTACCTTTTAGCGGTAGGCCATGGGGCAGTAAAGGTCTATCAAACAGAAAATTGGGAATTGGTGCAGACCTTGTCGCCAGACTACTATGTAACCTTTACCAGTGGAATTTTCTCGCCCGATGCTCAATATGTTTTTGCAGTCGGGCAGGGGGGCACTTCTCGTGGCAATTGCTATCTGTGGGAGTGGAGCACGG
>CAKZMZ010000193.1 GCA_937129345.1 uncultured Thalassovita sp. | reverse complement strand
GCAAGTGTCCTGTCATAGATTTGGTAGAGCTTATGTTTAAATTGTAGGCATGTTCGCCAAAAACCTGTTCTATGGCTTTTACCTCGCTAATATCGCCCAATGGTGTAGAAGTGCCGTGTACATTTATATAATCCACTTCTTCTGGTTTAACGTCGGCGTCTTTTAAGGCATTGACCATCACCATTTTAGCTCCGATACCTTCAGGGTGGGGTGCAGTTATGTGATGTGCGTCTGCAGACATTCCGCCACCGATTACTTCTGCATAAATTTTGGCTCCTCTGGCTTTGGCATGCTCTAACTCTTCTAATACAAGCGCACCGGCGCCTTCGCCTAAAACAAAACCGTTTCTGTCTTTGTCAAAAGGTCTAGAGGCTGTTTCAGGGCTATCGTTCCTTTCAGAAAGCGCCTTGAGCGCATTAAAACCTCCGATGCCAGATTCGACTACAGCCGCTTCAGAACCGCCGGTAACCATAATCTTGGCTTTGTTTAGCCTAATGTAGTTAAATGCATCTACCATAGCATTGGTAGAAGAGGCACAGGCTGAAACAGTAACAAAGTTAGGGCCTCTAAAGCCAAACTTGATCGAGATATGCCCGGCACTTAGATCCGCAATCATTTTCGGAATAAAGAAAGGATTAAATCTAGGAGTACCGTCGCCTTGGGCATAACCGCTTACCTCATCGTGGAAAGTGCGCAGGCCGCCAATTCCTGAGCCCCAAATTACCCCAGCCGCATCAAGGTCTATTTTTTCAAGGTCAAGGCCAGATTTCTTTATGGCCTCTTCAGCAACGACCATGGCATATTGAGTAAAAGGATCCATTTTTCTCGCCTCTTTGCGATGTATAAAATCCTCTACATTAAAATCCTTAACCTCGCATGCAAATTTTGTTTTGTGCTTGCTGGCATCGAATCTTGTAATAGGTGCAGCCCCGCTTGCGCCATTGGCCAAATTCTCCCAATATGCCTCTAAAGTATTACCTATTGGGGTTAAGGCGCCAAGACCGGTTATTACTACTCTCTTTAGTTCCATAGGTATTAAGATAAATTAGGGAAGCTACCTTTTCTAATGGCAGCCAACATTGATAGGTAGTTTACTGTGAACATTTAAGCTATTAAAAAAACAGAATGCTGTTTAAAAAAAGGAGACCTGTCAGGTATATCATTGGTTTAAATATTCCTGCAGGTCTTAGTACCTTAGCGTGATCAGGTTATATTAACCAGCGTTCTCTTCCAAATAGCTTATGGCTTGTCCGACAGTAGCGATACTTTCAGCCTGATCGTCGGGTATGGAGATATTAAATTCTTTTTCAAATTCCATGATCAACTCTACAGTATCAAGAGAATCAGCTCCAAGATCGTTGGTAAAACTTGCTTCGGGAGTTACTTCAGACTCTTCTACGCCTAACTTCTCAATTATGATTTTTTGTACTTTTTCTGCAATTTCTGACATGATCCTACAAAATTTATTTTAGTAATAAGTTGCAAATAAATACATTTAAAGATTTAAACACAAAATTTAAATTGGAATTTTACTGTTGAAATCATGCTATAAATTCTTGTAATTATTTAATTTTTTACCTTCTAAATGCACAGATTAGACGATATTTTTGATTATTCCTTCGATTTGTTGGCTTTGCTATGCAGTGCTAAGCCCCATAAGCTCGCTTGGATTTTTAACCATAAATTACATCTACATTTCCAAAGAGATGCCAATCTCTGCATTAAAACCCGCGATAATGCAGCACATTCTTTTCTGCATTATTCTTACCAAACAGACCATGCCAAGGTAAGACTCGTGCGTAATAAATCTTTAGAGGCCAGGCCCCAAGCAGTAGCTTTTATCTTGCCAGAATTGAGTCAGTACGACTATTTTTTATTGATTGATGATCCTACCAATGCCCACAATTTCGATAAGGTAAAAGCGGTTTTAAGAAACCTGCCAACCATTGAGCACCAACTACTCGTAGATGCCTCTACACTAAAAAACAAAGAAAACTTGATGTTCTATTACGGTTAAGTCTAATTACTGTGCCACGCCCGAGCGAGGTAGTTTTGTAATGTCTTGGTTTCTTTTTTTGATGGGGAAAAGAAATTTGAGCAAGTCTGACAAAAACGTTTTAAGGCTATCATAAGGTATGCCCGATTTATGATTTGCCACCCCGATTTGCTGTATAATGGCAGCATGTGCCAGTAAATCTTTGTAAGCCTGCCAAAGTTTCATAGATGGATCATAGATATGGGCGGGCTCTGAGCTCACTCCATTTAACTCTAAGATTTTGATGTCTTCGCCTCGGTAGAGTGCCTCTAAGCTGCTTACTTTTAAATCGAACCTGCCGTAATTGTAGCCTTCTATGTTCGCGGCAATTTTATCAAATACCTTTACCAATTGCGGGTTAACGATGTGGTTTCCGTTCAGAAATTTTGTGCCTCTGCAGTGGTTGCCTATAGGTTCTAGATAGGCTTTTTCTCCCTTTGCCAATACAATATGCAAAGATGCCGCATACTTTTCTTTGAGGTAAGCATTCCTAGCCTTGGCCCTTGGGTGCTTTGCTATCAATCTTTGCAAAGTGTCCTTTCCGTTGCCATTAACCGTTAGAAATTCTTTTAGAACCACCGAACTGATATTGCCGGTTTTTTTATCGGGAAACCTGTAATAAAGAACACCGATTTCGAGCGGTGCATCCACATATTCTTGTACTATTAAATCTTGCACAGGATACTCTTTAAAATACTTTACCAATGCAGCTTCGTCTTCAATTTTTTCTACTCCTTTGCCTCTTTCGCCTATGTTGGGTTTTATGATGACGGGAAAGGCAAGTCCTTTGGTTTTAATGGTAAAAATAATTTGCCTGTAAGTGGTACTCGATTTAAAAAATAGGGTTTTGGGTAGGTAAGACTTTTCTATTTTATTGAGTATCTTGATTTTGGATTCGCCCATTACGCCCCCGTATTTCATGCCTGGGTTTGCCGCAGAAAAATACATAAACGACCTTGCCTTAAAAGCAAGATAAAATCCATAGAAATAAAGCGGAATGTAAAATACTCCGAAAGGCCAATATTCAAATTCTGAGATTTTTTTTATGCTTTTATAGATAGAGGTCAGTATCATATCTTATTGGTCGATTTATTGGCATAAGCAAAATATATTGATTTTTTAATAGTGCAGAAAAAGCTTTGCTAGTTTATTTTAATTTAGAACATTACAAGCTTTGAGCAGCATTCTTTGTTTTAGTTAAACCGGCAGTTGGCAAGAAGCTTTTGGCTGCTGTACCTTTGTCGATACAAAACGAACCCTAAAATAATGCTCTGATCTGTAATACTACAACATTTATAGAGTGAATAAGCAAAGGTAGTTTTTATGGGCTTGCCAAATATTTGGAGGTTTTTTGCATTAATCTAGAAAGATTTAGATTATGCAGGAAGCTTTTTTACATTTCTTGTGGAAATTGCAATATTTTGATTTTTACCAGCTAAAAACTGAGTGTGGGCAAGATGTAGAGGTGCTTCAGCCCGGCCTGCACAACCAACATGCAGGCCCCGACTTTAGCTTTGCAAAAATTAGAATAGGGGGGATTCTGTGGGCAGGACATGTAGAAATACACATCAAATCTGGAGATTGGCTTGCCCATCAGCACCAAAATGATCCAGCTTACAACAACGTGATCTTGCATGTGGTTTGGGAACATAATACACCCCATGTTAAAACAAAAGAGGGTCTAACACCACCCGTGCTTACTCTAAAAGAGAGGGTTTCTGAGACAGTTCTCAATAACTACCAAAGCTTACTGCAGGCCGACCGGCAAGTACCCTGTGCTACCTTTTTGCCAACAGTACCTGCCATTTATAAAGATTTTATGCTAGAGAAAGCGCTGGCAGAACGCATAGAGAAAAAGGCAGAAAAAGTAAATGCCTTATTGCATGCCAATAAAAATGATTGGGAACAGACTGCCTACCAAGTACTAATGAAGGCTATGGGTTTTAAGCACAACGGCGCTGCTTTTGAAAAATTAGCGGCCAACTTGCTGTACAAGGTAATAAAAAAGCAAGAACAGCTTTTGCAGGTAGAGGCCTTGTTGTTTGGCCAAGCAGGTTTTCTTTCTGCAAAATCTCCTTTGGATGCTTACCAGAAAAAGTTGCAGGGCGAGTACAAATTCTTAAGAGCGAAATATAAATTAAGTAGGGGGCTTTCTGCCAACGAATGGCATTTTATGCGTTTAAGGCCTGCAAATTTTCCCACTTTGCGATTGGCACAAATAGCTGCTGTATTGTTCAATTATAAAAATTTAATGTCGCTTTTTACTGAGGCAGCCTCTAAGGGAGACAAACAGCTTTTTAAAGAGATAAAGCAGGCAAGGTATTGGCAATTGCATTATCATTTTGGTAAAAAATATTCTAGTGAACTGCCCTTTATTGGGCGCGGCTCCCAACAAGTATTGATGATCAATGTGGCGGCGCCGTTATTGGTAGCCCGCTCAGCTTATTTGGGCAATGAGGACCTCTATAGCCTTGCTATGGAGCTACTCAACGGATTAAAGCCCGAGAAAAACAGTATTACTCAACATTGGGAGACTTTGGGCTTAAAAGCCAAAACGGCTTATGAGTCTCAGGCACTGATCGAGCTCCATCAAAACTACTGCTTACCCAAGCGTTGCCTGAGTTGTAGGATAGGTGCCCATCTCATGAAAAAAGATTTTGCTAGTGTGCTAAAGTAATACTTGGGGCAATTGCATTTTATTCGTGTTATTTTACTACTTTTGCAGTCCGAAAAACGGGGCAGAGGTTAAAAATCTATGGCATTCTGCCAAAAGATATTAAAGCCGGGATGAAGATAGCGACTGAGTACCGGCATTTTTATAAACAATAAACGCTGATAAAATGCAATACTTAGACATGGTAGGTTACTACCGCAAAAACCTAGGAAAAAAGGAAGCCAAAAAATTAAGGGCTGAAGGTTACGCTCCATGCGTGCTTTACGGTGGCCACGATGAGCCTATCCATTTTTATGTACCCATGATACTTTTTAGGGATCTAGTGTATACGCCCGATACTAAAATGGTCAATATGGATATTGAAGGCACCGAGTATAAATGTATCTTGCAAGACATCTCTTTTCACCCCGTAAGTGAGGTAATCGAGCATGTAGATTTCTTGAGGTTGTACGAAGACACACCAGTAAAAATGGAAATTCCTGTTACATTTAAAGGAAATTCTCCCGGTATGCTGAAAGGTGGCAAATTGGTAGTGAAATCACGTAAGTTAAAGGTGAAAGCCCTGCCTGCCGATATGCCCGATAAAATTGAAGTAAGCATAGATGGATTAGAGTTAGGAAAATCTGTAAAAGTAAATAGCATCTCGCAGGATACTTTTACCATACTTAACAATCCTATGGTAACTATTGCCAGTGTAGATATACCTCGTGCACTTAAGAGCGCCAAATCTAAAGTGGAGGAGGAAGAATAAGAAAACAATATTTTACGAGAACAAGGAGGCGATTTTACATCGCCTTTTTTTGTGCCTCAATTCCCCAATAGATAAAATGCAAGGGTTCCTCACCCAATGCTTGTAAATAATGTTCTGTGTTAATAGGGATGTGTAAATAAGTGCCAAGTTCTAACTTATAGTCTTTGCCTGCTATGCGATAAATCCCCTTACCTTGCAAAAAATAAAAAGACTCCTCCATATCTGCATGCAAGTGCACCTCTACTGATTCGCCTGGTTGCAAGGTACCTAAGGCCACTTGTGTAATGTTACTGCTGCTTTCATTGCCCGCCAGCAAAACTTGTTTTTCGCCAGCTAGGTGAGAAGTTTTAAGGGTCGGTATATTTGTGCTATGCCTGTAAATCACTTTGTTCTCCATGTCTGTATTTTCTCATTTCATTAAAAAAATCAGTATTGTAACTGATGTGCATCATGCTAATTTTCTTATTTATTATGGAACTTCAAATATGTTATATATTTAATTAATTAGCCATGCCAGTAAAAAAAATCCAAAACCTGCACCATGACCATCTTCTGTGGATACAACAACTTGATTTTATTCAAGATGAGCTACAGTGTTTTAGAGATGAGCTTTTACTATTGAGTGCCAGCCCTTCTGTAAGCAAGACAGAAGTAAAGCTTGCCAACCAAGAAATAGAGGATTTCGTGCGAGAAATCGCAGAGGTGCGTTACACCATTCACTTACACGAGGTCTACTTAGCAGAAGAGGCCGCAAAAGGGCGCCGGCTAGATTTTGATCATTGTGAAGAAGAGGAAAAACTATTGTCTTTCCTTAAAAAATATGATGGTTTTAAACTTCGCAATCGGTTTTCTTCAAGCAAATTATTGAGACAAGTACACGAAACCCTTAACTAATTTGGGAATAGGGCAGCTACTTGTAAATTCGCTACAACTTAAAAGCGATATAAAAGATGATGGGTTGCCTTTACGGAGCGAAAGCAGTATTTCTCTTCCAACTTACTTGGCCTGAAAATATTTTCTACGGTTTATTGGTGGTCGTGTTCTTTGTGTTTTTGAGCATAATTAGCGGTAAAATAGATGTATTGGGCGGTTTGCTTGGTGGCTTAATGGCCTTTATGCTTTTTTTAGGAGGTGGCTTTGTATTTATGGGCTACCTTTTTTTGTTTTTTGTTTTGGGCTCAGCGGCATCTGCTTTTAAGATAAGCACTAAGGAGCAAAAAGGCTTGGCCGAAAAAAACAAGGGCAAAAGAAGTATTGGCAATGCCTTGGCCAATGGTACTGTAGCATCAGTGGCAGGCCTAGGGGCTTGGTTGTGGCCAGAAGTTCATGCATGGTTCCACATTGCTTTGGCAGCCGCATTTGCCTCTGCTACCTCAGATACGCTTTCTTCAGAAATTGGCAATGTACTTGGTTCTCGCTATTACCATATCCTTACCTTTAAACGCTTTAATGCTGGGCCAGATGGCATAGTGAGCTTAGAAGGAAGCTTGGCAGGGATAGTAGGCAGTTTGATCATTGCCATTGCTTACAGCCTAGTTGCTCAAGATAATTGGGGGCTTTTGGTGGTTTTTTTATCGGGTATAGTAGGCAACCTTTCTGACTCTCTGCTAGGCGCTACTTTACAATGGTATGGATGGCTGAACAATCATATGGTTAATTTTATGAATACTTTGATTGCAGCCGTTTTTGGTGTGTTGTTGTATTGATGGTTTTAGCAAAAAGCCTCTTCAGTGCTTGTTTTTGCATGAAGAGGCTTTTTATAATAGTGTATTCTTAACTCATTAATCCTTGCTTCCGCCAAAAACCTTTTTGAGGATGTCGCTTGTTCTTGCTACAGGGTCTTCCCGTATCTTAAGCTCTTCTTTGGCAATCATTACAAACAGGCCTTCAATGGCTTTTTCTGTGGCATAGCCTGTCAGGTCTTCATTTACTTTTTTAGTGAAAGGGATTTGGTTGTACCGGCTCATAACATCGTCCCAGTATTTGGTAGCATTCACTTTTTCTAGAGAATTGGCTATAATTGGCCTAAAGCGAACAGCAAGACTGTCTGTAGTAGTCCTTTGCAGGTATTGGGTAGCTGCATTTTCCTCTCCTTTTATGATTTCTATGGCATCTTTAAAAGTGAGTTGTTTTATAGAACCCACAAATATGTCTTTTGCTTCTACCGCTGCATCTTCAGCCGCGCGATTTATAGACATAACAGCATCGTCTACCAATTTATCCATACCTATGGCGCGCAGTTTGGTCTCCACGATTTGCACCTCTTTCGGGAAGGGGATTTTTATTTTCGGATTGCCAAGATAGCCATCTTTTTGAGATACCTCGGCTACGCCCTTTACCGCTCCTTTTTGCAGGGCCTCTATAATGGCCTTGCCGGCTTCTTGTTGGGTAAAGCTCACACTGCCGTCTCCTGAGCCTGTAACGGCATCTTTTAAGCCTTTAAGGATTTGTGCTTGTACTTGTGAATAAAAAAAGATGAGTAGTATAAAAATGGATTGTTTCATAAAATTTAGTTCCAATTAAAAAATCTTAAAGCAAACAGATTACACTGAATTGCTTACTGTTTACAATTACAAACTTAATGTAATTTTATTTCTCACAGGTAAAATTGCATTATTGCCTCAAAAGAAAAAAGACTTTCTTTTTCAGAAAGTCTTGATCAACATTTAAAAAGAATGCTATTACTTTTAGCATATGCTTAATTATCCTGCTTTGCGTGTTTTAATGTTAAAAGGTGCATAAAGTGGGCAGAAACTAACTGCGCTAGTTAAGGAGAAAATGGCTGCTATAATACCAGCTAATATAGCAATATTGCCAGTTATTATATTAGTCATGTACAAACCTGCAATGATAAGCGCTATTATTAGTCGCAAGGCCTTGTCGGTGGGTCCCATATTCTTTTTCATGGTGTTTGGGTTTTGGGTTTAGAATTAATTTGTACACCAAATATATATTATCAGTAAAGCCTTTTGTGTGATAAATATCATACAAAAGGGATACTTTTATTGGGTTCTTGGCAATGGTATGGCGCACTTAATCAAATAGAACATGATACTTATGGGTCGGTTGTGGCTGTTCGTGGGTCTTAAATATTGAACCGCCTACAATAGCCAAATTAGGATTTTAAAATTTAGGATAACAAGTTCAGTTTTGAGAAACCCGGATCGATAGTGCACTGAAAAGTATGATGGCTTAGTGTTGTTTACTTTGCAGGAAAAAAAAGACAATAGGTTTATTGGTGTATTTTTTTGTTCTTTGTGGATAAAAACATCCACAGATTAAACAGTAAATGAGTTAACATACTTCACTGATTTCAATCAAATAAAAAAAAGGCCCCTTATGATGAGGACCTTGGTTTTAAAGCTACTTAGCATTTTTAATTATGCCTCTTGCTTTTCAGTTTTGCAGGTTTTAATGCCAAATGGTGCATAAAGTGGGCAAAAACTAATGGCGCTAGTAAGGAAAAAAGCAGCAGCTACTACACCCAATACTATGGCTAAAGTACCTGTGATCACATTGGTTAGATAAAGTGCAACTATTGCAACAGCTATAACTACTCTTATGGCTTTGTCGGTGGTTCCCATATTCTTTTTCATGGTATTTGTCTTTTAGGTTCAAGAATTAATTTATACTTCAAAAATATAGCGTTTGGGGGCGCATGTCAGTGATAAATATCACACAAAGCCAATTATTTTAATTTCATTTCTAGAAAGCGAAATCATACCTTTTTGTGCCAATTGTTTTAACAGTCTTGTGATTACCTCTCTAGAAGTGGCCAAATCTGTTGCTATTTGTTGGTGGGTGATTTTTAATGTGTTGGTGTTTTGCAGCCTTAGTTTATCTTTTAGATAGCTTAGGAGTCTTTCATCCATTTTTTTAAAGGCGATATCTTCTACGGTGTGCAGTAGTTCGGCAAATCTTAAATCGTATAGTTGCAGCGCAAATTGCTGCCAAGAAGGGTATAGCCTAATCCAATCTTTGATCAGTCTAGATGGGATTAGTATTAATTTAGAATCTTGGTCGCAGATGGCCTTTACATTGCTTTTTTTATCGTTCATGTAAGCCGAGAAAGATAGGGCACAACTCTCACCAGATTTAATGTAGTAAATCAGGATTTCATTGCCTTCGAAACCTTCTCGCACTACTTTAACCGTGCCCTGTATCACCAAAGGCAGTAATTTTATGTACTGTCCCTTTCTAAGTAAAACATCTCCCTTCTTAAAGGAGGCCAATTGGGCATTCTCTAAAAGTTTGCTCTTGAGTTCGCTGCCATAAAGATTCGGAAAGTGCTCTTGTAGTAGGTTTTCAATCATAAGTTACAGTGTTTTTAACATTTATTTCTAGAAAACACAGCATTATCAAGCGCATAATAAGTTTATGTGGCGTATAATTTCAAACTAAATTTAAATAAACCACATGTTAAAACACCTATTTATAGTAAGTTTTACACTACTTACCATATTGAATGTTTACAGCCAAAGCGCAGATAAAGTGCTGGAAGACTATTTAGAGGCCATTGGAGGAAAAACGCATCTAGAAAACCTAGAAACCATCGTAATGTCTGGTAAGAGCGAGATGGCTGGTATAGAGTTTCCTGTAACCATATGCCAAAAAGCGCCTAGTAAAAGCTATACAGAAGTTTATGTTATGGGCTAGAAAATAGTAACCGCCTATGATGGAGAGACCGCCTGGACATTAAATCCTATGGCTAGTACGGTAGAACCTACCGTTATGTCTGAGAAAGAGGCAGAAGCTATGAATTCGCAAAGGTTAAGAGATGAGCTGTTGGACTATAAATCTCTAGGTTATGAGATTTTTACGAAGGCGACCAAGAATTTGATGGGCTAAGCTGCGATAAACTTGGTTATTGTACTAGGTAAGCCCACAGTTTAATTGGTTTTAGAGATTGACTAAAGTAAAATGTAGGGCAAATCCATGCAATTATATCGAGATGCCCCATTTGTAAAGTTTTTTAATCTTCTAATTTGTTTAGTTTTGTGCTATAACATTAAACTTTAATGTAATTGCACCAATGGATCAAACAGTAGTAGACCAGTACGAACTGGTCGTAGGTTTAGAAGTACACACCCAACTCTCCACACAAACAAAGGCGTTTTCAAACGATGTGAATTCTTACGGAGATGAGCCCAATACCAACTTTAGTGTAATTACCTTGGCACATCCCGGCACGTTACCAAAGAGCAACAAGGTCGCTGTAGAATATGCCATAAAAATGGGTTTGGCATGTAGGTGCAAGATAAAGCGATACAACATTTTTGACCGTAAAAACTATTTCTATCCAGATTTACCCAAGGGTTTTCAGCTTACCCAAGACAAAGCGCCCATTTGCTTAGGTGGCTATTTTGATGTACACAGTGAAAGGGGTGAGGTTAAAATACGCCTCAATCGGATACACATGGAAGAGGATGCAGGTAAGTCGATTCATTTAGAAGGGGCTGCCTTTACCATGGTAGATTTAAATAGAGCAGGAGTTCCTTTGCTAGAAATTGTTACTGAGCCCGATATCCGTTATGCAGAAGAAGCCGTACAGGTTATGGAGCAGATACGCCGTTTGGTACGCTACTTAAATATTTCTGATGGGAATATGGAAGAAGGTTCTTTGCGTTGTGATGCCAACATATCTGTAAGAAAAAAAGGAGATGAGCAACTTGGTTGCAAGGTAGAGGTCAAAAATATGAACTCTATGCGCAATGTACAAAAGGCTATAGAATATGAAAAGCTAAGGCAGATAAAAGCTCTAGAGTTGGGAGAGGAGATCATTTCTGAAACCCGCACATTTAATCCTGACACGGGCAAGACTTACGGCATGCGCACCAAGGAAGCCTTAAACGATTATCGCTATTTTCCCGAACCGGATTTGCCTCCCATCATCATAAAAGAAGAAGATCTAAAGCGTTTGGAGTCTGAAATGCCTCCTTTGCCTCATGAGCTATTCATGAAATTTACCGATGAGTACAAATTACCCTCTTACGATGCCGGCGTTTTGACCGACCAAAAAGAAATTGCTTTATATTTTGAGGATTTGTGTAAGTATACCAGCAATTATAAGTCGGCGTCCAATTGGTTGATGACAACCATAAAGTCTTACCTTAATGAAAACAATATAGAAATAGGCGATTTCCCTTTAAAATCTGCACAGATTGCCCAGTTGATCCAATTGGTAGACGATGGGCAGGTAAGCAATACCGTGGCTAAAAACAAACTGCTCAAAGCTTTTTTGAAGGCGCCCTCTGTGCACCCTAAAACATTGGCTGAGCGATTGAACATCATTCAGGAGAGCGATGATGATTTTATTACGCCTATAATTAATAATGTGCTAGAGAGATATCCTGATAAGGTTGTCGCCTATAAAAAAGGCAAAAAGAATTTACTGGGTATGTTTATGGGAGAAGTGATGAAAGAGAGCAAGGGCAAAGTGGATCCTAAAAAGGCAAATCAATTGATAAGAGAGGCTTTGGAAAAGTGAAAAAAGCGATTTGAATTATCTAAACATATAGCTTGTTAAGAAAAAAAACCTAAAAACACAAAATGAGATTATACACACCCCTATTGTTAGTATTGATATATTCAATAATGGCCTGTTCTCCAAAAAGAGAAAACCAAAACATGGAAACATCGCAGCCAGATGTAGATCCTGTTAGCCTTAAGGGACAGGTTCAGAATCCCCAAGATGGATTGGTGATTTTATACCAAATAAGAGAAAACCAAAAATTTCCTACAGATACTTTATCGCTTAACGAAAGTGGAAATTTTGAAGCGAAAATCGTTATAGAACATACCGGCTTCTACCTTATTAACTTTTACGAGCAACAAGAAAAAATGCTTGTGCTCAACCCCGGTGATAAAATCGAGATCACTGCAGATGGTTCTGAGGCAGAAGGTTATTTTGAGATTAAAAACTCGCCTGATACAGAACTGCTCAATGAGTATTTGGCACTAGACCAAGAGTTGAGTAATCAAATGAATGTTCAAAGACAAGAATACATGGCTGCAGAAGACAAGGCTGCAGCAGGAGAAGCTTACAATGCCTTTGTAAAAGAAGCTATAAATAGAATTAAAGCCTTTATTGATAAAACAGGTAATTCTATAGTGGCTGTTTTTCCCATATCCCAACTCAATATAGATGAGGATTTGGATTACATTGCCCCATTAGCAGAAAAACTGTATGAAAAATATCCTGCGGAAGGCATGGTAGCCAATTTAAAAAACAAAGTAGAAGCGATCAGAAATACGGCAGTAGGCCAAACAGCTCCTGAGATTTCGCTCAATAACCTCCAACCCACTCCCAGAGAGCAGGTAGGATTTGAAATGGATTATTTGATTTTTACTCAAAATATTCCGCTTGAGCTTTAAATGATTTAGACATGGAAAACACAAATCGAATCGGATTATTCGCACTTTTTGCTACCTCCTTGATTTTTTCAAGTTGCGTGGAATTCAAGGAGATTGCTCTGTACGACGGGGTGGAAT
>CAKZMZ010000192.1 GCA_937129345.1 uncultured Thalassovita sp. | reverse complement strand
GGCGCTAAGTTTATCTAAATATAAAATACCAGGTTTGCAGGGCTTACCATTGTTATTGGCGTAGCCTTCCCAGTTGCCTTTTAATCGGTAGCCTTTTTCGCTCTTTATATGAGTGAGTGTGAGTTCTTTAATGCACCAACCTACTGCATCATTTAAATCGGTACCTTCTAAAAACTTATTTTCAGTGATGTAAACTTTATTGCCTTTAATTCTTCCTGTAAAGGCCATTTCAGCATAAACACTTAAAAACTCAGAAGCTTCAATATGAGCTATACCGTAAAGGCTGTCGCCTAATTGGTTAATTTGTAATTGATAGGGAGAGTCTGTAAAAGAGCCCATGATGTGTTGTCTGAGCTGTCCTGTCCACTTACCTTCTAGGTTAACTTGAGCTTTCGAGGTTAGATATGTCAATAAAATTATACTCAATATGCTTAAAAATGCACCAGTATATTTTTCCATATCATTAAAAGGTCTTTTGGTTTATTGTGTGTTCCCAGCTATTCTGTTTACGTAAGCAACGAGGTAATCTCTGTCTGGCATAAAACGGTAATTACGTTGTGTAAATGTTAATTCGTTGTTGCTATTTTCTTTTATATGGTACTTAAAAACAAAATTTCCGTCGCTGTTTTTTTGCCAGCCATTAAATTGTCCAAAACGCAAATCATTAATAACCAGTTCTTCATTTTTGCTTTCAACAGTATAGTAGCCTTTGGTAATTTCGATAAGGCGCTCCAATTTAGGGTGGCCTCTATATTTTTTTAGTAATTGATGGTTGGCGGGCATATAATCAAACTCTATATCATCAGGATTATCGAATAAAGAATAATAGGCAAAATAGTAGCCTTGCCCACTTTTAACTGTTACCGACCAAAGTATAATATTTAAAGGTGTGGCCTTATTGATGTAAGACTCATATTCAATGCCTTTTTTTGCAAGGGCTTTTTCAAAAGCACTGTCAGCTATTTTTTGATTGATGAATGATGCAATCAAATAAGCTGTGCTAATGCTAAGTGCTATATAGTTTATTCTCCTTCTAAGTTGCGAGGTTCTTTTGTAAAAAGCAGCCAAAACGACCAATAGCAAAAAAGGAACGGTATAAAAAGGGTCGATTACAAAGATGTTATAAAGTGCGTAACCGTAATTGCTAAAAGGGAAAAGTAGTTGAGTGCCCCAAGTAGTGCAGGTATCTAGCAATGCATGTGTGAGAAAGCCAAAAAAGAACAAGAGCGACCAATCTTTAAAATTTGCTAGCGATTTTGGAAAAATCTTAGTAAAAATCCATCCGAAAAGAGGGCCCATTAATACGGCAAATAGAATTGAATGGCTGAAAGACCTGTGATAGCTTAAATACTGAACCATATCTTGAAATGGCCCTAGCACAACATCAAGATCGGGAATTGTACCAGCTACCGCACCCCATACCAATGCCTTATTTCCAATTTTTTTTCCACAAGTCGCTTCTCCTACAGAAGCGCCAAGTACAATTTGTGTGAGTGAATCCATAAAGAAAACTTTTGCAACTGTAAAAGTAATAGACCTGATGTTAAAAATTATAGCAATCCTTGTTTTGCTATAATGTCTATCGTTTTGTTATAGACTAAGTTTTCTTGTAAATGGATATAGTGGACTTATAAAAAAATATTTATTGATTTTACTTGCCAAAACAAGAATAGAAAGAAAAATAGCAGATCACTCGCAGTATGTAAGTTGGTAACTAATTGGAGTTCCCTTACTTTTTTCTTTCGCTCTTGTAAGAAACTCACAAGCCTTGTTGCGATTACCGTTTAAATGCTCGCATTCTGCTCGCAATACATCGACCTCACTGTTTTGTGGTCTTAAAAAAGAGGCCCAACTACAATCTTTGATTGCTTCGCTGTATTTGTTGAGTTCTTTAAGTATTTTGGCCCTCTCGTAAAATATTTCGTAGTGGACATTAGAAACGCTTGTGGGCTCTAAAAGCATAGGATAAGCCTTGCCAAACCTTTGCTCATAATAGCCAATCGCTAACTTTTTAGCATGGCCTATAAATTTTTCGGCTTCTTTATAATCTTTTTTACCATGACTCAATATTTTACCTATTTCGCACCAAGCCTGTAAATCATTAGGTTTCTTATTGACAATTTTTTTTAGCTGGGTTATGGCCTCGTCATGGCGACCTTGCTCAGCAAAGCATTTGGCTACTTTGTAATTAAAATCCTCAACCAATATTTTATCAATATCTTTTAGGATCAAATAGTATTCTAAGGCTTTGTCAAATTTTTCTTCTTCGTAAGCTTTTTCAGCTTTTTCATTTAAAGAGTCTAACAAGCGATCTCGTAATCCACGAATTTCGGGATGGATTGGCCAACCAGCTACCAAGAGGTCTACTTCTTCAAAGGCTGCTCTAAAATCTTCTTTTTCGTAGTAGCTTTCTATAATAGCAATGCGTGCTGCTATTTGCGCATTGGTCTTTTCTTGCCTTTTATCAATAATATACGATTCTACAAATCCGTAAATACCAACGATTATAAGTAAGCCTATGACCAAAATACTACCTATGGTCATGCTCTCTCTAGCGACCTTTTTTCTTTCGGCAGTATAAGAGGCTGCGTATTGCTCTGCCCTTTGTCTGCGCTCTTCTGCATTGTTATGCCGGTAAGTTCTTGAGTACTGGTTGTTATGGTCGGTGTAGGTTGTGGTTTGCTGAAATTGGTGGTAGCTTCTGAGCAAATCGTATTGTGCTCTTTGTTGGGCATCAGATAGGATTTGGTAAGCATTGTTTACCGCCTTGAACTTCTCCTCTGCTAAAATATCTCCCTGATTTTTGTCGGGATGGTACTTAATGGCCAGCCGCTTGTAGGCTTTCTTAATTTCATTTAAGCCCGCAGTTTCACTTATACCAAGTATCGTGTAAAGATTTTCCATCTTCCTTAGTTTGAATCATTTACAAATCGAAGGATATTTTTAGGAGTGTCAAACTTTAAAGATAATTTATTTAGCTCTAAACAAGTAGCTCTAATTCCCAATAATTGTAATTTTTAAATACTAAATGAATATATGAGAAGATAAGAAAGGAATTAAGTTAACAAAAAGCAACTTTAATATTAATATAAAGTTAATTAGTATGTATTAATGTTACATAATTGTTAACTTTAATTTAAGTGATTGCTTATTGGACTTACCCAAAACCACTAAGGCTTCAATTGTCATAAGAAGTTGTGTCAAAAAAATATCAAAGCCATGTTAACTTACAACAAAGTATTTATTTTAATTATTAGCCTTTGCTTATCTACTTCAGGAAGCTTGGCGCAAGGAAATATTACTTTTAGCGGAAAATTAGAGAAGAATGTTTTTGGTGAGATAATATTGAATAGGTGGCAAGATACTTTGGCATTTATGCTTTCTGTTGATTCTTCTATTGATTACATGCTTAAGGAGGCTATAAAAGACCAACTCCATGATTTTATTCTCCCTTTTAAAGAGAAAAATGAAAAAAAGAAAAATAAACGAAAACTTATAAGAAGATTGAGTAGGCAAGTTGGCGAAAAATATCTAAAGAATTACAGTAAGTTCAGTAATTTTTCACAAACTGTGTCTCACGGCAAGTACGACTGTCTTACGAGCACCATTCTTTACTCATACATATTTGAAAAGCTACAGTTAAATTATAGTATTTGGGAAACCAACTATCATATTTATTTAATGGTGCATCTACCTAAACAAGATATTCTGATAGAGCCTACGGATCCTGTTTACGGTGTAATTTGTGGTGAAAAAAACATTAAAACGCGCTTAGAGGCCTACAGAAAAGCCAATGAGAAAAAAGTGGATACCTTTTTGGCTGAGTACAGAATTGAGCGAAAAGTAAACTTTAAGCAATTGCTGGCCTTACAATACTATAATAAGGCAGTTGATCAGTTTAACCACAAAGATTTTAAAGCAGCGATGAATACCATAAAAAAGAGTATTTTGGTTTACGATTGCGATAGAAATAGAGGATTTATCAATTACTCTAAAAAATTTGCCATTAGCGAAAGCATGCTTAAATAAAAGTATGAAAATAAAAAAGCCAGGCCTCTAATTTTAAGGACTGGCTTTTTTCAATCAATGCTTTAAGCGTTTACTATGCAATAGGGTTGATTCCAAAAAATCTATCTAACACAGTTAAAATGAACAGTGCGCCTAGAATAAACGGACATAGATAACTAATGGCAAAATCTATGTATTTGCCGATCAATGAATTACTGAAATTAGGATTTCCTTTAGATACCTCGTCGACCAAGTTGTGCTTTTTCCATACATAAGCAGCAAAAAAAGCTATTAAGCAGCCACCCAAGGGTAAGAAGCTATCGTTAGCGAGGTGCTCTACCAAGGTCATAAAGTTGGTAGCCTCTTCAGTGCCAAAATATGTAATAAATGAAGTAAAGAACTCACTGTATCCGTTTGATAATAAGGAAGGGATGCCAATGAGAAAAATAAAGCCTGCTACCAACCAAACTGCATGGTTTCTTCTCACCTCGTGCTCATCAACCATATAGGCAACAGGCACCTCTAATAGGGAAACCGTTGAAGTAAGTGCGGCAAAAGACAGTAGAAGGAAAAATAAAGAACCGATAACTATGCCTAGTGTAGGCCCCAAGGTTTCAAAAACACCCGGCAAGGTTACAAATATTAACCCTGGGCCTCCGTCGGTTTCTAAACCTTGTGAAAACACCAAAGGGAACATCATGAGTCCGGCAATAAAAGCTATGCCTACATCGGCGATTGTAATCAAAACAGCTGAAGAGATAATGTTGTCGTCTTTGCCTACATAGCTACCATAGGTAATTAGTGCTCCCATACCCAAAGACAAAGAAAAGAATGCCTGCCCTAATGCGCTGTAAACCACAGGAAAAGAAAGTTTAGAAAAATCGGGGAAGAGGTAGAATTCCACTCCTTTCATGGCATTGGGCAAGGTAAAAGAGTAGAGAACGAGTGCTATTATAATGATAATAAGCGTAGGCATTAAGATTTTAGCAGCCCTTTCTATACCTCCTGAAACACCTTTAGACACTATAAAGGCCGTAGCTGCCATAAAAACGAATCCATAAGCACCTACTTTAAAAACATCTTGAATAAAAACGCCGAATTGCGCTCCTATACCAAAATTGCCAGAGACCATTTCGATAAAGTAACCAAATGCCCAGCCCGCTACAACATTGTAAAAAGAAAGTATGAGTACTCCGCTTACTATACCGAGCAGGCCTAATATTGACCAGTTTTTATAGCCAAGTGCCTTGTAAGCGCCAACCGGATTTAATTGGGTTTTTCTGCCGATGGCAATTTCTGTGACCATAACAGGAAAACAAAGTAAAAAGCAAAAGCCTAAGTACAAAAGTACAAAGGCTGCTCCTCCATTTTCTCCCACTTCAAAAGGAAATTTCCAGATATTACCTAAGCCCACTGCTGAACCTGCTGCCGCTGCAACAAAGCCAAATTTGCTTGAGAACCCTGATCTGATAGCCATAATAGTCTAATTTGCTGAGATTTTTTTGATGTATACCACGAACGAGTGGCAATTATACTGATAAAAGTAAAAATATAATACAAAAAGTACAATTTGGAATGGTAGCCCTAAACATATACTATAAAAGGTGTGACTATGAATTGTAAATTTGCCAATGCCTTATTTAAGGTTCGAGTTTGCACCAGTGTTTGGGTCTTAAAATTTTGTGTATGGATCATGCTTTTTCAAAAATTACTCTAATAGGCGCTGGCAATTTGGCTACGCATTTATCTATGGCCTTGTATGCCCAAGGTTGGTGTTTTGCAGAGATTTACAGTAGAGATGTTAAAAATGCCAAAGCATTGGCAAGCAAAGTAAAAGCACAAAGAGCAGTAAGTTCTCTTGATTTTTTTAAAAGTGAAGCCGAATTATTTGTTGTGGCTGTACCTGATGATGCCATAGCGCACTTATCAAAAACAGCCGTTTTTCCTAAAGATGCTTGTATCGTACATACATCAGGAAGTGTGCCTTTGAGTGCACTAGAACCATCTAAGCTTTTAAAGGGTGTTTTTTATCCTTTGCAAACCTTTAGTGTAGATAAGAAAGTTGATTTTTTTGAAACACCCATTTGCTTAGAAGCTGAAACGCCTCAACTTATGCAGAGGCTCTTAAAAATGGCAAATAGTATTAGCGGTCAAGTTTATAAAATAGATTCTACTAGTAGGAAGCATTTGCATTTAGCGGCTGTTTTTGCCTGCAACTTTACCAATCATCTATTGAGTTTGAGCAACAAGGTCTTAGATGATCAAGGTCTTTCGCTAGAATTATTAAAGCCCTTGGTAAAAGAAACCATACATAAAGCCTTTGAGATAGGGCCTATAAATGCACAAACAGGACCCGCAAAAAGAAGTGACAAGGACACCATACAAGAACATTTGCATCTACTAAGAAAAAAGCCCGAGCTCCAAAAAGTTTATAAGATACTTTCAGAACAA
The DNA here is from genome assembly GCA_937129345.1 of uncultured Thalassovita sp. Lineage (GTDB taxonomy): Bacteria > Bacteroidota > Bacteroidia > Cytophagales > Flammeovirgaceae > Chondrinema. The sequence continues at coordinate 7,712 of CAKZMZ010000192.1, read as the reverse complement.
ATCATAAAAAAAGCCCTTTGATTTCAAAGGGCTTTAAATTTCATGTTTTTATTATAGATTATCTAATTCTTAGTCTTTCGCCAACAGAAACTTGGTTATTGGTTTTTTGGCTCAGCCTTTTTATCTGAGAAACCTGAACACCATACATTTTTGAAATGCTAAAGAGGTTTTCGTTGGGTTTTACAGTATGGTATACTGCATTGGCAGTTGCTGGATTTACATTATTGTTACTGTTATTATCAGTGGCTGGCTGTAGAAAGTTGTTGTTACCTGTTGTATTGTTATTGTTCTCTACCGCAGGTGCCAAAATGCTATTATCAATAGTAGCATTGTTATTTTCTGTAGCCGGTTGATTAAAAGCATTGTTGTTGTTGGTATTTACCAAGCTTTCATCTACAATAAGGCGGTCGCCTACTTTAATATTTTTGCCTACCTCCAAATTGTTCCATTTTCTTAAGTCTGATACCTGTACTTTGTATCTGGCAGCTATCTCATAAATGTTTTCATTGGGCTTTACTGTGTGGTAACCTTGTGCTTCTGCTTGTAGGCTGGTATTGGCAGTATTGTTATTGTTTGTAGTAGTATTATTACTATTTAGGTTGTTTTGAGTACTATTAGCTACTTGGTTAAAATTGCCAATATTATTTGATGCAGAGCTGTAAACTTGATTGTTTTGATTTGAAGTAGCCGCTTGGTTGTAATTAGCGGTATTGGTGTTTTGTTGCCAACCTGTCGTAACTTCATTATTTTGATTATTGAAATTTGGTTCACTTACAAACAAAGACTGTCCATCTTGTATATCTGATCCATTTAGTTGGTTCCATGTCATCAAATCACTCACTTCTACATCATATTTTTTAGAGATTCTATAAAGCGTCTCACCTTTTTTAACCGTGTGCTGTGCCGGAGGGGCCATGCCAGGAGCCAAATAAATCTGTTCGCCTACGTCAAGTAGAGAATTGTTATTAAGACCATTCCAACCCATTAGCTGTTTTGGGTCGAGGTTATATTTTCTGGCGATGCTGTATACACCTTCGCCGCGTTCCACAATATGAATTTTGTTGGCAGGAACCGCTGCATTTTGTGTGTTAGTATTATTATTTGATACACCGCCAACATTATTGTTGTTATTTAGCGGCCTATTATTGTTATTACTTAAATTATTAGAAGCATTATTATTAAAACTATTGTTATTAAGGTTATTACCAGGATTTTGATTGCTATTGAGTTGAGGTAATAATACTGCTTCGTTATTGCTATTGTTGTTATTCGGCAGCAATGTATTGTTGTTATTATTGGTAGGATTGGTATTATTGGCTACACTTGAGGTCGGTTTTACCTGAATAATGTCGCCCTTCTTTAAATTGATATTATCTAAGTTGTTCCATTTCTTTATTTCCAATGGAGTAACATCATAAACCTTGGCAATAGAAAAAATAGTCTCCCCTTCTCTCACAGTGTGAAACTTAGCATCTTTGTTCACACTTGGCATTAGATCACTCAGTGTATTTTTCTTATCTCCAATAGTCTTTACTGGAGATTTTTCTTTCTTATCAATAAATCTCTCCCAAGGTCCTGTATCAGGCGTATTGTCTGGCAAATTAACAATTTCTACCTTGTCTTTTTTACGTCTTTTCTTCTGAAGATATAGTTTCCTTCCGGGAACCACATCTTCGGTCGGGCTCATTCTATTTTTCTTTAAGAGCTTATCTTTCCGAATGGCATACATTTGAGATATATCCCAAATGGTTTCTTTAGGGCCTACTATGTGGAAGGGCACATCAGCGGATTTATTTTTTCTCTCTAAATAATACACTGCACCTGTAATAAGATCATCCATAAGGATGGGAGAAAAATCGTTATAAGCCGCAAACTTGGCCTTATTAAGGTTTACAGCGGCGAGCAGCTTATTTACATCTTGGTCAGGTCTAGCTATAATGGCATCAAGGCCATTAGCAATTACCTTGGTAATGGTATCCCCTTGGTAAACTATCATTTCCTTTTGGGTAATCCTAGGATAATCTGCTCTGTTTGGATCGCTTACTTCAAAGAATGCCAATGAAGCGTTTGCAGTAATTTGAAAGCTCAGGAGTATACTGAGAGACAAAAAAATAGATTTAAGAAAGTTCATTACAAAAAAAGTATGTTACGCACTATACAAATATAACAAAAATAATATTACACCAAATTTAAAATAAAACAATATGCTTGCTAAATAGCATCATTTAAAAATATAATTTTGAAAATAGCATAAATACTTAGAGTATTTTTTAAAAATGGCCAGTAAGCTTAATGCTTAAACGATTGTGAAAATGGAATTATTTTAAGATTTATGCTTGCTTATTAACATGATGCCATCCCTAATGGGCAAGATGGTATTCATTACCCGTGTATCAGCTTGTACCATTTCATTAAAATTTCTTAAGGCAATAGTGTCTTTGTCATTAAATTGTTCTCTGTGGGCCACCTTTCCGTCCCATAATACATTATCTACCAACATAATTCCTCGATCAGTAAGTTTTGGTAGACAAAGCCTGTAATACTCAGCATAGTTTCTTTTATCGGCATCAATAAAAATCAAATCAAATTTTTTGTCAAGTTTAGGAATAAGCTGCGTGGCATCTCCGCACATGAACGTAGTTTTATCTTGAAGCCCTGCTTTGGCAAAGTAAGTTTTTGCCAATTCTTCAAGTTCTTCGTTAATGTCTATAGTGTACAAATGCCCTTTAGGTGTGAGACCTTTAGCAAGGCAAATACTTGAATAGCCGGTAAAGGCACCAATTTCTAAAATGTATTGGGGACACAATGTTTTACTAAATAGTTGTAGAAAAACCCCCTGTACGTTTCCAGAGAGCATTTGTGGCATTAAAACTTTAAGGTAGGTATCTCTTTCTAATTCTTGCATATAGTTTGGGAGGGCGGATGTGTGTCTGTCTATATACTCGGCAAGTTGTGGTGAAAGTACATTATTTTTTTTCATGTAAGGTTTTGAGTTTTTTGGAACATTAATTGACATAAAAATGAAAATAATCCAATCATTATCCTAAAAAAATACAGAAACTATGACCTACTACTCCCTTTCAGATGCTTCAATAAAAATTTATGAACGAGACAACGTACTTGTGTCTAACTTTAGGGGGAAACTGACTCCTGAAAACTTAGAATACTCTTTAAAGATTTGGTCTACGAACCTTCTAAAGTCGCATGTGGACCTTATTTTCGCTGATTTTAGTGAGGCATTGGTAGAATCTAGTAGTCCTTTGCTAAGCAGTGCCGATGCTGATAAAAATTTATATTCTCTAAAAGAAATTACCATTAACACTCCAAAAGAGCTATGTTCTAGGATACTTTTTAAAAATTTAATGAGCGAATATAAAGCGACGAGAGGTTTTAAAAAGCTAAACCTTCGCTTTGTAGATGAGGCTACTTTTACTCCGAATGTAGAAAAAACTCTACACTGATTATTTTTTCTGATCAATGAGCTGCTTCCTGTATACAGAAAATATGCGCGACTTAGATACAAAACCTATGTATTTGCCTTCTTGTATTACAGGTAAATTCCATGCTTGAGAGGTCTCGAATTTGTGCATGACAGTCTCCATGCTTTCGTTGTACTCTATAAATTCAGGGGGCAAAGACATCAGCGAGGTAATTTTTACCTTATCTTGTTTGTGGTTGTCGAACATAATGTCTCTAACATCATCTAAAGTTACTATCCCAACAAGACTTTCATCAGCTCCAATTACGGGGAAAATATTTCTTTTACTTACGCTAATGATTTTTATCAAATCGCTTAACAGGGCATGTTGCGGTACTTTTTTAAAATCGCGCTCTATTAAATGATTGATATTTAAGTTACTTAGCACTTTTTTGTCATGGTCTGCAGCTAAGTACTCGCCCCTATTGTGTAATTCCCTCACATAAATAGAATGTGGATGAAAATAAGAAACCGTACTGAAAGAAATGGCAGAAACAATCATTAGAGGGATGAACAGCACATAGCCACCTGTTAACTCAGCAATAAGAAAAATAGCTGATAAGGGAGCATATTGCACGCCACATATAACACCACACATGCCCACCAAAGCAAAATTACTTTGTGAGATATAGGCTAATTCTGACAGGTTAACCAGTTTAGCAAAGGCATAACCCGTTACACCACCTAAGAAAAGGGAAGGTGCAAAAGTACCTCCACTGCCCCCACACCCTACGGTTATAGAAGAGGCAATTGCTTTGAGAAACACGATAGCTATCAGATAAGCTACTAGAACCCAATCATTTACTTCGTTTGCATCAAGAAAGAGGCTCCTTTGTAAAAGGATTTCTTGCTTGTTGTTTAAAAGTGCCTTGATCACTTCATACCCTTCACCGTAAACCGCAGGCACCAAAAGTATAATTACAGAGAGCATGAAGCCTCCCACCACTACAGTCGTATAATCGTTTTTAATTTTCTTAAAGCCTTGTTCAATACGATGTAAGATTGAAAGGAAGTAAATGGAGGTAAAGCCACAAATGATGCCTAATGCGATGTAAAGAGGGGTATCAAAAGCATTAAAAGTATCTACCAACTTAAACGAGAAGAGCACATCCTCGCCAAGCAAAACAATGGACACTAAGGTAGCGCTCACAGAGGCCACCAACAAAGGGATAAAGCTAGCGAGCGATACTTCGATCAAAATAACCTCCATGCTAAAAATCAGGCCTGCAATGGGTGCATTAAAAATAGCAGAGATTACGCCTGCCGTACCGCAGCCAATCATCAGTGTCCTAAGCTTATAGTTCATGTTTACCACTTGGGCAATGTTGGATCCGATGGCAGAACCTGTGAGTACTACGGGAGATTCAAGCCCTGCCGAGCCACCAAAACCTACTGTAAAAGCACTGGTAACCATTCTAGAATACATCTTGCTTTTACCTATAATGCTAGACTTGCGAGAGATGGAATACAAAATGTCTGTAATGGCATGTCCGAGTTGTTCTTCACGGTAAAGAAGTTTTGCAAGCAATACGGTAAGCAATAAGCCCACTACGGGATAGAAAATCTGTATGTAGTTTTCAGAAAAATCCTGAGCGGTAAGTAAATGGTTTATAAAGTGTACTGTTTCTTTTAAGATAACAGCTGCAATACCAGAAACAATACCGACAATACCACTTATTATCAGTACAAAGTTTCTTTCAGAAATATAGCGAATTCTCCAAGTGAGGGCCCTTTCCAGTTTGCTAGATAAGCCTAATGCCATGCGAAAAAAATATGCTTGCTACAAAACTCGATTTTAACAAATATAGCCAAATTAGCTGCTTAAGTACTATGCGGCAGCCATTATCGCAAAACATTTGCGTTGATAACTATTTTTGAACTTATGTAGCAGTAAACACCTAGGACTGAAAAAACAATCTCCTAGTTGGTACTTTTGTAGTAATTAATTATTCGACCATCATTTATATGTTAAAAATTGCCTGCTCAAATATTTACCAACATCCACTCCCTGAGGGGCATCGCTTCCCTATGATCAAATACGAGCTGATCCCAGAGCAATTATTGTATGAAGGCACAGTTACTGATAAAAATTTTTTTGAGCCCAAGGCAGCCAATGAGGAGGATATCCTTAGAACACATACAGTACAGTATTGGAAAAAACTCAAAAATCTAGAACTCACCAGAAAAGAAGAGAGAAAAACGGGTTTTCCGCTTTCGCGACAATTGGTGCAAAGAGAAATTGTTATTAATCAAGGTACGATCGACTGTGCCTTTTATGCTAAAAAGTATGGTGTAGCCATGAATGTGGCAGGCGGCACGCATCACGCTTATGCAGACAGGGGAGAGGGTTTTTGTCTTTTGAACGACATAGCCATGGCCGCCAACCACCTACTGGCAAAAAAAATTGCAAAAAGCATATTGGTGGTAGATTTGGACGTGCACCAAGGCAATGGCACCGCAAAAATTTTTGAGAACGACCCACGGGTATTCACTTTTAGCATGCACGGCGCATCCAATTATCCTATGTTCAAAGAAAAATCTGATCTAGATATTGCTTTAGAGAACAATACCGATGATGCTACCTACTTAAAGCATTTGAGAGAAAATTTACCAAGGCTCATAGATCAACAGAAACCCGACTTCATTTTTTTTCAGTCAGGGGTGGATGTTTTGGCTACCGATAAGCTAGGGAAACTTGGCTTGAGCATGGAGGGTTGTAAGACTAGAGATCGAATGGTTTTGGAAGCCTGTAAAAAAGATCAAATACCTGTGGTAGTGAGCATGGGGGGCGGATATTCTGAAAGGATTGCCCACATTGTAGAGGCACATGCCAATACTTATCGCTTAGCACAGGAATTGTTTTTTTGATTTAAATGCCTTTGATGTAAGCCTTTAAGCTTACATCACTTACAGTGCTCGTTCAGGCGTTCACTTACAATACTCGTTCAAGCGTCCACGCTTGAACGAAAAAATGGTTTCATCTAAAATACATTTTTGGTATCGGAGTAGTTACTTTCGATTTAAAAGCATCAATAATAATTAAAGTGCGCTTTGGGCTTGTATAAAATTCGGTTTCTTCCGTACAATACTAAACAAAGTAGGTTATTTTTAGATAGAATGAAAACAGTAGAATATGACTAACAAGAATATTTACTTTTTGCTATTGGCCATGCTTTTTAGCGGGTCAATATTAGCGCAAGAAACAAAGATACCTCAGTTTTATGGCCTGCAATACAAGCAGTTTATTAAGCTAAAGGAAGTAAAAAAAGCCATTGATATTGATAAAATAGATTATGCTCTACTAAACGCAGCGGTTTTTTTCGAGAGCAATGAGCAGCGTAGGTTAAATGCACTCCCTGAGTTTAGCTACTCAAAAGCCTTAGAAAAAGCCTCTTTTGAGCACTCTACAGATATGGTAAAGTACGATTTTGTAAACCATGTGAGTAAGGTAAAGAGAAAGAAAACCATGGTGGACAGGCTCGAATTAGTGGGGATTACAAATTCTTATGCAGCAGAAAATATCGCATATTCTTTTGTTTTAGATATGAAAGAGTCTGATGCATATTATCCCCCATCTCAAAACGGCGGCTATTTTAGTTTGCAATACAAAGGAGACCCCATCCCCTCGATGAGTTATTTAAAAGCTGCAAGAAGAATTGTAAAACAATGGATGGACTCACCGCCTCACAGAAAAAACTTAATGGGCAAAAATTTTAAATTCTTGGGCTGTGGTGTATATCTAGAAGTCAATAAAGATAAAGATGTGCCTCCTATGTTTAAAGCTACTCAGCTGTTTTCTTCTGAGGATGCAGATTACGAAGCCTATCCAGCACCAATAAAGTATCAATAAAAATAAAGAGGGCTGCCAATGGCAAGCCCTCTTTTCTGGTTGTTACTTGTCTTATTTTACTTTAGCTGAAAAAATTAATTTACCGCTACAACCAGATATTTTGACGAATTCCAGAATCTTTCAGGGTCGGTAATTACCAAGCTAGAAGCCTCATTGCTTTCTTCAAACTTGTAAGTATCTTGTGGATGTGTTGTGATCAATTCAGGTTTTTTGCCGGCAATCTCAAAAGTGGTAGTTTCTGTAATATCTACCTCGTTAAATGCTGCTGAGTTAAAATTACCTGTAAAGGTTTTTGAGCGGCCCAATCCTAAGAAACCACCTTCTTTAGAAAGTACATTCTCCTCAACAAGTTTTTTTACGGTGCCAAAAGCGTAGTAAGCAGTA
>CAKZMZ010000191.1 GCA_937129345.1 uncultured Thalassovita sp. | reverse complement strand
GAACTGCGTTCCGCGAACTGCATTACGCGAAGCATTTCATTGGCTAGATGTATTGGTTGAGTATGTAATTCTTTGAATTTATTTGTTCACCAATTGTGTATGCAAGCCACACTCAGTTTTGTTCATGCCGGCCCATCTGCCGTCTCGGTTGTCTAGCATGGCATTGTGGTTGATTTTGTGTGTGCAGGGTTGGCAGCCTATGCTCAAGTAGCCTTGGCCTTCTAAAGGGTGCCGGGGCAAATCGAAAATACGTATGTAATCGTGTACCATTTTGGTGGTCCAATCTAACATGGGGTGGTATCTTTTAACGCCCATAGGGGCTTGTTCTTCTTTTCTAAAAGATGCCCTTACACTACTCTGTGCACCTCTTATACCATTGATCCAAATATCATAAGAAGCTAAAACTGAATCTAAAGGGGCTATTTTATTGATGTGGCAGCAGCGGTCCGGGTTCGAAGTAAAAAGTAAGCGACCTTGCGCATCCTTTTGTTGGTTTTTAGGAATGGCTGAGCCAATGCTCTGAAGGTTAAGGTCGAGGCTTTTTACCAAGCTATCCCTAAACTTTAATGTCTCAGGAAAATGGTAACCTGTATTTAGGAAATAGATAGGGGTCTCCGGTGCTATCAAACTAATGATATGCAATAAGGGCACACTATTGGTTTGAAACGAGGAAGTGGAAAAAATTTTCTTTCCTTCTGCCTTATAGCCTTCTACATCTGCCTGTATGACAGATACTTTTTTATCAAATTGCTTGATTAATTCTTCTTTCGGTACAAACACAACTAAAAAAATTAATATATTGAAGTTAGTTTTTTGTAGTATTGCTGCTACAGATAAGGCTTTGTGGAGCTCAATAATTTCATGAGCTTTTCGGCAAACTTAAAATAGATTGTTAACAGCAACAAATGCAGTTAGTTACGTCTAACTTATCTTTTTTTATAAAAACTACTGAACATTTGGATTCTTGAGCGCTTAACGACACCTAACTACGGTGCTGAAAATGAAAGATGTTATGTAGTACGGTTTTCAATAAACTTTTAACTTAAATACTATATGGCTGGCGGAGTAACTTCATCATCAAGTCAAAAAATATCTGACCCAACCGGTTCTGGTAAATACGGTAAGGCTTTAGTGGTACTTACACTCTTATTCTTTCTATGGGGTTTTCTTACTTGTATGAACGACATCTTAATCCCTTACTTAAAAGATGTATTTCAGCTTAATTTCTTTCAGGCTATGCTGGTTCAGTTTGCTTTTTTCTTAGCTTACTTTATTGGTTCGCTCATTTACTTTATCATCTCCGTTTCATCAGGAGACCCTATTTCTAAATTGGGCTATAAAAATGGCATTTTAGCAGGCTTACTCATCTCAGGTATTTCTTGCGCCTTGTTTTACCCTGCGGCTGAATTTAAAGTTTATGGCTTTTTCTTAGGGGCACTTTTTTTCCTCGGTATAGGATTTACCCTTTTGCAAATTGCGGCCAATCCTTATGTTTCTATTTTAGGAAGTGAGGAAACTGCTTCGAGCCGACTCAATCTATCACAAGGTTTCAATTCTTTTGGCACCACAATCGCCCCGCTCATAGGTGGTTACCTGGTCTTCCAATACTTTGCTATTGATGGGCAAGTAACGGCCGATTCTGTAAAAATCCCCTATCTCATTTTTGCAGCTGTTTTCTTTTTAACCGCCATAGTTATTAAGGTAACGCCATTGCCAAAATTTACATCAGAGGAACAGATCGAAAAAGGTGCAGGTGCCTTAAAATATCCTCACTTGGTTTTGGGTATGTTGGCCATCTTTTTTTATGTAGGTGGCGAAGTTACCATAGGCAGCACACTGATCAATTATTTTGAATTGGAAAACATAATGGGTCTAGAACCTAACGAGGCCGATGTTTTTCTATCCTTTTATTGGGGCGGCGCTATGATCGGTAGGTTCTTAGGTGCCATCTCCTTGGCAAAAACTGCCATGGATTTTAAGAAATTTGGTTCTATGGTGGTGGTTTCGCTACTTGCATTTGGCGTAATTTATTTGGGTGCTTACATCAAATACAGCCAAACTGGCGAAACACTCACCTTTATGGAAGTTTCCCCTTTTTTATTTATGATTGCCGTTAATTTACTAGCATTTTTAGCGGGCAGATCGATTGCTAGTAGAACTTTGGCCATTTTTGCGGGCATTAACATTGTTTTATTGATTTTCACTTTGGCTACGGGTGGTGCCTTGGCATTTTGGGCAGTGATCGGCATAGGTTTGTTCAACTCTATTATGTGGTCCAATATATTTACCTTGGCCATAGAAGGACTGGGGAAATACAAAAGTCAGGGTTCTTCTCTCTTGGTAATGGCTATTTTAGGTGGGGCTTTAATTCCACCAATACAAGGTGCTTTTGCAGATAGCATTGGTTTGCAAGCCTCTTTCTTTGTACCTGTTATTTGCTATGTGTATCTGGCTTATTACGGTTTGGTCGGTTACAAGGCCGGAAAGAAAAAGCGAGAAGTGTATTCTTAATAAAAAATCATGGTTCCCAAAAAAATCGCTTACATCATATTTAATGGGATTACCTGGTTGGATTTTGTCGGTATTTATGATCCAATCAGTCGCTTAAGTTCTATGAACTATCTGCCTGATTTAACTTGGGATGTTTGTTCAAATACTTCTGTGGTTAACGATAACTTCGGTCTTAAAATAATCCCCGATAAGGTTTTTAATGAACTTGCTGAGTACGATGCGGTAATTTTGCCTGGTGGCTTTGGCACTAGACAGCTTAGATACGATACTGATTTTATGAATTGGCTCAAGCCTATTAGAGCTGATGCCTTAAAGATCTCAATTTGTACAGGCAGCTTGCTTTTAGGGGCAGCTGGTTTTCTAAAAAATAAAAGGGCAACTACCAATTTTAATGAGTATGATGCGCTAGCGCCTTACTGCCAAACCGTGCAAAAAGAACGCATTGTAGAAGATGGTTTGGTAATAACCGCAGGTGCTGTAGCCTCTTCGCTTGATTTGGGGCTTTACCTATGCGAAAAATGGGCTGGAACAGAAGCAGCCAAAGCCATTAGCCAAAAAATGGA
>CAKZMZ010000190.1 GCA_937129345.1 uncultured Thalassovita sp. | reverse complement strand
CGGTAACAACGTAATTGGTGGTATTGAAGGGCAAAACCCCACGATTGATAGGGATATGACTTATCAGGACAATCTACCAATGCAACACGATTTTAGGCAAGTGTATGGGTCTATACTTAATCAGTGGTTTGGTAAAGAAAATAATGAGCTGAACGAAATATTGTTAAATGATTTCGACTCAATCCCTATAGTTGATGCGAACAAGGTCACTTCGATTGGGAAGCCTAAAAACCCAAAGAACAATGTGTTTGAAGTCTATCCCAATCCATTGCAGAGCTTTTCAAAAATCAGTTATGTATCAGATGGTAATCCGGTCAATATTTCCCTGGTTGACTTACAGGGTAGGGTCGTTCAAGAAATATTTAGTGGAAAACAGATACAAGGGAAGCAAGAAATTCCTTTCGATACACAGCGGATACCTACAGGGCACTATTTTATTCGTATTCAAACAGAAAGCTTTAGTGTAGCTAAAGCAGTACTTAAAAATTGATAGGTTAATTTTAGATAGTACAATGAACGATATCCTAAAAAACCAAGCCATCTAATAAAGCCGTATAGGTCTCAATCCCTTGCTCAATTTCCTCCAAATAAATAAACTCATCGGCGGTGTGAGAACGGGCAGAATCACCTGGACCTATCTTTAGTGTGGTAAAAGGCATTAGTGCCTGATCTGAAAGCGTAGGAGAGCCAAAAGCATTTAAACCCATTTTTTTACCGCGTTTTACCACAGGGTGTTCCTCAGCAATCCCCGAAGAATTTAAGCGAAATGATCGGGCTTTTACCTCGGCTTTAACATTTGCTTGAATGATTTCGAATATTTCCTGATTGCTGTATTGTTCGGTACTCCGTACATCCACCACAAAATGGCAAGCATCGGGTACTACGTTGTGTTGGGTGCCCGCGTTGATTTGCGTCATACTCATTTTTACCTTGCCAAGTGTAGGCGAAACTTTAGGGAATTGATAGGTACGGAACCATTCCAAATCGGGAAGTACTTCATAAATACTATTGATTCCTTCTTCTCTAGCCGCATGACCCGCTTTGCCTTTTGCTACGCCATCAACCACCATCAGGCCTTTTTCTGCTACGGCCATTTGGCATAATGTAGGTTCACCCACTATACCTAAATTTATTGGGCCTAAATCATCTAAAATAGAAGCGATGCCGTTTTTGCCTGAAATTTCTTCTTCGGCGGTGGCGGCAAAAATCAATTGGTAAGGTTGCTCTTTTTCTGTAAGTTTTAAGAAAGTGAATAAAAGTGCCACCAAGGGACCGCCTGCATCGTTGCTGCCCAAGCCAAACAATTTACCATCAATTTGCGCTGGTGTAAAAGGATCTTTGCTGTAAGAAGCATTTGGCTTTACCGTATCGTGGTGTGAGTTGAGTAAGATTACAGGTTTGTCTTTTTTCGAACTATCTGCTTTTACCCAAACATTGTTTCCCTTACGCTGAACATCTAAACTTTTCTCGATTAAAAAAGCCTCTAATAAGTCAGCTGTTGTTTTTTCTTCCTTGCTAAAAGAGGGAATTTTGATCAATTCAGACAAAAGATCAACGGCTTCTTGGGTTTCGGTTTTTAATCCAAGCATCTTAATGTGTAATTTAGCTTCAGTTTATATCAATCTTATCAAAACTAATTGTAAATGCCGAAAGCTGAATTAAATAGGCGCAAATTTTTGAAGAGAGGCCTGCACTTAGGTACGGGCTTTTTTATTGCAAGCCAGTTTTTTGCTGAAAGTGCCGAAGCGAAACCCATCTTTAAATTCCCTCCTAAAATCATTTTTCTTGGAGACAGCATTACCATGGCCGGAGGCTACATCAATATATTTGAGTTTTATATTCGTTTGCGCTATCCTAATTGGCAAGGTGAGGTATTGAACATGGGGCTGAGCAGCGAAACGGCCTCGGGACTTTCGGAGCCTGCACATCCTTTTCCTAGACCTTATATCCACAATAGATTGAGAAATGTGCTAAGGATCACCAAGCCCGATTTGGTTTTTGTCTGCTACGGTATGAACTGCGGTATCTACCATCCTTTTGCCAAAGAGAGGTTCGATGCTTACAAAGCAGGTATGTTGGGTTTAATAAACCAAGTGGAAGCCACAGGAGCTAAATTGGTTTTGTGTACGCCCCCACCATTTGCTCACCAAGGTTCGCCCAAAACAATATTAGATGCCAATGAAGATTACAGCTACGCCAAACCTTTTGAAGCCTATGATCAGGTTTTAAAAGGATATGGCACTTGGTTGCAAAGTCAGTTTAAAGGCGTTTATCCTGTGGTTGATCTGCACGCCGCACTATCTCCTTATAAAGATTTGTGCTATGGCAAAGACATTATTCACCCCAATGAGTATGGGCATTTTATAATGGCACATGCCATTTTAAATGAGCTGCAAATAAACAAAGTTAAAAAGGTGAAAATCAAGGCCAAAGAGGCTCGGAAAAGTGGCAGGGAAAATATTGATTTTGATTTTGCCCAGATTTCCCCTCAATTGATTTTTGAAAGACCAGTTGAGGCATTACAAGCAGAAGTAGCAGACCTTAATGCAGTTGAGTTAAAGTTAAAAGGTATAAAATTTAAGGAGGTTTATGAATTGGATTTGGCTCCCGATGTTAAAATCAGAAATACGGGTAAAGCTTGGCGAAAAGGAGTTTCTTTGGCTACGGAATTGGCAAATCTACAAACACCTACTGCCCAAAGCATTTCTCAACTTTGGAAAGCCATTGAAAACAAGCGAGCAGAATATGATCGAGCGCTACTTAATGAAATAGGCCATGGCCGACCTGGCGTAGAATCGGTTCCTTTTGCAGAAGCCTTAGAAGTAAAGAAAAATTTTGATGAGCAGATGAAGCGGCTTTCTTTGAGTAATTCTATAAATGCAGTGGTGGAGAGGATTAGCTAACTCAAAAAACACTCCTCTCTAACATCATGGTAAAGGCAATGCCGCCTGCAGCGCCTGAGAGCAATAAATTCCATTCTCTTTTCTTTACACTACCTATTCCGCTAAATAAAAAGGTAAAAATAAAGATGATTACGACTATCATGATTTGCCCCAACTCAAGCCCTATATTAAAAGCGAGTAATTGGCTGATAATACTCTCATCTTTACCCAATAAACTTCTTAAATAATTGGAGAACCCTAAACCGTGGATCAGTCCAAAAAATAAGGCCAGCCAATAGCGGCTACTCATTTTTTTTCTAGATTTTCTATCATTATTAAAATAGTTGAAAATCGCTGTTAAGAAAATGGTTACAGGGATGAGGAACTCTATTAACTCAGAGCTTACATTTACAATTTGTAAAGTGGCCAAGGCCAAGGTTACAGAATGGCCAATGGTAAAGGCCGTAACTAAAATGAGTAGCTTCTTCCAATCTTTGGGTTGGTATACAGCACACAAAGCTATAATGAACAAAATATGGTCATAGCCCTTTGGGTCTGCAATATGCTCAAAACCCATTTGTAAAAAAAGCTGGAATTCACTCATGGTATTTAGTAATTTAGCGATTATGAATTTTAGTACTTAGCTCGTGGTTATTGGTTTAGTGCCATTGTTGTTTTCGTGTCTTCTCTAATAAATTATGACGACGACGACTTACTTCAAAAGTAAAAATTAAACTTTAAAATAGGGGTAAATTTACCCTACAAGGCTATGAATTTGACTTTTAGTTTTCTTATTTGGATCAGCACTTTTGTAAGCCTGCACCCCATACATCTGGCAATTAGCCATGTAGACTTTAACTCGAAAACAGGCTCGTTGGAAATTACCCATAAAATTTTTATTGATGATTTTGAATATGCCCTGCAGCTCTATGACAATGAGTCTTTTCAATTAGGTACCGAGCGAGAATTGCCAGATGCCGATCGCTACATAAAAAAGTACATTGAATCGCAGTTTAATATTAAGGTGAACGGCAAAAAGGTGTATGGCGAGTATGTGGGCAGAGAGAGCGATTTAGAAGCCATTTGGATTTACCAAGAAGTAAAAAATGTAGGAGCTGCCCAAGCCATTGAATTGGACAATCAAATACTGTTAGATCTTTACGATGATCAAAAGAATATCTTACATCTTAAGTACGGCCAGCAAAAACAAAGCTTTTTATTCAGAAAAGACCAGACTGTTGAGAAGATGGAAATAGAGCAATAAAATGGTTTGTAGTTTTTCAAACCACAAAAGGCGCAGCCTCAAACTACAAACTTTAAAAACATTGTTCAATCACCTCAGCCTCCCCAATGCTCGGAGTCTTTTTCTGGCTTCTAGTACTTCTTTGGTAAGTTTTTCTAATTCGTAAGCGTTGGTGTAGTCATTCCAGCGGGTGTGTAGGGAGCCTCCTGTAAAAAGTGCTAATTTGATGTAAGCCCCTTTTATGTATGCTACATCGTCCATAAAAATGCGGCCTAGTATTACGCGCACAGGCCTATTTATTTGTTTTACAAGCTCTAGATCTCGCACCAAACTTCGGTTATCGGCAATAAGCACGATTTCACCTGACTCAGGAAAGTGCTCCATGGCGTACAGGATAGATTCTATATCGTTTTCTGGCAGATCGCCTCCATCGCCTTTTTCCATCACTTCCTTCATCAGATCAATAACTGGCCTCAAAGAGTCGGCCCTAATGGCATAAATACCGCCTGTTTTGCCTAACTCTTTATCTTTGGTGTCCTTGCCGTCGCCATCGTTAAAAAAGATAAAATTACGAATGTTGGTCTCTCCAAACCTTGAAATGTGCCAGCGCAAAATTTGCGTAGTGTAAGGATACATACTGGCCGTCCAGTCGCTTACAATACTCACATTTTTCCAATTATGAAGGTTTCTCTCCAAAATATCAAAAGCCAACGTATCGCTCCCCATAGATAAAAACTTTCTGTCCTCGGGAGGCAATGATAGGTAGGTCTCTTTTACCACAGAGATGTTTTTGTTGTAATCTACTTGTATGCTATGGTCTAAGCTTTTCTTGGTAGAAAACACAAAACCATGGAAGAGCTCTTCTGCCTGAGATTGTGTGATACAATCTGTTTGGCGCACCAAGGTCCATTTAATGCTGTCGGTTTCAAATAGGGTAGGTATCCTTCTCCGCAAATTATTTAGCCTGCTAATGTTTAAACTTTCGAATGATTGATCTTTAGGAAAGTCAGAAAAAACCAAGTCTATTCTGCGTACATTGCTTTTTATGATGCTTTCTAAGGTTTCGTTATTGATCACATTGGCCCTACCGAACGACATATCTACAGCGATTTGGTCTTCTTCTATCACATATCGGTTAGTGGTGATTTTTTGGGCTCTGTCATAGATGATCTCTGCACTGTGTTGGGCCTGCAACACAAGCGAAAAAAGTAAAAGATAAATGAAAAAATAGAGCTTCATAAAAAATCAGGCCTATACAACAAAAGTTTTAACGCATGTGCCAACAGCTTATGATTTTGATAAAGCTATTCTTTTGAGCTAACTGCCCTCATAGCCGATGTCATCTGTCAAACCGGGTTGCTGACCGGCCTCTACTGCCAATTGGTCGCAACGCTCATTTTCAGGATTGCCCGCGTGTCCCTTTACCCAGAC
>CAKZMZ010000189.1 GCA_937129345.1 uncultured Thalassovita sp. | reverse complement strand
ACCATTAACCATTAACCATTAACCATTAACCATTAACCATTAACCATTAACCATTCCTACCTCCCTTGCCCCGAATCCATTGCCTCAGCTATATAAGCATCAATTTCTTCTTCCAAAATACTCAAAGGCACAGAACCATTCCGCAAAACTCGGTTGTGGAATTCTCTGACATCAAAATTATCACCTAGAGCCTGGGTGGCTTTTTCTCTTAAGGCTTTTATTTTGATCTCGCCCATTTTGTAGCTTACGGCCTGCCCCGGCCAGCCGATGTAGCGGTCAATTTCTGTGTTTACCTCATGCATAGAAAGTGCTGTGTTGGATGCCATGTATTCCACCGCTTTTTCTCTAGACCAACCTTTGTAGTGTATGCCAGTATCTACTACCAAGCGACAAGCACGCCACATTTCATAGGTATAGCGACCGAACCACTCAAAAGGCGTAGTGTACATACCCATCTCTTCGCCTAAAAACTCACTGTACAAGCCCCAACCTTCGCCAAATGCGCTGATGTAGTAATTGTGTCTAAAGGTGGGCATTCCTTCTAACTCTTTTGCCAAAGCCCCTTGTAAATGGTGGCCTGGTACAGCTTCGTGCAAGGTTAGCGAAGGGAGGGTATAAAAAGGTCGGCTCTCCAGTTGGTAGGTATTTACCCAATAAGTACCGGGGCGTTGTTGTGCCCATGAGCCGGGCACGTATCTACCACCCGTGTAAGTAGGGGCAATATCATCAGGTACAGGCGCTACAGTAAAAGGCAAGCTATACAACTTATTGAATAATTTGGGTAAGCCCGCTTCTGCTTTTTTACTAAGCCAAGCAGCATGACTCAATAATTCTTGTGGGGTTTTGGCATAAAACTGTTCATCTGTTCTTAAAAATTGAAGAAAATCACCAAAGTTTCCTTTAAAGCCAACATCGGTTACAATTTTCTCCATTTCTCTTCTAATTCTCGCTACTTCTTGTAAACCTAAGTTATGTACGGAATCAGGCGTAATCTCAAAGGTAGTGTAAAAGCGAACGCGGTCCTCGTAGTATTCTTTGCCACTGGGCAGTTCGCTCACCCCTGGTATTTTTGGTGAAGCTTTAAGGTAATCGCTTTGCAAGAAAGTTTTGAAAAATGTGTAAAAGCCTAGTATATCTTTAGCAATGACTTTGTAAGCCTGCTCTTGCAATTGCTTTTGGGTCTCTACAGAAATACTATTGGGCATTTGCAAGAAGGGTTTATAAAATGGAGATTTTATAGGGTCAGGATTGGTCCAAGTAGTCAGTAGCAGCAAGGTGTTTTGTACAATCACTTTTGGGGCTACAATGCCTTTTTCAATGCCTAGCTCAAGTAGCTTTATATGATTGTTGAGCCACTTGGCATAGTGAGGCAGCCAGCCAAGATAAGCCTCATAATCTGCTTGGGTTTTAAAAGGCAGGCGACTGAGTGCAAAGCTCATTCTATTGTAAAATCCCCCTTCTGCATTAAAAGGGATTAGGTACATTTTATAATTTATTTTAGACAGCTGGTCGTTCAACCTCAATAGCATAATCTCCTTGTTGATATATGCTTGCCGCTCTATTTTCTCATCTTGAATTGCTGAAAGTTCCTCTATAAACTGAGTGAGTTTTTTTCCTCTGTCTTCAAACGAACTTTGGGTTATTGGGTAAAATTCACTTTTAGGATGCAAACCTCTCCACAAGCTATCCATAGGGTTGCCATCATTTTCGTAGGCATCTATGTCTTTAAAGATTGCTTCTAATTTTTCTGACTCTGTTTGTGCAAAAGTAAGTGCAGGAATGAGGAAGAAAAAGAGTAGTAGTTGCTTCATTATGTTTCAGTTAATTTCAAGTGTGGGCTGTTTGTAAATATATAAAATTTTAATCCTTCCAAGAGTTCTGAACCCTTGATGGGATTAATTTTAAGCTACAACTTGTATATACAAGTTAAAAATCCTAACTTGCCATTGTTATGAAATCTACACCAAGATATAAGGCTGTTCATCAGTACATAAAAAAGCTGATTATCTCAGGAGAGTTGGTAGAAGGTGCGCTGTTGCCTTCGGAAAACGAACTTTGTGAAAGATTTCAGGTAACTAGGCCAACAGTAAGGCAAGCACTTACCTCGTTGGTACAAGATGGCTACATCTACAAACACCACGGCAAGGGCAGTATTGTAGCGAGCCAGCATAAAACTCTAGGTTTATTGTCTTTTAAGGGTTTTAGTGAAGTGCTAAAAGAAACCCCCGAAGCAGTTGATACAAAAGTCTTGGAAGGCCCTAAGGTGCAAGATTGGCCAGAAGATTTCTTCTATCCGCTTTCATCAAAAGTATTGAAACAAGGTTGCCTTTTTATTAAGCGATTGAGGTTGGTAAATGCTTCGCCTGTAATGTTGGAATATACATGGCTACCTAATAAGAACCTCACTGGCTTTACTGAGATTACCTTTGATCGGCATTCGCTTTTTGGCACATTGGGCAGTAAGTACCACATAGAAGTAAGCTCGGTAGACCAACACATTAGGGCAATTGTAGCCAATGGTAAAACGGCTCCTGCATTGGACTTAGAGGTGGGCGCGCCACTTCTGCATATTTATAGAAAGTACGGCACTAACCAAAAAGATTTTAACCTATACAGTTCCCTTTTCTGTAATACAGATAAATATGCTTTGAGCAGTGAATTCAAATGATTTTCAACTTAAATAAAAAATAAAATGGATCAAGTAAAAGAACTCGCAAAAATGATTGATCACTCCTTGTTGCACCCAACCATGACCGACAAGGATTTGGAAGAAGGCTGCAAAATTGCCAAAGAGTATGATGCGGCTTCTGTATGCATTAAGCCCTATGCGGTAAAGCAAGCTGCAGAATGGCTAAAAGGCTCAGATGTTTTGGTGGGTACGGTTATCGGTTTTCCACATGGTAACTCTACCGTAGCTATAAAAGTGGCGGAGACCATACAAGCTTGTAAAGATGGTGCAGTGGAGATTGATATGGTGGTGAATATAGGCAAAGTCTTGAGTGAAGATTGGGATTATATAGAAAATGAAATTGATGCCGTAGCCAAAGCTACCCATGAGCATGGCGCCATCTTAAAAGTAATCTTCGAAAATGATTTTCTTCCTGAAGACAAATACAAAATCAAACTATGTGAGATATGCAGCAAGGTAAAAGCAGACTTTGTGAAAACTTCTTCTGGCTATGGTATGGTAAAAGGCGCTGATGGTAAATATAGCTACAAAGGTGCAACGGTAGAAGATTTGAAATTGATGCGTGCACATAGCGCCCCTGAAGTTCAGGTAAAAGCTGCAGGTGGTGTACGAAATTTAGAAGATATGCTAAAAGTGAAAGATTTGGGTGTTACCAGAGTTGGGGCTACAGCTACGGTTGCTATCATAGAAGCTGCCAAAAAACACTTTGGAGGAGAGTCTGATGAAGCCGCTATCAAAAAGGCACAGCAAGCAAATGACGGTGGTTATTAAAGTTTTTTCTAAATTAAGAGGCATTGATTTTTTCAGAAATAAATGTTCTGTTAAATTGAGGAGAAAAATCAACCGAAACCAAAAAAATATATCATGGAGAAAATGAAAGTGGCAGTAGCCGGTGTGGGATTCATAGGACCTGCACACATAGAAGCGCTCAGAAGGATACCCAATATTGAAGTAGTGGCCGTGAGCCATCCTGTAGCGGATGAAGTAGCCCAAAAAGCCAAAGACTTGGGTGTGCCCAATGGTTATGCAGACTACAACGAAATGATAGAGAAGGAGGAAATCCATGCCGTGCATATTTGTACGCCCAACTTCCTGCATTATGAGATGTCTAAAACTGCCTTAGAAAAAGGCATCCATGTAATTTGTGAAAAACCTCTGGCCACTAAAACTGCTGAGGCAGAAGAATTGGTAGAACTGGCTAAGAAAACAGGCTTAGTAAATGCCGTACATTTTAACCTTCGCTACTATCCGTTGGTAAGGCAAATGAAAACCATGCGCGAAAAAGGCGAGTTGGGTGAGATTTATTCGGTAATTGGCTCTTATTTGCAAGATTGGTTGTTTTACCAAACCGACTACAACTGGCGTTTGGAGCCGGATCAGTCGGGAGAATCGCGTGCCATTGCTGACATTGGTTCTCACTTAATCGATGCCTTGGAGTATATTACTGGTCTAAAAATTACCAAGGTAATGGCTGATTTTAATACGGTGCACGAAACGCGCAAAAAGCCATTGAAGCCAGTTGAGACCTATGCAGGTAAAATACTTAAGCCAGAAGATTATACCGATGTGCCTATCAGTACAGAAGACTATGCAACTGTTTTGTTGAGGTTCGATAATGGAAATAAAGGTGTGGTAACCGTAAGCCAAGTATCTGCCGGACGTAAAAACAGAATGAGTTTGGAAATAGCCGGTTCTGAGGCTAATTATGTGTGGTGCTCTGAGCAACCTAATGAATTATGGATAGGTAAAAGAGATGGCAACAACGAGGTGAAGTTGCGCGATCCTGCCTTGTTCCATCCTGAAGCTAGCAAGCTGATTTCTTTCCCTGGTGGACATAACGAAGGATTCCCTGATACCTCTAAGCAGATGTTTAAAGAGGTATATGCTGCCATTGCAGAAGGCAAGCAGCCAGAAAATCCATTATATCCAACTTTTGAAGACGGTTTGCGCGAGCTAGTGCTCTGCGATAAAATCATAGAATCGAATAAAAAAGAAGCTTGGGTGGAGGTATAAACTTCACGTCATAAGCAGTGGACGAAGCGACCGTCGCACGGTAGTCTGTGAGCTATGAGTAAATTAGCTTACGGATTACTTCAACTTTTTCAAAGTTTCGTAGTAACGAATGATAAAATAGTAAAACCTTATACCAAAATGCTGAAACTAGGATTTGTAAGTGCCATACTAGCCGATAAAAGTTTTGAAGAGGTGGTGCAATTTGCCTCGGCCAATCGCTTCTCTTGCGTAGAAATGATGTGTTGGCCTAAAGGAAAAGCCGAACGCAGATATGCTGGGGTTACCCATGTGAATGTAAGTGAGCTTGATGATAATGAAGTGCAATCCCTGAAAAAGACCTTGAATGAAAATAAGGTTTTTATTTCAGGTCTTGGTTATTATCCGAATCCTCTAGACCCTGATAAAGAACAGGCCGCTTACTACAGAGAGCATATCAAAAAAGTAATCAGAGCTGCGCCTAAGTTGGGTGTGGGCGTCGTGAACACTTTTGTAGGGCGCGACCCAGCAAAAAATATGGAGGACAACCTAAGCGAGTTTGCCAAGCATTTTCCTGCCATCGTAAAAGAGGCAGAAGACCACGGAGTAAAGATAGGTATTGAAAACTGCCCTATGTACTTTACCAATGATGAGTGGCCTAGCGGTAAAAATTTGGCCATTAGTCCTGCTGTTTGGAGAAAGATGTTCGAAATTATTCCGAGCGCCTCTTTTGGTCTAAATTACGATCCATCGCACTTGGTTTGGATGCAGATGGACCATGTAAAACCCATTTACGATTTTAAAGACCGTTTGCATCACATCCACTTAAAAGATGTAAAAGTGTACAAAGACAAGTTGGACGAGGTAGGTATCTTGGCTACGCCTTTGGAGTACCACTCACCTAAAATACCCGGCTTAGGCGATGTACGCTGGGGAGACTTTTTTGCAGCACTTACCGATGTGGGTTACAAAGGTCCGGTAGTGATAGAGGTTGAAGATAAGGCCTATGAAGATTCTGAAGAAGACATTAAAACAGCCATATTGTCCGCTAGAAATTATGTAGGTCAGTTTTTGGTGTTGTAAACTGTAAAAGAATATTAAATTTAAGGAAGCCTTATTTAAGTTTTTTTCAAAAAACTTAAATAAGGCTTCCTATTAATTAAGTTTATCTTACTTTTATTAAATAACGTTCTTTTTTGATAAAGGCTATAAGATATGAAAGGATTTCATGCAGGATATTATGTAAATCAGGGAAGTTATAAAAGCTTTCAACCCATAGAAATAAATAAATCTTGGTTGATAGATAATATGGAGTTGATGAAACTTTTGGGGCAAGCTGATAGAGAATTGGGAAGACTAGATATGTATTCTGAATACATACCAAATATTGATCTTTTCATAAGCATGCATGTAGTAAAAGAAGCAACCCAATCTAGTAAAATTGAAGGTACGAAAACCAATATCGAAGAAGTACTATTGAATAAGGAGAATGTCTCAGAAGAAAAAAGAGATGATTGGGAGGAAGTACAAAATTATATAGCAGCATTGAATAAGGCTATTTTTCTTCTAGATAACCTGCCATTTTCTTCAAGATTAATAAAACAAACACATAAAACTTTACTTTCTGGAGTTCGAGGTAAACATAAATTACCAGGTGAATTTAGAAGTAGTCAAAATTGGATTGGAGGAGCCTCTATAAAGGATGCCATTTTTATACCTCCTGTACATACCTCTGTCCAAGCATATATGAGTGATTTAGAAAAGTTTTCTCATAATCAAGAATATGCTTTTCCAGAATTATTAAAAATTGCACTTATTCATTATCAATTTGAAACTATACATCCATTTTTAGATGGAAATGGAAGGGTAGGTAGGTTGATGATTCCACTTTATTTGGTAGAAAAAGAAATATTAAAGAAGCCAATTTTATATCTATCTGATTTTTTTGAGAAAAATAGAACGCTCTATTATGATAATCTAATGAGAGTTAGGGAGAAAAATGATATAGAACAGTGGTTTAAATTTTTTCTAGTAGGAATTATTGAAACAGCAAAAAATGGGATTGAAACATTTGATAAGACATTAAAATTACAGAAAAAAATAAGTATTGGTATCCAAGAGTTAGGAAGCAGGGCAAATAATGCCAATAAGGTTGTTGAATACTTATATCAACACCCTATTGTAGATGCTAATAAAATCAAGGAAATAACTGAATTATCTAACCCAAGTGTTTATAAATTAATAGAAGAACTAGAGAAACTTAAGATACTTTTTGAAATGACAGGTATGCAACGAGGCAAAAACTATATATTTAGAAATTACATCAAGCTCTTTTACTAATTGTTATATTTTTAAAGGTTGTTGAATAAATTGTAAATGCAACAAATAAATTCAACGTTACTGTGATTTTTTCACATCTTCCCTTCCTCAAAAAATAAATGAAAGAAAATGACCTGTGTGTGAATGGCTTTGCTCCAGTATTGCCAATTATGCCTGCCGGGCCTAGAAATAAAATCATGGGCAACGTTTCTAGCCAATAACTTTTCGTGTAAGGCTACATTTACATCGTAAAAAA
>CAKZMZ010000188.1 GCA_937129345.1 uncultured Thalassovita sp. | reverse complement strand
CAAATCTCGAATACTATCGAACCTAGGGTAAATGCTCAAAAAATCCTGTTGCCTGTAAATCCCTTGTTTTCCTTCTTGCACTACTATGTAATTCCCAAACTCTGTTTCAGTAATTTCATCGTACTCGAATGGGATCCAAGGTTTTGCCATTTTATCGATCAAACCCCATTTACCTTCCTTTTTTACCACTGCTTTGCCATTTTTGAAACTGTTGATGGCTTTAAACATAGGTTGCATTTCTATGCGGTTTTGCTTGTTTAAAAAGCCCCATTTCCCACCTAATTTAAAGCCTGCCCATCCTTCTGAAAAGTAGTGCACATCATCATACTGGCAATAAATCCTAATCCTGGCCAAATAGTCTAAAAAGCCCCAAAGCCCCTGTACTTTTGCCCTAAAAAAGCCCTCAGCATGATTAGGATCATATTCTATATTTTCGAACTCATTGCCCTCTGGTATCAGCTGGTAGCGAACATCCATGTAAAATTTTTGACCCTTATTAAAAACATAGACCAAACTGTCTTTGGTAGGGGCAGAAAGACTATCGTATTTGGGAGGCAAAATCTCGGTGCCATAAGCATTGAGCAAGCCTGATCTACTATCTTTTTTCAACAAAGTGCAGCCTTGTGAAAAAAGGCTGGTCTCAGCATCTTGGGTTTTGTACAACTCTACACCACTGTAATTGACTGTGCCACGCTGTCCATTATCGTAAAAAAGAATATAATTGGTATTTACCAAATGTAAGCTATCTATGTAGGGAGAAATGACCCAATTTTCTTCTAAATCAATCACACCGTAGAAACCATCTTTTTTTACGGCTAAAACACCATTGGCTTGTTGGTCTTCCCCTAATTTATTGTAGCGAATAGGTCCAGGTAAAAACGTACCTACATTTTGCCAGCCTAGCGTTAAGGTTTCGAGTTGTTCGTTTAACAAGCCCCAGGTGCCGGTCTTGGCCTTCACTTTAAAATAGCCTTCTTTTTGCAATATGATTCGCGCATATTTTCCCACTGTTAAATTTTTGCCCTGCGTATTATACACATCTTGGCCGCCGCCAGCATGATAAACCAATAGTTTGTCATCTCCTGCTTTTTTAATGTTGCCAAACCTGATGGGCAGCACCATTTTGCCTTTGGCACTTACTAAGCCTTTTAAACCGAATTGCTGTACGATAAAAAAATTTTCGCTGAAAATCTGCACACTATCGTAGTCTGCCTCCGTAAGTACAATCTCTCCACTCTTATTAAATAAATAAGATTTCTCGCCAACAAAGCCCTGAAATACATTTTTAGATAGGTTCTTTACAGAATCGTAATAAACCGTGCTTGGGTTAGATTTGTCTGGATAAATCAGCTGCCAAGAATTAAATACTTGCCCTTTTGGCTCAATGCCTTCTATTTGTAGAGATTTGTACTTGAAGGGTTCAAGCAAATCACCATCTTTTGACATTAGGGTATAGTGATCATTTGCCTTAACAGTAAATCGTTCAGTAACTGAATTGCCTACGCTATCGAGCTGGTGTGGGTATATCTGCTCGAGAGAGGCATTGTAGATCCCCCACTTATTTTTGATGTCTTTTATTTTTAAAAGCCCAACAGCAACGGTATCAATGTTTTTGTAAACAAAAGGGAGTTTTTCAAAATCATTTTTTGTAATGATGCCCCAACGCACTTGTCCATCTACTTCTTTTTTGGCTAAGTAAAACCCTGAGCCTGCTTCATACTTTAAGTACAAATAATTAGGCTCAATCAAATAATTACCACCACCGTCTATGATTCCAAAGTTTTGCCTAGCCTCATCATCTACATTGTAAACTACGGTAACGCTTTTGCTAAAGGGTGAGATACCATCAAAGCGCATGCTTATTATTTGATTACCCTTTTGGTCCAACACCCCCCATTTGCCATTGAGCTTTGCCCCGATCAATTCTTCGCTAAACAATTGGCTGCTGTTTTCGCTCCAACCTACGCGCTCATAAATAGGCTCGATTACGTATTTGCCCTTTTTATTGATGATGCCTTCTCTATCGTTGAGCCTTACTTTGGCAAAACCTGCTTGGGTAAATTGAGTGGCTGAGCGATACAGTGGTTCTATTCTCACTTTTCCATTGCTAGGATGTTTATAGCCATAAAGGCCAGTCTCAGCATCTAAAAAAGGAATGGGATATTTGCTTTGCGCATAAGCGGAAAAGGCCAAAAAAAAGCTTATGATATAAAGACCTAAAAAAAATCTCAACATAAAAATCTACTACAAAATAATCAAATGCATACTTGTTAAAACGAACAGATTTGTACTCAGTTCAAATCCGAATCCTAACATTTTGGTTACCCTGCCGGTATTTTGGTCCGGGTTCAGTCTTTATAGAATGAAAATCAAGCTCCTGCGACAAAAATAAGAAAATACCTAAAGGCAACGAGTTGCTTACATGGCTTTAAATTGCTCTAATATATCTAAGATAGAAGCATAGGAGTTACTTTTTAATAGCTTTTCAGCTTCTTCTTTATCTATCCATTTAACTTGTTCTATGGCCTCTTCGACTTGGGGTACGGGGGCTTGTTCGCTTGTACTTTTCATTAGGTACCAGTGGGTACACTTTAATATTTGCTTACCTTTAAGCTCATAAGTATGCCAGGTCTCCCCTATTTTTTTTACAATCTTTGTCTTTAAACCACACTCTTCTTCTACTTCGCGTACAGCCGTTGTAGCAGGTTGTTCTCCCGCTTCCATTTTCCCTTTGGGTAAGTCCCACTTGAGCAAACGGAAGATCAACAATAGCTGATGGTCTTTTTGTACTATGCCACCAGCGGCCTCTATGATTTTAAAGAAAGATTTCACCTCTTGGCAAACTGCTTCGTAATCGCTTACCAAAAAGATAAAAGCGGTGCTGCCCTGCACATTTCCTGCCTTTACCAGTTTGTAATGCTCAATTACCTGCCCAGCTGTAGCCGCGCTAAATATACTGGCATGCGCTGTATTTTTTTTTTCAACTTCCGATTTGGGAGAAATCTCGAACAGATAATCGTTAACGTAAAATCTCATGACTCATTAAAATAGTAGGGTTTGCAAGGTACAACTACCCGTCCACTCAGACAAATACTAAAGCTTAAACCTTAAAAAACCTGCAGCAAAAGAAATCGTGCTACCTCCGCCAAAATTAGCCATGTAGGTAGTAATGTCCCTTGTTGCTATGCCTGTTTCGTAAAAGCCTTTCCTGCCTATGTAAGTGATGCCCAAAGGCACATTGATTTTTGATTGATTGTTGCCGCCAAAATTAACGCCTGCAGAAATCTTGAAAACACGGTTGGGTCTAAAATCGCCTCCTATGGCATAAAGTATACTCTCTAAATTACCGGGCACATTATTACGAGGCGCGATTACATCGAAACCAATGTGCCAAGTGCGGTGGTACTCGTAACTCGCACCAAAGCGTATGGTGGAGGGCAAGGCTTGACTGATACTATTGCTGCCTTCCCAAGACAAGGGAGATTTATCGCCTGCAAACTGAAAGGCACCTTGATCACTGGCCAAGATATTAAAATTATTAAAGCCTGAGCCAGCAAACTGCACCAATTTACCATCGTTTACTTTGTAGACATTGCCGTCCCACTTGATGTTGCCTACGTTGGTCATGGCCATGCCCACATACAAGTTCCTTCTTATTACCATGGTAATGCCCAAATCGAAACCCATACCCCTACCTACCGGCCTTGGGTAGGCCATCTGTTTAAATGCACTTGCATCATTGGGAGGCCGAAACGTAGGACTGGACACCACTTCGTCTTCCTCGCCAAAGCTCAGACCAAAGTCTTCTGAAAGTGATATGTTTGAGGCAGTAAGCGTGTTGTTCTGTGCTTCCATCTCTATCATGGTAATACCCATGATGTACCGTAAACCAGCGCCTACGAACAAGGAGAAATTGTAGGTGTCTATCAATTGTTTACCATAACTCAGGTTGATTTCTCTAAACCAAGTACTTGCTATGCGAGAGCCATTCATAATCTCGGAATAAAATTTAGCAGAATCTTGGTTGCTGAATAGACCCATGATCACTTGCTCCTCTTCTTCTTGTGTAAGGGGTTGCATGCCTTCATTTCCCTCGTACCTTGGGTTGGGAATCAAATCTCCGTTAGAGAGCAATAATTCTGGAAAATAATTGGCCGAAGCACCCATAAAGGCCAACTCCGCCGTATTTTCATTGATTCGGCTAAAAAGCTGTATACGATCGCGTATCGAAAAAGCAATACCTTGGTTGTGCGGTAGCTTTACACTTGCGCCCATTAACATTACATCTGTATTGAGAGAGAAAGAAGTATTGGCGATGCGCTCTGCTGCCGCTCTTTTTTCCTCTGCCGTAAATTGTATCTCACCAGAATTAAAAATGGTATTGATGGTCTCTTTTCTAGTGAGTGCTTCTGCAAAAAATGTAGTATTGACTTCTAAAAACCCAAGGGTAAGCTTAGGGTCTCTAAAGCTTTTATGAAAGCCGAGATTGGCAGGATTGATTCCAATAGACTGATAATCTGTTGCAAAGGTAGTAGCCACACCTCCTCTGCCTGTTGCCGTAAACGCCGTTGACTCGGTTTGTGCAAAAAGGTTTAGAGAAAAGTGTAAGGCAAAAATACCCGCCCAAAAAGTTGGTCTCAAAAAAAATATCATAGTATAAAATTTTACCGGGTAATTTCTGTAGCGCAGAAACTGATTCATTAACGGTAGTTTAAACCTTGCATTATCGAACCAACAAGTAAGTACAAAGAGTTATTTGCCGCATTTGGTACAATTCTACTCGAACAACACAAAGCCAAAGTGGTAAGACTGCCGCCACTGAGCGAAATAATTGTATAAAATAACGTTTTCATTTCTGTATAACTGCAGTGGTATGGCTAAGCATTTCGAGACACTATTTAAAAGTAAAGAAGAGAAGGAAATCATCCTTTCTGTAAAAAATCTCACGATTGAGTTCAGTAGTGATGAGGGAAGCGTATACGCCGTAAACAACGTGAGTTTTGATTTATACAAAGGTGAGACCTTGGGTATTGTAGGGGAATCTGGCTCAGGCAAATCAGTTACCTCTATGTCTTTACTTAGGCTCATACAAGAACCCCCCGGCAAAATCAAGCATGGCGAAATCATCTTTCACTCCAAAAAATTCGGTAAGATCGATTTACTTAACATCAGCAGAAAGCAGATCAGGAGTATTCGAGGAGATGAAATCGCTATGATTTTTCAAGAGCCCATGTCTTCGCTCAACCCTGTGTTCACCTGCGGCAACCAGGTTATGGAAACGTTGATGCTACATCAAAAGCTTAAAAGAAAAGCAGCCAAAGAAAATACCTTAGAGCTGTTTGAGCGTGTTAAAATCCCTAATCCTGTAGAGACATTTGCCAAATATCCACACCAGCTCTCAGGTGGGCAAATGCAAAGAGTTATGATTGCCATGGCTTTGGCTTGCAAGCCTTCAATCCTTATTGCAGATGAACCTACCACCGCCTTGGATGTTACCGTACAAGCAAGGATATTGGAAATACTGCAAGAACTTAGGCACGATAGAGAAACTGCCACTGTTTTTATTACCCACGATTTGGGCGTAGTGGCTGAAATTGCCGATAAAGTAATGGTGATGTACAAAGGCAATGTGGTAGAATCGGGCACTGTTCTGGATATTTTTGACAAGCCACAGCACCCTTATACAAAGGGCTTGCTCGCTTGCAGACCTAGACTAGACCTTAAATTGAATGTACTTCCCACGGTAGGAGATTTCATGCAAACAGATAAAGAAGGCTATATTACCAGCATTAGCAATGCAAAGTTTAAATCTGTTGGCGAGGCATTGCTCAACAATTACCAAGTTGAAAATGAACATCGTGCTGAGGTTGCCGAGAAAATGAAATCGGCTCCAATTTTAGAGATCAAAAACCTGAGCACAGAGTATATGCAAAGCAAAGGTATTTTCAAGAAAAAAGTGAACATTACTAGAGCGGTAAACGATGTATCTTTTGAGGTATATCCTGGCGAAACTTTAGGTTTGGTAGGTAGCTCAGGATGTGGTAAAACAACGCTTGGTAGGAGCATACTTAGATTGATCGAACCTTGCAATGGTGCAATTATTTTTGAAGGGCAGAATATTATGCAGTTTTCTCAAAGGCAATTGCGCAGCCTGAGGAAAGATATACAGATCATATTTCAAGACCCTTATGCTTCGCTTAACCCAAGAATAAGCATTGGCGAGGCCATTGTTGAGCCCATGCGCGTACACAAATTGTATGACAACGACAATGAGCGCAAAGAAAAGGCAATAGAATTATTGGAACTAGTAAACCTGAGCGCAACATTTTATCATAGATACCCACACGAATTTTCTGGCGGACAACGCCAAAGGGTCTGTATAGCACGTGCACTTGCCCTAAATCCTAAATTTATTATTTGCGATGAGTCGGTATCTGCCTTGGATGTTTCTGTGCAAGCCCAGGTTTTGAACTTATTGAACCGATTGAAAGCAAAATTTAACCTTACTTTTATCTTTATATCGCACGACCTGGCAGTAGTAAAATTTATTTCTGATAGGATTTTAGTAATGAATAAGGGCAAGATTGAGGAAATTGATTACTCTGAAGATATTTACAATAAGCCCAAGTCTATTTATACAAGAGAGCTCATAGCCTCTATCCCTAAAGGAAACATAGACGACATTCGCAAAGCAATGATGCGAAGAAAACTAAGGGATAAAAACAAAGGCAACAGACTTTCTGCTTAAGCAAAAAGTAAGTGTTTTTTGCTTTCTCTATTTCCACTTAATGCAAAAAACCATGTCTCATGAACCCGTATTTTCGGGAGATACCCTCAACCCCACTGCATGTATGTGTTCTAGGGTATCCCTTCTCATATATTGCTTTAGGGTAAATTGATAACGCCCAGTATCTGAAAAATGGAGACTTTGGAACAGCGGTATGGTATGGTCGTAATAGTCGCCTGCTGTACTGCCCAATGGTTTGCCCGTAGTAGGGTCTACTAAATTTGCCTCGTGCATGCTGCTACGCACTGTATCGCCATTGGCTTTTTCTAGGCTGTAAGTTACGTAGAGATTATAAAACTCATAATCCATAGAGTTACGCACATGGTAATCTATGCTGTAATCTACTGATGTATCAGCAATGGAAAACTCAAAAGTTGCAGGGGTATTGTAAGCCCAGTACCCCGATTCAAAATCTTTGTATTCATTCAGCACAGCATTGTCGGAGCAACTAAAAAGTATAATAGATATTAGTAAAAAAATGAATTTACCAACAGAAAAAAAATCACTTATCTTATTGATTATCATTGACTTATTTTAATAACAGCAAAAAATTTATACTGTAGATTTCTCTAAAACGCTACAAGGCTTAAACCTACTTTGCTAGAAGCGGCTTTCCAAACGGCACACCTAGTTCAAGCGTCTTCGCTTGAACGGAAACTAGCGGTCGCTAAGCGACTTTTCAAGCGACTTTTCAAGCGACTTTTCAAGCGACTTTTCAAGCGACTAATTACCTGATTGTCCAGTGTCTCCTTTGTTTTTACGTCCACTTTTCCTTCTTCTTTTCTTCTTGCGTTTCTTTTTAGACTTAAAATTGGCCTCGCCTTTTGCTTTATTTTCTAGGTTCGTACTAAAATCTATAGAGTTCTCCTCTACCTTTTCCTCTACGTACAAATCAAAAGCCTTACCTTCTTTGTTTTTCTTAAGGATATCGTTGACAATA
Source organism: uncultured Thalassovita sp. (assembly GCA_937129345.1). GTDB lineage: Bacteria > Bacteroidota > Bacteroidia > Cytophagales > Flammeovirgaceae > Chondrinema. Next base: position 3,004 of record CAKZMZ010000188.1, on the reverse strand, counting down.
CCTACCTCCAAAGGAAACCAATTGCTTTCGTTCTCATAGCAAAACCACATGATTTTTTTAAAAATGTCTACTTTTTGTAGATAGGCTTTCCCTTTTTGTAGTAGAACAGGAGCTTCTACCTTGGGGATGTCCACCAAAGCATCTAGGTAGGTTTCTAGCTCGTAGTTAAGACAACATTTAAGTCTACCACACTGCCCAGACAATTTTACAGGATTGAGTGAAAGATTTTGGTACCGGGCTGCGCCTGTAGAAACACTCTTAAAGTCAGTTAGCCAAGTGGAGCAGCACAATTCTCTACCACAAGAACCTATGCCACCTATCCTACTGGCTTCTTGGCGTAGGCTAATCTGTCTCATCTCCACTCTAATTTTAAATTCGCCTGCTATCACTTTTATCAATTCCCTAAAATCTACCCTGTCATCAGCAGAATAGTAAAAGGTAGCTTTAGAATTATCTGCTTGAAACTCCACATCAGAAAGTTTCATCTTTAAACCCATGTTGGAGATGATCTCGCGGGTCCTAAACATGGTAGGCAATTCTCTTTGCTTTACCCGCTCAAACTTTTCTAGATCTTTTTCGGTGGGCACCCGCAGTATTTTTTTGAGCTTATTGTCGTCCTTCACTTTCTTTTTAGACATTTGCAGCCTCACCAATTCGCCCTGCATAGATACATAGCCCAAATGATGCCCGCTCTGTGCCTCTACAATAACAGGGTCTCCTGTTATTAAATCGAGGTCGCTGCTATTTCTAAAAAACTCTTTCCTTCCACCCTTAAATTTCACTTCTATTACATTGAACCTTTCTGAACCGGCAATGCCCATAGCGGGCAATTCCATATTTGAGAGCCAATCAAATGAATTAAGTTTATTGCATCCCCCAGTTCCACAGGTTCCATTGCTCTTACAACCCGCTGGAGCAGCCGTTACAGTGCCGCAGCTACCGGTTGCGCATGAACCACATCCCATATATATTTAATTATTTAAGTCTGTAAAAAATTATTAGCATGTTGCTACAACATGTAAAACAAAAAATCTTAAAGATTTAATTTCCACTAATTTACTCAACCTATAACTATTCACAAAAAGGCTACCGTTAAATATGCGCTCCTCTGCTTGCTTCTTCAAGAATTAATCGTGCCGTTTCCTATAAATTAAGGCCGCATAGTAAAAAATATTTACCATATTTACGGCTAAAAATAACGTTTAAGCTTTTGGTACTACATAAATTGCCTGCAATTCAATTCTACCCAATATTCTGCAGGTATTTATAATAATATTGCAGATGTGCGGTATTGAACCTAAAATCAGAGAAAACAGCTTTTTTTAGCTCAACTTAATTCTCGATAAAAATCATAAAGTACCAAGTTTTTTTAATCACAACTCAACTCGCATGCAGTATTTTTTTAGCATTCTACATTTTAGCAAATCCATTTTTACTTTACTTTTTTTGATGTGTTTGATCACTTTGCCATTTTCTGCTTGTACGCCCATAAATGCAGAAGTACAAAACGATACCAAAAACAAAAATGCCATAGTAAAAACAGGCATAGAGGTCTTACGCGACAACGACTTTAAACAATTAAAGGGAAAAAAAGTAGGGCTTATTACAAACGCCACCGGTGTTGACAGTCAGTTGAAATCTACGGTAGACATTCTCCATGAAGCTGGGGAAGTAAACCTTGTTGCCTTGTATGGCCCTGAACATGGCGTTAGAGGAGACCATGATGCAGGCGAGAAAGTAGCACAGTATACAGATGAAATAACAGGTATACCGGTTTATTCTCTATATGGAAAAACCCGCAAGCCAACACCAGAAATGCTCGCTGATATAGACGTATTGGTCTACGATATACAGGACATTGGCAGTCGCTCTTATACTTTTATAAGCTCTATGGGCATGGCCATGGAAGCCGCCGCCGAAAACGACAAAGAATTTATAGTGTTGGACAGGCCCAATCCCATTGGCGGATTGAGAATAGAGGGCAATATTGTTGAAGAAGGCTATTCTTCTTTTGTAAGCAAATACAAAATACCTTATGTTTATGGCTTAACCTGTGGAGAACTGGCCTATTTGCTCAATGAAGAAGGCATGCTTGAAAATGGCGCAAAGTGCAAAATAAGCGTGATAGAGATGCAAGGCTGGAAACGCAATATGAGCTTTGAAGATACAGGCTTAGAGTGGGTACCAACTTCGCCGCATATTCCGCATAAGCATTCGCCTTTTTATTACCCTGCCACAGGCATTATCGGTGAACTGTACTCACTTTCTATTGGCGTAGGATATACTTTGCCGTTTCAGACCTTTGCAGCTGAATGGATCGAGCCAAATGCTATGGCAAAAGAAATGAATGCTTTTGGCCTAGAGGGCGTCACTTTTAGGCCCGTGAGCTTTAAACCTTATTATAGTTCTATGAAAGGCATTACCTTACATGGCGTGCAAATACATATTACAGATTTTGAAAAGGCTCCCTTATCTACCTTACAATTTTATTTTTTAGAAGCCCATTATAAGTTGCATCCAGATAAAGACCTTTTTGCCTTGTGTGACGAAAGCCGCTTGAGTATGTTCGATAAGGTTTGCGGAACCAGTAAAATAAGGGAAGAACTCATGAAAGGCAAAAGCTTTAAGAACATTGCTTGGTATTGGCAAAAAGATGTAGATACTTTTAAAGCGCTTTCGAAGGCATACCAACTATATCCTTAGATCTTTTAAGTGGTGCTTTAAAAAGTATGGTTAACCTATTTAGCTGTTTATGATTTCGAAAAACTAACTCTAAACCATTGCGCTTTTTAGTACACAATCTTTTTTTATACTTGTACAGTTGGATGTATTGAATAATTGGAGCAAAAAGATGCTACATAAACACTTTTAAGTTATATGAAATCGCAATTCTAGATTTAATTGAAAATGCAGGAATTACAAGATATAAATGTTCAGAACATAGAAGGGGAACTTGTAGACGGCTACGAATTGGTCAAAAGAAAATTAGTCGATTGGACAGTCA
>CAKZMZ010000187.1 GCA_937129345.1 uncultured Thalassovita sp. | reverse complement strand
TGCCCAAGCAGCATAATAATAGCTTATCTGGTACACATCGAAAGCATAAGTTTTTGAACTTTAGCAATCAGGAAAATCCTTTTTTATGTTCATATATTTGTTCTAAGTTAGCAGTTCAAATAATTTTTTAAAGAAAGATTTTTTAGCAAATGAAGCAACGCCTAGCCTGTTTGGTCATTTTCCTATCAATAATATTGGGATGTGAGAATAAAAAAATCTATGATGCTCAAAAAATAGAAACCGAACTTGAAAACATAAACAAGGCTTTTGTACCAGATAAAAGGGTCGCTATTGCAGAAGCTGCTGTACAGCAAGATGACAAAAGCGACTCTCTAAGCATTGTTATTAAAAGTAACCTACAAGAAGTCATCGATTCTACCAAAGATTATGTTGGTCAACTACCATATCCTGTGAGTACCTCATTTTCTTTGTTGCCCGACAACAAAGCGCTGGAGGGTAAAACAGATGCAGTTGTCAACATTTCTGTGGCAAACATACGTTCGCAACCAAAACACTCTGCAGAATTGGCCACACAGGCCACCTTGGGCACACCATTAAAAGTCCTCGAGAAAAAAGGGAGCTGGTACCGCGTACAAACCCCCGATAAGTACATTTCTTGGGTAGATGAAGGTGGCATTATCCGATTTACTCCAAGTGAATTTAACGATTGGCTCAAGCAGGATAAAATAGTAGTAACCGAACAAATTGGATATGTGTACACTGAGCCCGATACCAAAACCCAATTGGTCTCTGATTTAACAGGTGGTAATGTACTAAAGTTGATAGGTGAGAAAAATGGCTTTTATGAGGTGGAGTTTCCAGATAAAAGACAAGGATATGTACCTACTGAAATTGCTCAAGTTTATAAAGATTGGATATCGAACTTGGGTACGTCTAAAGAAAGCTTGGTAAAGGTAAGTAAGCAAATGTTGGGGGTGCCATATTTATGGGGAGGAACCTCATTTAAAGGAGTAGATTGTAGTGGATTTACCAAAACCATTTATTTTATGAATGGAATGGTCATTCCAAGAGATGCTTCACAGCAGGTGCACGCTGGAGAAGAAATCGATACATCTAATGGCTTTGAGGCATTAGAGCCTGGGGACCTTTTGTTTTTCGGGAGAAAAGCTACCAAAGAACAAGCTGAAAAGGTAGTACATGTTGCCATGTGGCTGGGCAATAATGAATTTATCCATGCCTCAGGTAGGGTAAGAATCAATTCATTTGACCCCAATGCTCCAAACTACAACGAATACGAACTAAACAGATTTTTAAGAGCTAAACGCTTTCTAAACATCCCGCAAGAACTAATTACTCGGCTAGAAGGCACCCGACTTTTCTATAATACAAGCAACTGATTCAGCAAATTGTCAATAAAGAGCTCAAAAACGACAGATCTATACCGTGGTTAGCAGCCCACTGACCAGTACCCAAACGGTTGGATGCCCAATGGTTGGGGTACCTTCAAAAGTTGTCCTCCCCGCTCTATAAAACCAAGATATCCAAAAGTATGCAGGCAATAAAAAAACTGAATTAAACTTTTATCTGCTTGGAGCATCTAACAAAAAAAAATTTGCAATATGAAATCAGCCGTTTTTACCCTTTTACTCTTCAGTTTGCTTAGTGTATGGACCTTTGCACAAAATGGTGTAGCCATTTACCACACAGTTAAAAGAGGAGAAAATATTAGACAGATTTCGCAACAGTATAAAACCACGCCAAAAGCCATTTTAAAGTTGAACAAATCGATTCCTGTTCGCAAAATTAAGGCCGGCACCAAATTGCTAATTAGGTATGCCTCAAAAGAACAGGTAAAAAAGGCCATTAGGCTATACAAAATCCAAAAAGGCGATAACGCCAAAATTATAGCTAAAAAATTGGGCATTACAGAAGCAAAGTTAAAAAGGAAGATGGCTTCCCAAGATTTAGATTTTAAAGAAGGCACCGAAATCACAATTGAAGAGAATAACAAGGAAATTTCAGACTCAGACCAAGAAGAGATGGTTTCTATAGCCAAAAAAGATAATGAAGCTATACTCAGCGATATTGAAGTTGACATCCCTAAAGCAAAAGTAAAGAAACCTAATGCTGTTGCGGTTATTATTGGCAATAAGAATTACTCTGCCAAAGATGTGCCCGAGGTTAGTTATGCACACAAAGATGCTCAGCTATTTAAAAAGTACCTCATTAATACACTTGGTTACGATGAAGGCAATATCATTTATGTAGAAGATGCCACCCAAGCAAATTTTTTCAGCTTCTTCGGAAATGAAAGCACACATAAGGGAAAGCTTTACGATTATTTGAGGCCCAATGAGTCTGAGGTTTTCATTTATTACAATGGCCACGGCGGACCTGACCCTGAAACCAAAGAAGCCTATTTTGTGCCTACAGATTGTGATCCAGCACAATTATCTTTAAATGGCTATGGTCTCAATACTTTCTATAAAAACCTTTCTTTGCTTCCCTACAAATCGATAACGGTAGTAATAGATGCTTGCTTTAGTGGCGTTTCTGAAGGAGGCGCTTTATTAAAAAATATTTCTCCTATATTTATAGATACAGAAAACAAAATAAAACTAGATGAAAAAGCAGTGGTGATTTCTGCCTCGGCTAGTGATCAGGTAGCTTCTTGGTACCCAGAAAAACAACACAGCTTGTTAAGCTATTTTCTTTTGAAAGCTATGCAAGGTGCTGCAGACTCTAATAAAGATCAAATGATCACAATAGCTGAAATTGATAAATATTTATCAGAAGAAGTACCTTATTGGGCAAGAAGATTGCACAGTAGAGAACAGAACCCTGAAATATGGGGAAATCCAATCACTACTTTTTCAACTTATTAAGATGCAAACCACATTTTTTACCAAGCGTGTAATAACCCAACTGATATTTGTATTTTGGCTGATCAACTCCATTTTTTTGATTGCCACTTTGTACTTGCAAAAGCAGCGCAATAAAGAAGATGAAAAAGTAGAAAGCACATTATACGCGAAACTTCCCTCGGATAAGGAAAAGCCAAAACTGAAAGAAAAAGAGCCTAAAACCATAAAGATTCTGAAGGGCATCAGGCTGAAAACAAGTCAGAAACTAAAAACCGGACTTGGCACCAAGTCCGTTGTATTTGATCGGCAACGAAAATATCTCTATGCCATGAATCTAGAAGGCATGAGCATAAAGGTTTTTGACCGTAATGAAAAATCTCTGGTAAAAACCTTAAAATTTAAACCTACCAAAGCCAAGGGTTACGATTACCAAAAAAACAAATGGTTTGATTCCTACGCCGAAAAACCAGTAGAAGCATGCCTTACACATGAAGGTAGATACCTATGGATCTCTTTGCACAATGCGGGTGGTGTAGTGCTTTGGGACCTAAAAAAACAAAAGCAGCTAAATGGTAAAGAAAAAATATCAGCTAAAATCACGGATTATTTGGCTGATTCAAGCTACCAAGTACAACTTCCCTTTATAGCAACCGGTAAAACGCCCAAATTTATAGCTAGTACTACAGACAACAAATACGTGTTTGTCTCTAATTGGCATGATCATACGGTTTCTGTAATAGATACTCAAAATGAAAATCCAATTTTATGGAAAGTAGTTAAACAACTTAAAGCGAGTGGGGTACCTAGGGGTTTGGCCGTTTCACATAACAATGAGAAATTATATGTGGCCCACATGGGCAAAGGCTTTATTTCAGTATTCGATATAAAAACCTTAGAACTAGACATTAAAAAATACGTCGGTGCAACGCCTAGACATCTTCTTGTAGACAATCAATTTTTATATGTTTCCCTTAGTAGTCCAGAAAAAATATTAAAACTAAACCAAGATAGCCTCACCCTAATAAATAGTGTAAAAACGTTAGATGATCCTCGAACCATTTCCTTTAGCAATGATAGCAGCCTAATTGTCGCTACTTGCTATGCTGATGACAAAATACAGATCTTTGGCAAGGACAGCTTAAACCTCTTAGGATCTTGGGAATCAAAAGGTAAACCCGTTGGCGTAGATGTTTTTCAGCAAGATAGTATAGTAGAGACATGGGTCTGCAATTATACCAATGGCAATATTAAAGTATTCACATTTAACGCTGAATTTGAGGAAAAGCTGCAAACAGCCTACATCAAATAAAACCAATACCTCTCCTTTTGTCCTCTATTATAATAGCCCTCTATTAACATTTTGGAAAGGATTTATCTTGTTTTGTTGTACACCCTACTAAAATAATCCTAATTTCTAATAAATTTCGCAATAATAGATGCTCGACTTTAAAATTTTCAATTTATATTTGAAAATCCAATAAGCATCCACATGTCATTTCAAATGAGTATAAATTTCATTTGGAACTACTACCCTATCAATTCATTGTAAACAAAAATTCTATAAGCTATGGATTTATACTTATCAGGCTTGTTGCTTGATGCTGGAATGGGAATGGAGCTTGTTGCCAATACATCGGTTAATGAAGCAAGCTCAGAGACCGCTGTAAGTACCGCTCAGCAAATCAATGCACTTTCACTTTTAGCCAATAATGTTTGGATGATGGTATCTACCGCTTTGGTATTTATCATGCATTTGGGCTTTGCTGGCGTTGAGGCTGGTTTTACACAAGCCAAAAACACGGTAAATATTCTTTTTAAGAATACCCTTACTCCTGCTATCGGTTTGATTACTTATGCACTTTTTGGTTTTAACTTAATGTACCCTGGTTTTGAAACACCAGGTTGGTTTGCATTTGCTGGTTTTGGACTTCCCGCTCCATTAGCAGACGGCGGTGCTTTAGATTTGAGCTATAATGCTGGCTATACCTATTGGACCGATTTTCTTTTTCAAGGAATGTTTGCTGCCACCGCGGCCACTATTGTTTCTGGCGCTGTAGCTGAAAGGATAAAAATCTCAAGCTACTTTATTTTTACAGTGTTCTTTGTAGGATTGGTATATCCCGTAATAGGCAGCTGGAAATGGGGCGGCGGCGCATTGGATAATTATGGGTTCTATGACTTTGCAGG
>CAKZMZ010000186.1 GCA_937129345.1 uncultured Thalassovita sp. | reverse complement strand
TTTCTCTGTTATCGCATCATTAATGTGCGTAACTACATCCAGTACAAAATGCAAGGCAGTCTCTTGTTCTAAATAAGTTTTTAACAATGCATCGGTAGTATCTCTTAATTGTTTCAGCCCTTCAACAGTGTTGCAGTGATGTATTTTCTTGAGTAATACTGCAGGGTTATTACCTTGCGCCGCCAATAAATCTCTTTCTGAGACAATACCAGTTATCTCACTTTGGGGCGTACCGTCTTTTGTTACACAAAAATGCCTAATACTTTTATTTGCAGCCAAAATCAGCAAATCACTCACTTTCGGGTTGTCAGAAATGGTTACCACTGGGGCACTCATAATTTCTTCCACCTTTAATGAAGCAGGCAACTTATTTAAAGCCACTACCTTTCTCTTTAAGTCGGCTTCTGTAATAATTCCTAAGGGATAATTTTCTCGACTTTTAATCAACAAAGCCCCGATGCTTTTTTCTGTCATCAGCTTGGCTGCCTCAAAAACGTTGGTTTCCGTATCTACTGCAACTACAGGCGTAACAGGTTTTACGGTAACAAAATCATTATCTGTGCTATCTAACACTTTTATCTCCGAATTGGCATCTGGCAAGACCCCCAAGACTTTCATTTGCCTTTCTGGTATTTGGCTGGAAAAAAGTCGGGCCACGTAATTGGCAAAGTCTGCGTATTTGTGCATGGCTTCTTTTATTTTGTCAGCAGGCATGCAATAAAGTAGTGCCTCTTCGTGCACCATAGCATTGAGCAAATAAGGGCCTTTTGAAAGCAAAGCCCGAAGCCCCAACAAATCGCCTTCTTCACATAAATCTATTAAGTAATTAGTTTGTGTTGGCAATTCTGAATTTTTTGTAAGCTCAATAGCTCCTTTGTACACCATATATACATAAGGTCTTGGCGATTCGCCTTCCTTAAAAAGTACATCGTTATCCTTGTAATAAACCACTTCTATATGCTCACAAATGTTTGCTAGGACATTATCTGGCAAATAAGAAAAAGGGGGGAATCTCTTTACGAAGCCGTATACGTTTTCTACTACTGCATTCATTTTTAAATATTTTAAACTTGAATATAAAATACAGCAAGGCCCTAAAATATGACAATCATCAAGACAAACCGAAAAAGTTCCGTTCATGGCCAGAAAAGTCCCCTTAAAATATTATCTATATCCTTTACTAAAAAAAGGAGTATGTTCAATTAGATAGATGCATCCCCAAGCAACCTTTTTTGAGAATCTGCATCATTTATAAAAGAAACCACTTTTTAATATGCTAAAAAATTACCTTCTCATCACTTTTAGAAGCCTTTGGAAAAACAAACTCTTTGTAATCACCAACATCTTGGGTTTAGGAATTGCCATCACTTGTTGTATCATCGCTTACTTAAATTTTGAGTTCAACAAAGACTTTAATGCATTTCATGAAAACAAAGACAAGATTTTTAAGGTAAATTGCTACAGGGATATCAATGGCGAAAGCATCAAATTTGGTATTGCTCCTGCGCCAATTGGTCCTATTATGGCAGAGGAAATTAATGATGTTGAAAAGCAGGTTCGCTACTCGAAAACAACCGGTAGCTTTAAGTTTGGCGATGATTACTTCCCTACAGATATTGGTTATGCCGATAAAGATTTTTTGGATGTCTTTACTTTTGAAATAGTGAAGGGTGACAAAAGCACGTTTAAAAATCGTGGATACATTATGATCAGCGAAAGACAAGCTAAGCGCTTTTTTAATGATGAAGATCCCATTGGTAAAACCGTATTGATACAGCATGGTAGCGGAAAACAGGAAAATTATACCATTGGAGCTGTTTTTAAAAACTTACCGCTCAACTCAAGTTTCAGATTTGAGGCGCTTACCAGATTTGAAAATTACGTAACCCTCAGAGATTTTGACGATACAGATTGGGAAAGCCTCATACAAGTCACATTTGTTACACTTAAAGATCCTGCAAAATACCAATCCCTTGCTAGCCAACTAGATAAATACGTGGCTTTGCAAAACCAAGCTAATCCGGATTGGAAAATTCGCGCTTATTACTTAGAACCTTTCATGGAAATGGCCTACAATATGGAAGACACTAATGCCAATTATTTGTGGGAAGCCTTACCATCGCCCGCTGTAATAGGGCCAAACGTCATGGCAGTACTTATTCTTTTAATTGCTTGCTTCAATTTTACAAATACTTCTATCGCCATTGCAGCTAAAAGACTCAAAGAAATAGGTATCAGAAAAGTAATGGGCGGTAGGCGATACCAACTCATTTTACAGTTCATGGGCGAGAATTTATTGCTATGCTTCCTAGCCCTACTTGTAGGTTTGTTTTTAGCTGAATTTTTAGTGCCTGCTTACAGCCAGCTTTGGGATTTTCTAGATATAAAGCTCAATTATGCGGAAAACTACAGCTTGCTCGGCTTCTTGATCGCTTTACTTTTTACCACTGCTGTTTTTGCAGGGGCATATCCCGCACTCTTTATTAGCAAATTTGAACCTGCAGGCATATTAAAAGGCAGCCTAAAATTAAGTGGTACCAATAGTTTTACTCGTTTTTTGCTCACTTTGCAGTTTAGCATCTCGTTAATGGCCATTATTTCAGGAGTTATTTTCACGCAAAATGCTGAGTACCAGCGTAACCTCGACTTAGGATTCAATAAAGACGAGGTGCTATTTACCTATTTTGATGAAGAGAAGGAATACCACGCTCTTAAAAAAGAATTGGTTCAAAACCCCAAGGTAAAAAGTGTCACGGGTTCTCAAAACCACATAGCATGGGACTGGAACTCACAAAGCATCGCCTATAAAGATAAAAAACAAGATATTGACGGACTTTACGTAGGGTTCGGCTATTTAAGTGCCATGAGTACCAAAATAATTGAAGGTAGAGATTTTATAGAAAATTCTGCAACTGACCTAGAAAGTTCAGTAATTGTAAACCATCAGTTTTTACAAGAATATGGCATTAGCAAACCTATCGGCACTAAAGTTACCCTAAATGATAGCATTCCCTTAACCATTGTAGGTGTAACCAAGGATGTTTATTTAAGAGGTTTTTGGGGAGAGTTGCGTCCTACTTTTTTTAGACCTGCCAAAGAAGAAAACTTTAATTACTTAGTGATGCAAGTAAATGCGGCTGATATTCCACAAATGAGTAATTTTTTAAAAAACACTTGGGCCAAGGTAATTCCAGACAAACCTTATTACAACAATTCCTTAAATGAAAATATCGAAGAAGCCTTTGTGGTAAATGACAATATCAAACTGATGTTTATTTGCTTATCTATCATTGCTACCCTGCTTTCGGTTACTGGACTTTATACTATGGTTTCTTTAAACATTATTAAAAGACTTAAAGAATTAGGAATTAGAAAAGTACTAGGCGCTAGTGCCTTTAACATCGCCCATAATATCAATAAAGAATTCTTGATCATACTTGGTATAGCCTCGGTTTTGGGCTCGGTAGCTGCCTACTTCTCTACAGAGGCTTTAATGGCAAGTATTTATCAACAATATATGGATATCAATTCGATATCATTTGTTATTGGCATTGCAATTATGTTCTTAATTGCGGGGAGTACAATAGGCCATAAAGTCTACACAGCCGCAATGGAAAATCCAGTTGATGCTTTGAAAGATGATTGATTTGTAGCGTTATAGCAAGACCTAATTTAAAAAGTTGCCAATGAGGACATCCATAACTGCAGTAAATGCCCACATTTTAAACACGTCATAAGCAAGTGGTTTAGCCCATGAATTGAGTCTCGGACTGAAAATCATGGGCTGCTCATTAATTCAAACCATCGCCATCTTATTTGGATCCCATTTTACAATGCGTTTCTCAAACAGACTGATATTAGCGGCCAAAGCTGGAGCTGCAGCTCTTAAACCAAAAACAGCATCTTCTACAATAGATTTATTATGCCTAATCCCATCGAAAAACGCTTGATGGTGCGCCAAGTGATCGCTATAGCCCTTTGGCATGGTATACTCTAGTTTTTGAGGTGGCTGCACCATAGGATCTCCTTCGGGATAAGTAGCCGCATACCACTTTTCATATTCCTTTCTAGTACTTTCAGAATAAGTATTAAAGGTATCCCAACCACCATAGCCTGGTGCTTCTGATATTTTACTTTTTTCAATGGTAATGCCGCTCCAACCTAAAGTCATTACACCTTCTGAACCGACAAGCCTTAACATAGATCCACCACCACTTCCATCTACAAAATTTACACGCATTTGCACATTAAATGCGGGATGCTTCGCTGTTTCTGGATAATCGTAGCAACCGATGATAACGTCGGGCACGTCTCGGCCGTCTTCCCAATACCTTAAGCCACCTGTGGCAAACACACGCTCAGGTCCTTCGGAATCAAGAACTACATGTAGCCCAGAAAACAAGTGTACAAACAAGTCGCCTGCTACACCCGTACCGTAGTCTTGGTAGTTTCTCCAACGGAAAAAGCGTTTAGGATCAAAAGGCACTTCGGGCGCATCACCCAAATATCTTTTCCAATCTATGTCTTTTTCGCTAACATTGGGCGGCATAGAATATTGCCAAGCCCCCAAAGCCGATTGTCTATCGTTCCAGGTCTCAGCCAAAATTAATTGGCCAATGGCACCGCTTTTATAGAGTTCTGCGGCCTTTTTATACATAATTGAGCTTACCCTTTGGCTACCTACTTGAAAGACCTTACCCGACTTGCGCTGCGCATCAATTACGGCTTGCCCCTCTTCAATTTTATGTACCATTGGCTTTTCGCAATAGACCGCCTTGCCTTTTTGCAAAGCCTCGATAGAAATCTTATCATGCCAGTGGTCGGTCGTGGCTACAATAACCGCATCCACATCTTTTCTATCAAGAATTTCTTCATGCTTGGCAGTAGTAGCCAAGTCTTTGCCATACAACTCTTGCATGCGCAAAAGTCTATCAGGATATAAATCGCATGCGGCTACCAATTCTACACCCGGTATTTTTAAGGCAGTATCGCAATTTTTCATACCCATAATGCCTGTGCCGATAACCGCCAAACGAATGGTGTCATTGGCGCTATACCGCTCTCTATTTGGTACTTCTAAAGGTATTTTTAAAGAATTTTCTGTACCACTTGCCAAGTGAGGTAGCGCTGAAGCTGCAAACACGGCACTACCGGCCTTCTTAAGAAAGCTCCTTCTTTTTTGCTTGTTCGATTTCATTCTCGTTTAATTTGTTTAAAGTATAATTGTTGTTGAAGATACTGATACTCATTCATCTAGCAAAAAAAACCGGAACAAAAGCTCCGGTCTTTCTTCCATTACTGAAAATATTTGCGGGTATTAATATCCGAAAAAAAGTCAGTAATTCAATTTAAACCTCTCATTAAAAAATTCACTTTTCGATCTGCACATAGGCATGAATCAATTACTAAATATTTGCCATTTTAAAATGAATCGGTATTACCATTTGCTGCCTTACCAATTTACCTCTTTGTTTGGCAGGTTTCCATTTTGGTGCTTTAGCCAGTACTCTCAAAGCTTCTTTATCACAACCAAATCCGATACCTCTTACAACTTCAATATTGCTTAAAGAACCATCTTTATCTACAACAAATTTGATGTATACTTTACCGCTTACATTTACCTCTAGGGCTTTTCTTGGGTATTCCAATTCTTTGCTTACATAAGCATAAAACTCTTGGTATCCACCTACAGGCTCGGCAGGTTCTTCAACAATCATAAATATCTCATCTGCTTTTTCTTCCTCTTCTTCTACTTCCTCTAAAATAATTTCCTCGGTTTCTTGTACCACCATTTCTTCATCTGCTTCAGTGTCAAGATCTATCTCAATTTCATACTCGATTTCTTTATCATCAGAAACGGCCACAATTTGTGGGCTTTTTACTTTAGGAGGCGGTGGTTGTATCTGTTCCGTAGGAGGAATCTCAAACATCTCGTCTACCACTTCACTTTGTCCATTTAGCTCAACCAGTGAGGCTTTTTCGTAAAACGGGAACTCGAAAACTGAAATAGTGAGTATAAGGGCGATGATCAGGCCTAATCTATAAATCATGGGCCTGTAACTTGCTACATCCACACCAGGATATTTTTTCATTAAAACATTATCTGCTGGGTGTTTTCTCAGGGCATGTCTCTTTTCTTTTTTTAGTAATTTATTGATGAAATAAATGCTTAATAAGGTAAGAACTAGGGTAGTTAATAAAATGCCCGGTAATCCGATTATTTTCAGTAATTGTATCATGGTATTACAGGTTAAGGTGAATAAGGTGTTTCTTATTATACTACCATAGTTACTCTTTTTATCAATTATTTTTTATGATAGAAGAGCTAAAAAAATTATGATTTTTATCACTAAAATAGAGTTGATGAAGGTAGGCTTCCTTTTACTAAACAAATTGCATATTTTCTAATATTCTAGGCTATTGGGCAACTCGCCAATTCTTGGTAAGGAGGTACGTCAGAAGCGCTTTTGTGTTTAAAACCCTGCAATATTTCGTCTTGATATACCACAAAAACGCCGGGCATTCTAAAGCCATCGCCTACTAGCTTGCCTATGCCATGCCCTTTGCCAAAAAAGGCCTTGGCACCTCGCCGCCAAGATTTTAAGCCAAAAACTTGAGAGAAAGAGGCCCTTTGCAAGTCGAAAACTTCATATAAAGCACAAGATGGATCGCTAATGCGTGGCGCGTCTGCTAGGCTGTAGTTTGCAAAATATTTACTTGCGTATTCTTCATCGGCCATGTGCACAAAAACCAACTTAATACCTTGTTTATTTTCTATGGAAGTACGTTGTTGAGCCAGGTCTCCTAAAGCCTCTTTACAGAAAGTACAACCAAAGTGCCTGAGAAAAACAAGCATAACAGGTTGGGTAGCCTGCAATTGCTTTAATGACATACCACTTTGCGTTTTAAATTGGCCGAGCACTTCTTGGAAAGAAGGTGCATCACCCACAGTTGTGTCTTGCCAAGCTTTAAAAAATTGATAAGTAACATAACCCATGGCCGGCAGCCAAATAATATCATTAAAGAATACTTGCCAATAGAAAGCTGAATAGGCCAGGCCTAACTCCACCAAAACCACGGCCAATATCGCCCCTACAGATTTAGCCAAACAACTAAATGCAGCCAATGGCCAAAGTTTTTTGGTATAAAAGGCCGCAAAAAAATAGCTTATACCCAAAGTCGCTACAATAATCTTTAGAGACCCGAAGATTACAGGATATTCTGAGACCGGAAAGGCATAGTACTGCTGTACAAAACCCGGGCGACTTATAAAGTAGGTCACCCAAGTTAAATTATATATACCGGCGGCTATAAATATAATTTTTGCAAGTACAAAATCAGTTTTGCTCAGCTTAAGATTTTTGGCCATTTTCAGTAGATTAATTTTCGCTAGTAACTGATTGAGTTTATGAAAAGTTGTATTTTTTGCAACAAAGCCAAAGTTTGCCATTTTTGCTGCGTTTTTCGCATCAATATAAATGCTGGCTATGTCACAATTTTTCTCCTCTTATGATCTAAGTACGCTTGACTGGGTATTGTTCTTTGCCTGTGGTTTACTTGTAGGCGTTTCTAAAATGGGTATTGCTGGCATGGGCTTGGTCGTAATCCCTACTTTGGCATTGGTTTTTGGGGGGAAAGACTCTACAGGTATTTTACTGCCCGTTTTGGTTTTTGCAGATATTATTGCAGTGAGATACTACAACCGCCACGCCAACTGGCAGTTTCTATGGAAGCTACTGCCATGGACAGTGGCAGGCGTTTTATTGGGCCTTTACGTAGGCGACCAAATACCCGATGCACAGTTTAAAAAAGTACTCTCTGTATTAGTGCTCATAAGCATAGTGCTCATGCTTTGGCAAAATGCTAGAAAAGGAAAAATTACTGTTCCTGATTATTGGTGGTTGGCAGGACTTACAGGTTTGGCCGGTGGTTTTGCCACTATGGTGGGAAATGCAGCAGGCCCGCTCATGGCCATTTACCTACTCGCTATGCGCTTGCCTAAAAATGAATTTATTGGCACAGGCGCTTGGTTCTTTCTCATCATTAATATTTTTAAGATACCGCTGCATGTTATTTTTTGGGGCACCATTACCAAAGAAACCTTCTTGTTAGACCTCACTTTACTGCCTGTTATTTTTATAGGTGCCATATTGGGTTTATTTGTAGTGAGAAAAATACCTGAAAAAGCCTATCGTATCTTCATTGTAATCACCACGATTGTTTCGGCGCTGGCGCTGTTTTTTTAAAATGTGCCTTTCGCCGTTCAATCCTTACGAGGGTTTAAAAACCCTCGTAAGGGTCGAACAGGTCCCCAATCGACTGTATTAAGGGGCAGGTTCAGCACTGTCAGCAGGTATTAGACTTTTGCTTACATCCTTTCCGGCCCTTAACATTTTAGAATGGTTTTTCTGGCTGCCTGTTTCACGTTTAGCTATTGCTTGATTGGTGGCTTTTCGTGCAATTTGGGTTGCCATTAAACCATCATTCGCTAAGGGCATATTTCGGTCTTCTTGATTGGTTAGTGCAAATAAAAGCTCGTTATACATACCCCTAAAATTCTTTTCAGGATGCCACGGAAGGTATTGCGTACCATGTGAGTTGCGAAGTTCAAAGCTGTGTTCTTCACGATTTAGCCTAATAACACCGTCTGTTCCAATCAACTCATACTGAAAATTACTTCGCGGTTCTTTTGATACGGCATTATATGAAAAACTCATTTCAACCATGGTATGTGCGCCGTTTTCATGCCCCATATGCAAATACATATGGTCAGGAGCTTCAAAATCTTCTACCCACACACCAATACCTCTTTGAGAAGTTACTTCTGAACCTAACCACCATCTCGCTAAATCAATTTGATGGACACCACAATCTACCATTGGCCCACCCTCTTCCATTCTGCCAACACGAAGTTTGCTAGGTATCATATTTCCAGATGCATCAAATTGCCATTTGCCATGTAAATTCCATAGGTAAATCAGTCTCAAAGACCTCACTTCACCAATTGCCCCACTCCGCACCAACCTATGTATCTCCAAAGCCGATGGGCTGAACCTATAGGTAAAACCTGTGTATAATTTAACATTGGCCGCATTGGTAACTTCAATCATTTTTTCGATTTCACCAACCGTCATAGCCAAAGGCTTTTCACATAAAATGTGCTTGCCATATTTTGCGGCTTTCGTTACATGCTCTAAATGAAGTGGTGCAGGGGTACAGATTATTACTGCATCAAAATCGCAATTCCAAAAGTCTTCTTCTTTGGGATAGGCATGTTTCGCATTAAAGCGCCTTTGCATTTCTAGAGACCTTTCCCAGCGAGGGTCATAAACTGATTCTAGAACTATTCCAGGAGTTTGCTGTATTGCTGGCAAGTGCCCTAACTCGGCAATCATACCACAGCCTAATAAACCTAATTTTAGCATTTACTTTGTTCCTTAATGGTAAAAAAATACTTTGTTTGTTACGAAGCTTCACCCCAGCTTCGCTACAGCAGTTTGTAAAAATCAATAGTATGCCTAAAAATAAGTTATAGTCTCATGTAAACCAAAGCCATAAAAAAAACACTGAACGCTCAGTTTATTTTTAGCAGTGTTATTTTTTACATTTTGCTTTATACGTGCAGAAATCTGTGTAGATAATTTTCTACTTCTAGATATCTTAATTTTAAGATGTTCGTAAACTTCTTTTGTTAACACAAAACGCAAAAAATAACAGGAGTAAAAAGCTTATTTTTGCTACAACCATTTTTACCAACATTAAACAACACAAAATGAGCAAGCAAAAAAATCAATATACATTTAGGGTGATCGGCAGTCACTTACAATTTATGGAAGTAGCCTTTTCAGAAAATGAAGCTAAAAGAGCTGTAGCAGAAAGTTTATTAGTAAAAGAAGGCATTGACCCTAATGCACCAGATTTCTCTGCTAAAGTTGAGGAATGTATGGATGCTAGGCTTAAGTTGGTTCAGGTGAGGTGAAAAGAAATATTTTTGAAGTAACTCTTATTGATTAAATCCTAATTGCCAACCCTGTTCTCATACTTATCGAAGTCGGGAGACTGCTTCATGCTTAGCTGTTAACAAATTTTTTATCACAGGTGGGCGCCACGCAATCTCACTTTGTTTAGACCTGTGCCATCAAGGAGGGATTTATTAGAGAGCATTTAGCAAGGATTATCCCTATACGTTTTGCATAGATTTATCTACAATTATTCAATATAAAACCCAATACTAGGTTTTAAATACTTAACAATTTAACCAAATAACTTTCATTTAAAATGAAAAGAGGGATTACTGTAAAGGGCTTAAAAATGCCCTTGCTATTACTATACATAGTATTTTCTTTTTTTAATACGATACATGCTCAAAGTGCAAAAAGCCTAATAAAAAAAGGCAAAAAGGAGTTTAGAGACGACAACATTGAGGCTGCTGTTGAATACTTTGAACAAGCACTCTCAATAGATGAATCTAATTATTACGCTGCTTACTTGGTAGGTATCAGCTACCTTGGAATGTCTTCCCCCGAAAAGGCGCTTAATAGGTTTTCTTTAATGGAACCAGAAGAATTTAAGTTAAAAGATATTTACTACTGGCTCGCACTAGTTAACTTCCAAAACCATCATTTCGATAAGGCAAATCATTACATAGAACAACACCGCATAAAGTTCAAAAAATTTATGCAAGCGGATATTAATGAGCTAGAGAAGAAAAATAGATTAGCAAAAATTTTCTATGCAATGGAAAGCTCCTACAAAATAGAAAACCTGGGAGAAAACATTAACTCAGAATTTGCAGAATATTCGGCAGTACTTACTGCAGATCATCGTACCATTCACTTCACTACGAAACGAAAGGAAAACAAAGGTGCCGAAAGATTAGGGGTGTATATGGAGGATATTTTATCTTCTACTATGGACGAAGATGACCATTGGGCAAAAGCAGAAAGACTGAAAGAGGTGGTAACCTTGGGGCATGATGCCACTATTCAGTTGTTTGAAGACGATACTAAAATGATTATTTATAAAAAAGAAGATTTATTTATAGTTGAACGTAAAAACGGAAAGTGGGGCAATCTGAAATCGATAGGAAAAGAAATTAATAGAAATGACAGCCGTGAGGCGCATGGGTTTATTTCTACAAATGGGAATACGCTTATTTTTAGTAGCGATTATAAAAGTACAAATAAGGATTTAAACCTATTTATAAGCCACAAATTAGACAATGATGCATGGAGCAAGCCAATGCTTTTAAGCGAGCTCAATACCAATTATGATGAAGACTCGCCCTTTATTGATGAAGACGGCACACTTTACTTCTCCTCAAAGGGGCACAATAGCATGGGCGGGTTCGATATTTTCAGAAGTAATTTTAATCCCGTTACTAAAAAGTATAGTGCCCCCGTTAATATGGGTTATCCTATTAATTCTGTAAGTGATGATATCTTTTTTAATGTAAAAAATAAAGTTGCTTATTTTACCTCAAGTAGAGTTGGCGGTTTTGGAAGAGAAGATATCTACAGGGCCTATTTGTTCAATGAAATAGACATAGAACTCAGTCTTATAGACAAAACGAATGATTTACCATTTTCTAATGCTAAGATTTACATAAAATCCGACGATAAAAATTATGAATTTGTGACAAATAAAGAGGGGAAAGTGCATGGCACTATTCCAGCATTTCAAGATTTTAACATTAAACTGGTGAAAGACAGAGACACGCTATATACCCATACAATTAGTCCTGTAACAAGTCTTAAAAATCCAACCAAGTTTGAAAGTACCATTGAATTTTATCGCCCTGAAAACATAGGAGGGGTAATGGCTCTTAAAGAAAATCGAACTGAAGAAGAATTAGAGGATAAACTCGATCAGCGTGATATCGCCTTAAATGTAAAAAATACCACTATCGCACAAAAAGAAAAGGTTAAACTAGAGAAAAATGTTATTGAGACAATTAAGGAATCTTCTTTTGAAAGGATTTATTTTGACTTTGACAGAGCTACCTTAAAACCTGAATCGCTAGAAGCACTAAATGCATTTTTAACTTATCTCAAACAAAATAAAACGATAAGAGCAGAGATAGGTGGACATACCGATAGTTTTGGCTCTGCGGTCTATAATCAATCTTTATCGCTCAAAAGAGCAAATGCAGTTGTAGACTACCTAGTTAAAAATGGAATAGCCAAAGATAGGTTATTGGCAAAAGGGTATGGAGAAACTCAACCCATTGCTAGCAATGATAAAGAAGTAAATGGACGCGAAAAAAACCGAAGAATAGAGTTTAAAATACTGAAACAACCAAATCATCAACTATCTAAGAATGAGTAGTTCATTGAATAGAAGACTACTCCACTATAATAAAAGCCATATTTTAAGAGATTGCAAATTATCCACGCGTATCGAGCTCTAAGCTATAGCCAAGAAAATAAAACCTAGATAATTCTACATATTGATAGAATTTATATCTTTTTCAAAACCTCCTCCATACTTACCACCTCGGCAAATTCTTCATGTAAGCTTGCCAAAGTGGTTTGGTGGATGAGTTCTGCGGAGAACTTTTCTCCGTTAATGCCTACTCGGTCAAAAGTGGCGGTGGCATCTGAAACCAATAGTACCTCATAACCAAAATTGCCTGCCATCCGCACCGTGGTTGAAACGCAATGATTGGTCGTAAGCCCGACAACTACAAGGGTGGTGATGTTGGCAGCATCCAACCTCTCTTTTAAATCTGTACCGATAAAAGCGCTATTTACTCGCTTTATAATCACAGGCTCTTCGGCTAGTGGCTGCACAATTTCTTGAAGGGTAAAACCAGGATGCGAGGCATGCAATTTTGATTGTGGGTTTTGAGAACTGTGTTGTATGTGAAGAATGGGCAAGTTTAATTTTCGCCAAGTGTTAAGTAGTTTCCTAGCCTTTTCTTCGGCATCTTCATTATTTCTATTTCCACCCCAATATTTCTCTTCCAACATGCCTTTTTGGATGTCGATCAACAATAGAGCTGGGTTCTTTTCTCTTAGTTTCATACGTTTATTTTTGAAGTGAAAATAAAAAAAGCTGTCATGCTGATCACGTCATGGCGAGCATAGCGAAGCCATCTGTTTACTAATGCCTAGAGTTTGACTTGAGACGGCCACCGAGGCACGGTCGCTTCATACTTCAAGTCGCAAAATACTCACACCTTTTCATTCTAAATCCCAAATTCTAAACACTCCTTATTACTCCTCTATAATTTTCTTACCTTTGCAAAAATTAAGATTAACAAAAAAAATAATAGCATGCTTAAAGGATTCTTTAATGTACCAGAAATAAAAAACGAGCCCATACTAACATACGCTCCGGGCTCTTCTGAGAGAAGCAGACTCCAAAAAACACTCGCTGAAATGCGCGCCCAACCTGTAGAGGTACCTATGTATATAGGCGACCAAAAAATACACACTGATAACAAAATTCCTTTAAATCCCCCTCACGACCACCAACATGTATTGGGGCATTTTTCTGAGGGCGATGCAAGTCATGTAGAACAAGCTATAAATGCAGCGCTAGGCGCTAAAAAAGCTTGGGAGGAGATGTCTTGGGAGCACCGTGCCAGCATTTTCTTAAAAGCCGCCGATTTACTAGCCGGGCCTTACCGAGCTAAAATCAATGCGGCAACGATGTTGGGGCAGTCTAAAACTGCATTTCAGGCAGAAATCGACTCCGCTTGCGAATTAATAGATTTCTTGCGTTTCAACGTGAAGTATATGTCTGAAATTTACCAGGAACAGCCCGCTTCTTCGCCAGGTGTTTGGAACAGA
>CAKZMZ010000185.1 GCA_937129345.1 uncultured Thalassovita sp. | reverse complement strand
TGCATGGCCAGTTTTTCTGCTACAGTGGCCCCTACAAATCGGATACCTAAGGCAAACAATACTCTTGGGAAAGCAATCTCCTTCGATTTCTCTAAGCCATCCAACAAATTATCGGCAGATTTTTCTCCGAAACGCTCAAGCTGTAAAAGTTGTTCTTTGGTTAATTTGTACAAATCGCCGGGGTGCTTCAGATAACCTTTCTCGTACAATTGTTCTATGGTCTCAGGCCCTAGCGACTCCACATTCATGGCCTTTCTTTGGATAAAATGCTCGATACGACCTTTTATCTGAGTAGGGCAACCCGTAACGTTGGGGCAGTAATGCGCGGCTTCCCCTTCTTTCCTTTCTAGTTGTGTGCCGCAATCGGGGCATTGCTCAATAAAATGGATTTTCTCGGCATTTTCTGGCCTTGCGGCTAAGTTTACCCCAGTAATCTTTGGAATGATCTCACCGCCCTTTTCTATATAAACCGTATCGTTAAGGTGTAAACCTAATCGCTCTACTTCATTGGCATTGTGCAAACTGGCCCTTTTTACTGTGGTACCTGCTAAAAGGACTGGCTCTAGATTGGCTACCGGAGTAACTGCGCCTGTTCTGCCTACTTGGTAGGTAACTTCTTTCAATATCGTGTTGGCACTTTCTGCCTTGTATTTGTAAGCTATTGCCCATCGCGGGCTTTTTGCAGTAAAGCCCAGTTGCTCTTGCTGGATAAAGCTATTTACCTTGAGTACGATACCGTCTGTCTCTACAGGAAAATCTGCTCTTTTCTTTTCAAAATCTTTGATAAAAGTAATGGTCTCTTCAATGTCGCTACATTTTTTGTAAGTATCTGAAACGTTGAATTTCCATTCCTCTAACTGTTTCAATGCATCTGAATGAGACTCAATCGGCATATTATCCCAAACCAAAGAATAGGCAAAAAAGCCCAACTTTCTTTTGGCCACTACAGAGGAGTCTTGCATTTTTAAAGTACCTGAAGCCGCATTTCTCGGGTTGGCCAGTAATTTAATCGGCCTCTTTCCTTCTTTTTCCCGTTGCTGGTTTTCGGCGGCAATTTCTTTATTCAATTCAGCAAAGCGCTGTTTAGTAAGAAATACCTCGCCACGAACTTCAAACGTAGGAGGTAAATCATTGCCTTGTATCCTTAAAGGGATGTCCATAATGGTTTTGGCATTTTCTGTTATTTCATCCCCTTGTACACCATCGCCCCTTGTTACTGCTCTTAGCAGGCTACCATTTTCGTAGGTCAGACTTAGCGCCACACCATCAAACTTTAACTCACAGGTGTATTCAAACTTTTCATCTGGCAGTAATTTCGCAATACGCTTGTCAAATTCTTTCAGTTCCTCTTCGCTGTAGGTGTTTCCCAGAGAAAGCATGGGATAGCGATGCTTTACCGTGTTAAAGTTTTTGGTAACGGTCCCACCTACTCTCTTACTCGGAGAGTCTGACAAGGCCAGTTCGGGGAACTCTTTCTCTAGTGCCACCAATTCCTCTAACAGCATATCAAACTCGTAATCAGATACTTCTGAGGTATCTTGCAGGTAATACTGCTCATTGAGATGGTGTATTTTGGCCGAAAGTGATTTGATCTTATCTTGTGCTTCCTTTTCTGTCATCGCCGTTGAATTAAGGTCTGACCCAAAAATAAAGAGCAATTTCATCATTTGCGAATAAGCGCAGTGCTTGTTGCACTTTACACTGTGGCTTTATAAACCTGGCCTTACTTATCTTGCTAAAATTCTTATTAAACATTTATCAAAGTGCTTTTACCCTGCCTGAATTGTTAAGATTGACCTCAAATTTTTATTTACACCATCAGGTACTTAATTTCGAGCTTAATTACACACACAGTGCTATTTCAATTTTTTATCCAATTAAAAACCCACTTTTTAATACTAAGATGAAAATTATTAACCCCGCCACCGAAGAAGTTATCGATCAAGTAAAAGAGTATTCATCAGAAGATGTAAGAAGCATCTATCTCGAATTGCTCAACGGTCAAAAAATTTGGCACGACATCCCGCTCTCAGAGAGGGTTAAGGCTATTGAAAAATTTGGCGAACTTATTAAAGAATCGGTGGAGGAGCTCGCAGCAACACTCACCGCTGAAATGGGCAAGCCCATTAAACAGGCGCGCAACGAAATTTTAGGCGCCCACAATAGAATAGAGTTTTTTGCAAAGCAAACAGAAAAGTGGCTCAAAGAAGAATGGAATAGCAAAAGTGGTAAAACCAAAGAAAAGACCGTGTATGAGCCGCTCGGTGTAATCGGTAATATTTCTGCGTGGAATTACCCATACAATGTGGGCTACAATGTATTTATCCCTGCACTTATCTGTGGTAATGCAGTTTTCTATAAGCCTTCTGAGCATGCCACACTTACCGGACTTAAAATTGAAAAATTGATGCACCAAGCAGGTGTGCCCGAGAATGTATTTAAAGCAGTAACTGGAGGAAAGACTACGGGAGAAGCATTGTTAAAGATACCGCTCAATGGTTACTTTTTTACGGGTTCTTACCATACCGGACAGAAAATAGCTTCTGAAGTTGCACCCAAAATGGTGTCGCTACAAATGGAGCTCGGCGGAAAAGACCCTCTTTATGTAACAGATGATGTGGAAGATATCGCAAAAAATGCAGCCATGGCCGTAGAGGGCAAATTTTATAATGCAGGACAAAGTTGCTGTGCTGTTGAACGAATTTATGTGCACGAAAAAATATATAATCGTTTTGTGGATGAATTTGTAAAAGTGGTTGAGCTACTTAGAGTAGGAGACCCCACAAGAGAAGATACGGACATGGGCCCACTCGCAAGAAAAGAACAGCTCGACTTTTTGTTGTTCCAAGTGAATGATGCACTAGACAAAGGAGCCAGACTTTTAACGGGTGATGAAAGCCTAGAATCGAAAGGTAATTATTTTGAGCCTACTGTTTTGACCGATGTAAATCACCACATGAGCTTAATGGTAGATGAAACTTTTGGCCCTCTGGTAGGCATACAAAAAGTAGAAGACGATGAAGAAGCCATCGCTTTAATGAACAACACCTCTTTTGGACTTACCGCAGCTGTTTTCTCATCTAATGAAAACAGGGCAAAAAATATCTTGGATCAGGTGAATGCGGGTACAGTTTATTGGAACTGTTGCGATAGGGTTTCCCCGACTTCGCCATGGTCGGGCAGAAAAAACTCTGGGCTGGGCAGTACACTTTCGCACCAAGGTATCAGGGCTTTTGTACAGCCTAAAGCTTATCATTTAAGAGGATAGTATAGTTTGTAGAACTTGGAATTTAGATTTTGGAGAAAAGATTGAATCAACCTCAACTTCTCAACTCAACAACTTTACAACCATACATCAAAATACATGATTACAGCTGACCTAAGGAGCGATACGGTTACCAAACCTACAAAAGAAATGCTGGCTTACATGATGCAAGCAGAAGTAGGCGACGATGTTTTTGGGGAAGATCCTACAGTGAACGCCTTAGAAGAAAAAGCCGCCAATATGTTGGGTATGGAAAATGCACTATTTTGCCCCTCAGGTACCATGACCAACCAAATAGGCATCCGACTCCTTACCCAACCTCAAGATGAGGTGATCTGCCATGAAAATGCGCATATTTATTTGTACGAGGGCGGCGGCATGGCCTACAATTCTTTTGTTACTAGCAAGCTGTTAAAAGGGGAAAGAGGTAAAATCGAT
>CAKZMZ010000184.1 GCA_937129345.1 uncultured Thalassovita sp. | reverse complement strand
AGAAGCTGGAATAATCGTGGGGATTCCCATCAAAGCAGCACTGGCAGCGCCCAATTTCTTTACAAATGCTCTCCTATTCTTTTTTTCAGTTTTCATACTCAATTACATCATTTTCAAAACTTTCCTCAAAATAAAAATAATTGTTGAGAGAATGAATCTCACGATTGAGTAAGTGTAGAAAACCTTCTTGAAGCCGACCTTTTGCCATCCCAATTGCATTTGGTTACATTTATACAGATAAAACCATGACATCTTAGAAACTATGGCAATTAAAATATTAAACCGAAGAAAATTTAATAAGCAACTGGCCAAAGGCATTGGCGCTGCATCGCTCATGAGCACACTCCCTTTAGCTTGTACCTCAGCAGGTATGAAACAAGACAAACAATTGGGCATTGCCTTGGTAGGTTTGGGCAGTTACGCCAGAAGATTAGCTGATGCTTTACAAGAGACCAAGCATTGCAAATTGACTGGCTTGGTAACAGGCACTCCTGAAAAAGAAAAAACTTGGGGCAAAAAGTATAATGTGCCTGCGAGCAACATCTATAACTATCAAAATTTTGATGAAATCGCTAAAAACTCAGCTATTGACATAGTGTATGTGGTATTGCCCAACTCCATGCATGCTGATTTTTCCATAAGGGCAGCTAAAGCGGGCAAGCATGTAATTTGCGAAAAACCCATGGCGATGGATGTAAAAGAATCGAAAGAGATTATTGCTGCTTGTGAAGCTGCCAATGTAAAATTAGGCATGGGCTACCGCATGCATTCAGAGCCCTACACCCAAGAGGTGAAACGCTTTGCTAAAGAAAAGACTTTTGGCAAACCACTTTTTACCACCTCGGGCGCTGCTTATAAAATGCGAGGCAATCCTGACCAATGGCGCTTGAAAAAGGAATTGGCCGGTGGTGGTGCCCTGTACAACATGGGCGTGTATGCCATACAATGTGCTATCTATGGCACAGGTGAACGACCGCTCGCTGTAAGTGCCCAAGAATTTAAAACCGACCCTGAGTATTTTAAGGAAGTAGATGAGACCATTACCATGCAAATGCTCATGACCAATGGTGTGGTGGCCAATTTGCAGACTAGCCACAATATGAGTATGAACGACTTGTACGTTTCCTGCGAAAATGGTTGGTACCGCTTAGAACCCGCACATAATTACGGGCCAATAAAAGGAGTAACTTCTAACGGGGTGATGGATTTCCCTGTAGTGAACCAACAAGCCGAGCAAATGGACGATTTTGCTTTGCATATTTTAGAAGGCGCCCCCAACCTAGCCCCCGGCGAAATGGGCTTGCGGGACATGCAAATTATGGAAGCGGTTTATGAGTCCATAGACAAAGGCGGCAAGCGCATAGATCTGGATTTGGTGGAGTTTTGAGGCCATTGCATTGCTAAGTCTAACCAATGTCTTACTCTAAGTTTTTGGCTTCCTGACCTCGTCTTATTTACTTAATTTATAAACCCGAGATTGGGAGGCTTTCCATTTACTTTGAGTAGTTTCATGGCTTGGCACAGTTGAGCCTTAACTAATACTTAAGGCCTAAGCTAGTGGTTCCTCTTGGTGTTGTCTCGCGATATTCTTAAAATGATATCGGTACTAAGAAAGCTCCCTGCATACTTTCCTAATTTTTCACCCAAATATCAATAATTGGAATAAGTACAGCTCCTCTTATAACTACAGGTAAAAATCTTGAAAACTAACTGTTATAATCATCTTTTATATTTTGCCAAGTTAAAGTTTTAAAAAGTAAGAAGTCTTTTGCATAGAGCAGGCAACTGCTTACTTTTTTTGCATTATTTTCTTTCTGATTTGTGGAGGATAAAGAACATAGTCTTATTATTTTCCAATCTTCCCGTCTTTGTCAATGTCTTGTCCTACATATTTTTCAAGTATATGTAAGGTATCGATTAGGAGCTTACGTGTCCGTGATAATTCTTTTTCAAGTAAGTCTACGCGCTCTTCTAGTGAGTCAGCCTGTATTTTCTGATTATCAATTTCTTCTTGTTGGAGCAAATCCCAAAAAAATCCCATCTATTAACTGTTTTATGGTGAACAAAATATAATGTAGACTTAATTATGGTACTATACAACTATTTGAAAAAATAGGAGGTGCGATTGTATAGAAAATACTATTATAAAGCTGGTACTGACAGGCAATTTACTCCATACATTGCTTAAAATTTTTGGCAACTCCACCTTGCATTGTCCATTCAATATTTCCAAATTTTAGAATATCTACTGAAGTGTTGCCATCCGCAATTTCCTTTTTCAATGCTTCTCAATATCTTTTGAAACACCCAATATTTCGGCAAACTTTATACTAAGTGTGCACATAACTTTAAATGTTTCACAGGTATTTTCAAAATCAAGTTTCATCTTCTTTTTTTAGAAATACCAAGGCTAGTTGCTAGGCCTTAGAAAATGGTCGATTTGATACATTTTATCAATGGTTTTTGCTTTGAGCTGACTTAACCGATTCCCTGTTCTTACATTAAGTTGAAAATCCATTTCTTTTCTGTGATAACCTTTAAAAAGCCCTTACTCCTTTACTAAATGGGATTTTCCATACCTACTATGATACACATAAGCTGCAATCCCACCGATAAAGGCAAAGGCACTTAGCATCCAAAACACGTGTTGATGGCCGATTTCTTGGCCGGGGTGGGCATCGAGTAATATGCCGTAAGCAGGACCGACAAATACATCGGGGGTGTAGCCGATTAATGAAATGAGGCCAACGGCAGTTCCTGTTAAAGGCAAGGGAATCCTGCCCACCTGCATCACCCCAAAATAAAGGGCACGACAGGCATAAACACCCGCTGCTACAATGACGACCGACATGAAAAAAAGAAAGGTAGTATTAGGTGCAATGATACCACTAGCGAAAAGTAGCCCGCCCAGCAGCGTCAATACAAAGCTAAAGAACAAGAGCCAAGTTATCCGTAGTTTGTCGGCGATCAAGCCAAAAAAGATACCTGCTGTTGGCCGCATAAACTGTAATAGCGTGCCCACTTTGGCTGCATCAACTTGGTTATATAACATCACTTCAGCGGCATATTGGGAGATGATGTCGGTGATTTTATAGCCTACGTAGCCGCATAAAATTATCACCATTAAAAGCCAAACCGAAGGTAGTTTGAGCACTTGTTTGATTTCATGCCATGAAATGTGCTTGACGAGAATTTGTTCTTTCTTTACCTGTGCTTTCATAAAGCGCCAGACAAAAAAACCTACTAAAATGATGATAAAACCCGCGGTGTAAATTACGTAAGTAAAGGCATTCTTCCTATCAGATAGAGAAGCAGTGTCTGGGTCTTCTGTCAAGAAAAAAGAGAAAATCAATACGCCCAAAAGGCCAAAAAGTGCACCTGTGAGTCCACGACCGACATCTAA
>CAKZMZ010000183.1 GCA_937129345.1 uncultured Thalassovita sp. | reverse complement strand
CACCGCGCCCATCCCGAACCAAGCGTCATCATACTAGTATAGCGCATAGCCAGATAGCTTATAAAATTGTAGGGCTTGTGGGTAATCCTGCATTTTTTCGCAAGCCGCACCTAAATGACAGTAAAGTTCTGCATCAGGCCCTTCAAACTCCAATGACTGTTTAAATGATTGGTACGCCTCTTGGTAATCTTCTGTGTTCATTAAGGCATTGCCTCTGCCAAAAAAGGCTTCACCAAAATGCGGATCTATGAAAGTGGCGTACTCAAAAGCATTTTGCGCTTTTTTAAATTCGCCTAATTTATTGTAAATGATGCCCAAGTTGTACCAGGCCATCGCTGCATAAGGGTCTTCGTCAATAATTTTCTCAAAAAAAGCGATTACCTTTTCTTTTTTATCGGTCATTTCCATACAGAAAGCCAATTCGTACACGGCATCTTCATTGGCCATATTATGTTTGAGGGCTTCCATGTAATATTTGCTAGCCAACTCAGACTTGCCCATGGTTTGGTAAGCAAAACCTATGTTGTACAAGATTTCATCTTTTTCTTGAGCATTGGGCAGAACAGTTTCAAAGCTGTCTATGGCCTCTTTGTAGTTGCCTGCCATGGCGTGCATGTTCCCTTTTAGCAGCAGCAACTCTGTATCGTACGGGTAGAGTGTTTCTGCCTTGGAAATTACCCTAAAAGCTTTCTCGTAATTCCCGGTCAAAGAAAGTATATTGGCTTTTTGCAGTAATATTTCAAGTGAGTAAGGATGTTGCTGTAGGGCTACTTCACAGACTTTGAGTGCTTTTTCGTTGAGGTTCTCCTGTAAATAGTGTTCGATAAGTTTTTCAAACGTCTGTTCATTGAAAAACGAAAAACGATCCTCCTCCATCATCTGCTCAAACATATTTACTGTTTCGCGTAGTTCAGCTCTGTTGTCTGTATTTCCTGCCATTGAATGAATTTAATTTTTTGGTCAGTTTAGTAATAACTTATTGCTTTTTAGATTATTGAAGTTTTTTGTTGATACATTACCTAATAAATATAGCAATAATTATCGCCAAATTAAACTGAAAAGTTGTTAGTGTCTAATGCTAAGATGTATGTTTTTCAGATATTGCCAAACATGAGTTTTAGATGCTTCAATTTTTAGAGACTAACCATGTTAGGGTGTCTTCGAGTTTCCTAAATTTAAAATCTAGCGTTTCAACTATTTTTTTGTTATCGAAAAACGTTTTGCGCGTAGAGTTTTTGATTAATTCCTTGCTAAGTTTAGGCTGGATCTCTCTTTTTTGATTGCCTGTTTGTAATATACCTTTAAAGAAAGCCATTAATTTTGCTGTTTGCAGAGCTATAAAAGCAGCTGTTTTATTAAATTTTAATGAAGGCGCTTTCGTTCCCATTTCTTTGCTCACAATCTCCATTACACGATAATAGCTTTCTTTGCCCGCACTGGCAATAAACCTTTTGTTATAGATTTTTCGGTCTATCAGTTGGAAAATAATATCGGCCAAATCTCGGGCATCTATATAGTTGACATCTCCTGTAGGATAAAAGATGGGACTAGAAGCAGCATATTTTATCAATGCTAAGCTAGATCGGCCCCACTCGCCGCGGCCGAATACTACAGATGGGTTGACCACTATAACATCTAAGCCTTCTGAGTGCCCTCTCCAAACTTCAGATTCGCCCATAAACTTTGTGTAGCCATATTTAGAGGAAATGTTGGCATCGTCCCATTCTTGTGTCTCGTCTATAACCTCTTGCCGGTCGTTGGTGCCCAAAGCGGCTACAGAGCTTATGTACAATAGTTTTTTCTGCCCATATTTTAAACAGCCGTTTACTAAATTGGCCGTGCCCTCTACATTAACCTTAAACATTTTGGAATAGTCCTTCGAGGCAAAAGAAACAAAACCTGCACAATGGATCACAAAATCCGCTTCTAGTATTGGTTGCTCTAAAGACATTACATCTAAAATGTCTCCATGGTGCCAAGCTATTTTATCAGCAATGTCTTGTATGTGTTCGAAAGAACTTTGTTCTCTTTTGAGTGCTGAAACCTCTGCCCCTTCTGCCAGTAATTTACGAGCAATATAACTTCCTACTAGTCCATTGCACCCCGTAATAAAAAACCGCATTCCTTATGTTTTAAATTAGCCTCAACACTTTGAGATTAGCATGACAAAGCGCAAAACTAGCAATTATCGCTAACTAATACAGATTGTTGTTAAGATGAATTTTATAAGTTCCTATTGAGCAAGGGTAAATTTAGAGCCGCTGCGTAATAAGGGTTTTCTTTGGCTTTATGCAGCATATTGATATGCCGAGTATGATGGCAGTCAGTTCCTAAGAAAGAGACCATTCTATCTTCTATCAATTGCTCGGCTACCTTTTTTGCATCTTTAGAGTAGTAACCTGTAAGTGAGTTGATATTTACTTGAAGCAATACGCCTTTCTCGTGCATTTGTGCCAGTTTTCCGTATTTGCCGTACATATACACATACCTTTCAGGGTGGGCCAATACGGGTTTGTATCCTAAAGATTGTAATTGGAAAATGGCTTTGTCGGTAAAGGCACTTGGGTTCATGAAGGGCGTTTCAAACAAAATATATTTATCTCCAAAACTCAAAAGCTGCTCTTGCTCTTCTATTTTGGCTAAAAAAGCTTCATCCAAATAATATTCTGCGGCGATTTCAAGTTCTAAATTGATATTTTGTTTTGTGAGTGCTTCTCTGAGTTTTGCTGCGGCTTCATTTATAGTTTCGGGTGTATTTCGATAAAAATCGCTCATTACATGCGGTGTGCATATCAGTTTTTTATAGCCCAACTCAACAAGGCCCTTTGCCAACTCTAATGAGGTTTCTACATCGGGAGAGCCATCATCTAAGCCTGGCAACACATGAGAGTGCATGTCTGTAAGTATAGGTTCTAATAATGAGGTGTCTATTGGCTTAGGCTTTTTCTTAAATATTGAAAACATACTTGGTTTGTTGTTTTTAGTCGAGTCAAAATAAATAATGTTATTGTTATGAAAATAAGTTGTAACAGATAAGTTTTAAAAGAATAGTTTAAATTTTCAATTTATCCCACCAGGTCTTTTTTTCGTCTTCTTCGTAATATCCATAGCCATAACCGTAACTGTAGCCGTACCCATAGCCATAACCGTAGCCGTATCCATACCCATAGCCGTATCCATAAGTATTCTTGTTATCCACTGCATTGAGAATAACAGAGAGGTTTTTAAATCTATTTTTTTCAACCAAGGCATTGATGTTTGTAGGATAAGAAAGTCTTGATACGCCGGCCCTAAGTACATAAAGTGGAATGTTTACTTTACGCATAATAAGCACACCGTCTGTTACAAGACCAACCGGTGGAGTATCTAGAATGATTATATCGTACATCTCTTTAAGTTCTGCTAAGAGTTCGTCAAACTTGGGCGACATGATCAATTCTGAAGGGTTGGGGGGTACAGGCCCTGCCACGATGTATTGCAAAGTATCAATATCTGTGGGCAAGATAGTATCTGCCAATTTGCTTTTTCCTATAAGCAGAGAAGTGATGCCTTTGTTGTTTTCCTGATCAAAAGCCAAATGTATTTTGGGTTTCCTTAAATCTAAGTCTACCAAGAGCACTTTTTTACCCGAAAGCGCTATAATGCCTGCGAGATTGAGTGCCACAAAAGTTTTGCCCTCGCCACTTACCGTAGAAGTCACTGAGATTAATTTAGATTCCTTGTTATCGGCAAAAAAATCTAAGTTGGTTCTTATGGTTCTTAAAGATTCACTTATGGCAGACTTTGGGTTTTGGTCTACAATCATTCTAGAAAAGGCGAGTCCTTCTTTTTTATATTTGGGAACAACGCCCAAGATAGGTGCATGACACAGCTTCTCAACTTCGTTGATGTTGTTGATTTTATTTTGTAGGAGGTACCCAATTAAAATGAAAGCTATGCAAATGGCCAATCCTACACCAAAGCCAATCAAATATACACTAAGTGGTACAGGATAAATCGGCGTTCGAGAAGCGGAAGCCGATGCCAAAACTCTAAAATTGGCAACTGTACTTGCCTTAGCTATCCCAATTTCTATTTTTTTTGATTGGATGGTATTGAAAACATTTTCGTAAAAGCCGTAGAACCGATTGAGTTTTTTTAATTCTGCATCTTCTTCTCCGTTTTGGCGCATAGAAAACTCCAACTTTCTGATTTGCTTGTCTATGTTGGCAATGTTTTTCTCAAGGTTGTCTTTGCTTATGGTCGTAATTTCAATGAGTTGGTTCTTGAGCCTTGCCTGCTGATTTTTATTTTGTTGTAGGGCTGTGGTAGAAGACTTGTAATAACCCTCGATGCGGTTGAGCTTATCGCTTAATATAGTTATTTGGTTGACTACCTCAGACAAGTACTGGTTCTCTAAAATAGTGGCCAATACAGACATTTTAGAGAGGGAAGAGTCGCTTTTGGTCAACTCTTCTAATTTTTCGTATTGGCTTAGTTCGTAGCTAAGTCCAGATTTTTTTATCTGTAGTTCTTCAATTTTATCAAGAACATCGAAAAAATCGTCTTCTTGGGGTACTTTGCCTTCTGCGGCATACAATTCTATTTCTTTTTCAAAGTAATCTAAAGTATCGCGAATGAGCTCTAATTGCTGATCTAGGTAAGATATAGACTGTTCGTAAACCTTGTTTTTGTTATCTATGGTTTTTACTAGGTATGTATCGTTAATGGCCTCTACTATTGCTTTTGCCTTGTTGCTGTTATGGTCTTTAAAAGAAATGCGCATAGTATTGGCCACATGGTTTTCTACCTGCACGTTAAGGTTGTTCGATATATAGCCATACAGTGCTTCCTCACTGTGAATTACAAAAAAATAGGGGTCTTTGATAGACTCAGTATCTAATCTATTGTTTGAGACAGAAATCTTAAAAGAAAAATCTTTCGTAGTCAAAGGTTTCCCACAAGTGCCATCAAACGTTATTTTTTCATCGCCTTTTTCGTAGTATAGGAGGTAGTTTTGGTTGTCTTCAGAAAATTCTACATAAAAAGGAATGTCTTGAAAAGCACTGTTTTTTAATTGATACTCTACTTTAAAAGGAGCGCTCAAGTATTTTTCATCGCTTAGTAGTTCACCTGCAGTGTGATAAGAGATTTTGAGCTTTGCTTTGTCTATAACATCTGCATAAATCAGTTTTGAGCGTATCAATTCTATCTCTCCTGCCATGTTGATGGCGTCTATGCCACTGTCAAAAGGTCCTACATCTAAATTAAGAAATTGCGTAGAGCTCTTAAACTCGAGTTTTAGTAAAGAGTTGGCCTCAAAAACTTGTTTGGTGTATCTTAAAAAAAGGTAGATGCTTGCAAAAGCTAGGAGCAAAATAA
Organism: uncultured Thalassovita sp.; assembly: GCA_937129345.1. GTDB lineage: Bacteria > Bacteroidota > Bacteroidia > Cytophagales > Flammeovirgaceae > Chondrinema. The sequence goes on along the minus strand of CAKZMZ010000183.1, from coordinate 1,278 downwards.
ACAGCAAGAAGAATAAGTTCTTTTTGACTACAAACAACAATTTAGCAGGATTGAACTGGTTCAATATGTTGTTTTCGCTGTGTTCTTCAAAGGAGTTATGTGGATGTTGCTCAGTCATCGGTTTACTAAATTAATTGCCTCTTGCTTCTCTAACGAACAGTAACAAAGTAAGTGAAAGTGTTACCAGTGTGGTTACTGGCGTAAAAATGATGTTGAAGTCTTGAATGGATTCTCTGTCTATACGCCTTCGTGGTTCTACATAGATAATGTCGTTAGGCTCAATTATAACATTGGCGTCTTGCAGATTGCTCACTTGCGTAAGGTCAATCAATTTAATAGAAGGATTGTCCCAAGGGCCTCTGATCAATCGAATGTTATCGGGTTTCGAGCGCGATTGTACATCGCCTGCTATAGAGAGTACCTCTAGGAGTGTCATGTTCTCGTTTCTGAGAGGGACTACTTGGTCGCCTAAAGCGCCCATTAATACAACTCTTTTATTAAGGTACTGGGCTATTACATAGGGCTCTTCGTAGAATTGCTTATACATGTCAGAGAGTTTTTTCTCGGCTTCGTCCAGCGTTAAACCTATGAGTTCTACTTCGCCAAGCATGGGTATGTTTGCTTTGCCATCTTGTCCCACCAAATAAGAGATTGGCGACATGTTGTTGCTCGTTATGGCCATGTCTCGCAGTGAGTTGAACCCAAATTGCATCATATTTTGCCCGCCCATCATCATTCCGTTTCTCTCTGCAGGGGCATCTCCAATATTAAACTCTCTATTGGGGTCGACCAACCTTTCTCCTTTGTTGGTAAAAACAGAAATGGCCAATTGGTCATTTACTTGTATTTTGTAATTGGCGGTAAGACTTTCAAAAGAATGCTTAAACACCTCGCCATTCACAGTTTTTTCTGTATCGAACAAGATGTTCTGCTTGAGACTACTGCATGAGGCAAGCAATAAAATCCACACAAAAGCTAAATTTCGAAGTAATTTACCCCTCAGTAAAATAGATAGCATTTTAAAAAATTTAAGCGCTTGCCTTTTTATTTGCATGGACGCTTCTTAGTTAAAAAAATAAAAACCGATGAGCTTTCGGCATCGAGGTTTTTTAATTGATAATTTTTCTTGATTACTAACGGCTTTTGTTATCTTTCATTATAACATTACCCTGCATATTAATATGGATGAGATTACCTTTAGGCAAGTGCATACGCCTCAAGAAAAAGAGGAGATTTTTAGCCTTAGGGAAAAAGTTTTTGCCGAAGAAAAAGGGATTC
>CAKZMZ010000182.1 GCA_937129345.1 uncultured Thalassovita sp. | reverse complement strand
CTGCTTTTATTGAGCTGTCTAAAAAATTCCCTAATGCTGAATTGCATTTGCCCGGTGATGCCTCTAACCCGTATGGGCAGCAAGTACAAAAAATAGCTGAAGCTGCAGGTCTTGCTCAGAGGGAGTATTTTCCAGGCTTTGTAGAAGATTTGGAGGCACTTTATCAAGAAAGCGATGTGCTCTTGATGTGCTCTCAAAACGAGGCCATGGGTCGGGTAACCGCAGAAGCCTTTGCCCACAGGATACCAGTCATAGCTTATGAGGGAGGTGCCAATCCTGAGTTGGTTTCACACAAAAAAGATGGCTTGCTTTATAAGAGCGATGCTGAATTGATCGTGGCCATGCAGCAATTGGCCAAAGATGCAGATTTAAGAAGGCAAATGGGAGAGGCAGGGCACAAAAAAGCCTTGACCTTGTTTACAGAAGAGCATTATGTAAAATCTGTAGAGCAAGTTTATAAAAAAGTACTCAAGCAGGAGCAGTAATCTTATTTTTGAGTTCCATTATTTTTAAGAACCAAGCTTGCGGCAGTAATTTTCTGAGTAAAACTACGGGGATTTGTTTGGCGATTAAGGTATGGTGAAAAATACGGGTTTTCCAATCGGGATGGTGTGCAAAGACAATCTTTTTATTCTCTAAATAAGCATTGATTACCTTAGTTTCGGATTGGCCACCGGCGAGGTAGCCTGCTATGGCCACATTGGCATAATAGAACGAATATCCTCTAAGGTAGCTATTGAAAATAAAATTGAAATCTGCAGCAATTTTAAAGTTGAGGTCAAAAGGATGTTTTATTAGAAGGGCTCTTTTGGTAAACAGCGCTTGGTGAGAAAAAGCCATATGTCTCCACAAAAAGCGCAGGGGTAAGGCCTGCTTCTTTTTTACAAAATTAGGATAGTGCACTTCGTGGTTGCCATAGACCAAGTCTGCCTTTCGGCTTTCTTCTCTTTCAAAAACTTTAGAAATAACATCGGGAGATAAAAACCAGTCTCCTGCATTCATAAAATTGATGTAATCGCCCTTGGCCATGCCCACACCCTTGTTCATGGCATCAAACACCCCGTGGTCTCTTTCAGATACCCATTGATCTATTGCATGCCCGTAAGTTTGTATGATGGCTTTGCTTTGGTCGGTAGAACCGCCATCTACCACGATAAATTCTTTATTGGGGTAATCTTGTTTTAATATGCTTTCTATGGTTTTACTTAGGTAAGGGCCATCATTAAAATTGATAGTAACGATAGAAATGAGTGGCAAAGATTTAGGAGTTTGAGGCATATTGATTAAAAGACGAAAGCTGTTCTATTCCTTTACGTGATTTGTTTTTGATAAACCATAAAAATTCATTGCTTTGTAAAAAAAATTGAATCATATGAAAATAGCAATAGGCTCAGATCATGCAGGCTATGATTTAAAAGAAACTTTAAAGCCAATCATACAACAAATGGGGCATGAGATCCAGGATTTCGGGACCCATTCAACAGATTCTACCGATTATCCAAATTTTGCCCACCCGGTCTCTAGCGCTGTGGAAGCCAAAGAATTTGAAGTAGGCATTCTGATTTGTGGTACAGGAAATGGCGTGGCCATTACGGCCAATAAGCATCAAGGTGTTCGAGCAGGCTTGTGTTGGAACAGGGATATTGCCGCTTTGGTAAGGCAACACAACAATGCCAATGTACTTTGTTTGCCAGGCAGGTTTATTTCAGAAGAAGAGGCCAAGGTAGTGCTAGAGGTCTTTCTTACCACAGGTTTTGAAGGAGGAAGGCACGAACGGCGCGTAGGAAAAATACCTTGTGCATGATACCGCTGGGGTTTTTAGTGCTTAGCAAGTCAAAAAAAAGGCTGCTATTACTATTTCTTCATGCTTTTTACGATGAATTTTTTTTAGACTTTAACCTATTTTTTAATGAAGATCTTAATAACGGGAGGGGCTGGTTTTATAGGGTCCAACTTGGCAGAGGCCTTATTGTCAGACGAAAGGGTAACTTTAGTTCGCGTATTGGACAATTTGGCTACAGGCAAAAAGGAGAACCTCAAAAACTTATTGGGACATCCTAAATTAGAATTTGTAGAAGGGGATATTCGGGATTATGCCGCCTGTCAAAAAGCTTGTGAAGGAATAGACCGCATAACCCATCAGGCCGCTTTAGGTTCCGTTCCCCGATCAATCAATGACCCGCTCACTTCTAATGAGGTAAATATTACGGGTACCTTGCATATTTTTACTGCCGCCAAAGAGGTAGGCATCAAAAGAATAGTTTATGCAGCTTCTTCCTCAACCTATGGAGATTCTAAAACACTACCCAAGGTAGAAGATAAGATTGGCAAGCCCCTTTCGCCCTATGCCGTTACCAAATATGTAAATGAGTTGTACGCCGATGTATATGCCAAATTGTACGGGATAGAACCCATTGGTTTGCGGTATTTCAATGTTTTTGGTCCTAAGCAAAACCCTAAGGGGCCTTATGCCGCTGTGATCCCCTTGTTTATGCAAGCGGTGTTACAAGAAAATGCCCCCACTATTAATGGTGATGGTACACAAAGCAGAGATTTTACCTATGTGGCCAATGCTGTAGAGGCTAACGTTAAGGCTTTATTTGTAGAGAAAAAGGAAGCAGTAAACCAAGTGTACAACATTGCTTGTGGTGCACAAACCACACTTAAAGAGTTGTATCAAAAAATTGCAGGCATCGCTGGAGTAGATATGCCACCCAACTACGGCCCGCCTAGGGTAGGAGATGTTAAGCACAGCTTGGCAGATATTAGCAAAGCGCAGCAGCTTTTGGGTTATACAGGAAAATTTTCTATTGATTTGGGTTTACAAAAAGCTTTTGAATGGTATAGAGGCCAAGTGGGAGCTTGATTTTTGAAGTTTTGTAATTAATGGTAAATTGTAAAAAAAGGCAAAAACCAATTAAATCTCTTTCCGCATAAGCATGTCTCGGCGGCATGGCAAAAACTCAATTTAGGGTTCTTTTATTCCAGAATTAAATCTTGAGAGCATTTTCTCAATTTTAATAACTTCAGTATTTAATAAGTAACAAACATTCAATATGAAATCTATGAAGCGTAATTTAACTTTAAGTATCTTGGCTGTAGCGGCCTTTATTTTTACATTTTCAGACAGTAAGGCCCAATACAATCCTTATGATGATGGGCGCAATATTGCTACCATTGGTGTGGGGTTTTCTAATTGGGGTGTACCGATCTATGGGCGTTTCGAGGTGCCTGTGGTAGACAATATTACTGTAGGTGGTGGGCTGTCTTACAGAAGCAGGACCAATACCTTTTATAGGTTCACCATTATTGGTATTTCGGCCTTGGGTAATTATCATTTTAATGAATTGTTAGAATTGCCCGATGAATTTGATCTGTACGCGGGAGCTTCCTTGGGGTATTATGTTTGGAACATTTCAGATCGAGATAATCTAGGTGTGGACTACACAGGCTCGGAAAGTAGCGGTCTTGGTTTTGATGTACAAATTGGCGGAAGGTACTTTTTCTCTGATAACCTTGCGGCCAACTTGGAGTTTGGTGGTGGTAATCAAACTTCTGGAGGGAGCATAGGGATCTCCTTTTTGTTCTAGATGCATCGATTGCTTAGGCTCAAAAAGCATCTTTCCAAAATGGAGAGATGCTTTTTTTATTAGAAATTTTGGAGGCCTTCCAAAACCAGGTAAATTTGATTAAATTTGAGTTTGTTCAATTAGAAGATAGATTTTACTTTGGCTACCAGCAAAAAAAAGCAAAAACAAGCGAAAGAGACCCCTTTAATGAAGCAATACAATGCCATTAAAGCCAAACATCCAGGGGCTTTGTTGCTTTTTAGAGTAGGTGATTTTTACGAGACCTTCGGAGAGGATGCCGTTAAGGCCAGTAAGATTTTAGAGATTGTACTTACCAAACGCGCCAACGGAGCAGCCTCTCACATAGAATTGGCAGGTTTTCCCCATCATGCCTTAGATTCTTATTTGCCTAAATTGGTAAAAGCAGGGCAGAGGGTAGCCATTTGCGATCAATTAGAAGATCCTAAATCGGTTAAGGGCATTGTAAAAAGAGGGGTTACGGAGCTAGTTACACCGGGGGTTTCCCTCAATGATCATGTACTTCAGGTCAAAAAAAACAATTACCTTGCTGCCTTTTAT
>CAKZMZ010000181.1 GCA_937129345.1 uncultured Thalassovita sp. | reverse complement strand
AATAATGCAGGTGGTTGGCGTTTTGGCGGGTGCAGTAGTTATCGCTCCTGTTTTAAGTTACTTGCTTGAAGCTTATGGCATGGGACCAGTTACCGAAGAAACGCCCAATGCACTAGCTGCACCACAAGCTGCTCTTATGCAAAGTGTGGCAACAGGAATATTTGGTGGCAATTTACCTTGGGATATGGTGAGCATAGGAGCGGTAATAGGCATCATCATTATAATTATAGACCAATACTTAGCTAAGAAGAATTCTAATTTTAGAATGCCCATTTTAGCTGTGGCAGTTGGTATCTATCTACCCTTAGAGCTAGACACAGCTATTTTTGTAGGTGGCCTAATTGCTTGGTATGTAGAACGATTCTACAAGAAAAGTAAGAAACAGAAGGCAAATGATGAAATACATGAAAAAGCCAAAGATTTCAGTGGAAAAGCCGGTCTCTTAATTGCATCTGGTTTGATTACCGGTGAGGCGCTTATGGGTATAATTATCGCATTCTTAATTGTTTTGGGCGGTGCAGATGCCATTCAAATATTTGAAACACCGATTTATGGCAGTTTACCAGGTTTGGTAATATTCTTGGGCATTATCATACTGATGATAAGCATCATGAAAAAAGTATACTCTAAAGAAAAATAAAGATTAATGAAAATAAAAAAGTTGCCAGTTGGCAACTTTTTTTATCACACTTATTTGACACTAGAGGTTATATCTCGACGGCAAAAAATCTAAACGACTATTTTACCTTTACGATTTCTACTTTTTGCGTCTTATCCTCAATGAAGTTGTTATCCGCCTCAGCTGCTTTCGATTTCAGACCTAAAAAGCTCAGCAATATTAAGACTAAGGATACTTTAGCTATTACCTTGGTATTTTTTGTGAAATGTCTCATTGTATGTAATTTTTTTAGCTTTCGTAATTGCTTTTAAAATTACCAAACCACGTACCATACATATATATATTACTGATTAACAGGAACTTATAATTAAAAGTCAGCCTTCTTGTACGATGCACAATTGTTCGATTTTACACACTACTGTACCAAATCGAACACTTTTACATGTAAGGTTTCTATAAAATCATATTACAAAAAAGGTCTTTCTTTTAAATTTTTATAAAGACTGAAGTTGAGGCACAACATCAGTCTCTTGCAGAAAGCTTGATTAAGATTCAAAGAATATGGGTCAGCCTATATATTAAAAATTCATTTCTCAGGGTTGAACTATGCGATTTTGCAAAGCTAGGCGCCATATACTTTTACAAGATATAAGTTGCTAAATTACAGCACGACAACCCAGAAATTAAATATGCAGGCGCATCATACATATTTAAAAATGGTGTAGAGGATTTTATAACCTGCTAGAATACTACCTTTTAATGTACCAGAGACTTTAGAGACCCCAATTCTCTCTCTATAATTTACGGGCACTTCACAAAATTTCATGTTTTGTTTGGCTGCTTTAAGTTGCATTTCTACAGTCCAACCAAAGTTTGTATCCTGCATGTTTAAAGACATCAGAGCTTTGTAAGTTATAGCTCTAAACGGACCCAGATCAGTAAACTCAGCCTTGTAAATAAACTTCATCAATAGAGTGGCCAACCAATTACCAAAAACCTGTTGCGGGGTCATTGAATTTTTCGCTTTCTTACCTAAAGAACGAGAACCAATTACCATCTCATAGTCTTTTTCAAGAATAGGTTGGAGCAAGTTAGGCATTTGCTCAGGGTAATCTGAATAATCTCCATCAAGAAAAACAACAATTACGTTTTCTTGATCTTCCAACTTATCTGTTAAGTAACTTAATCCTTTTAGACAAGCGGCACCGTAGCCAGGTTTTGGCTCTTTTAGCAGTGTACCTCCCGCTTTTAAAACCTCTTTGCCTGTATTGTCCACTGATCCGTTATCTACTACTATTACCTCAGTTACAATTTCTCTTGGAATATCGCCTAAAACCTTACCTATCGATTTCTCCTCATTCTGAGCGGGTATGATCACATAAACTGGCCACTTCATATTTTTTTTATTTTTCAATACAAAGTTACACCGACCATTTTTGTAAAACCCTACTAAGTATCAATTAAATACTTGTTAAAGTACATAGCAACAAAAGTGTTCAATAAGTAAAACAAATCTTCAAAAACTTAGTGCTATACTTTATTTTAATTTTTATTTTATATATATGGCAGAATAATAATACAGTATATTGAATATATTTCAATATTTTATTTTTACA
>CAKZMZ010000180.1 GCA_937129345.1 uncultured Thalassovita sp. | reverse complement strand
CAGAAGAACAAAAGAAATTTACCAATTACAGAAACGCGCAATATATAGACAACGACAGCTGGATCGTAGAAAAAACCAGTTTCGATCAAATAAGGACTTACTACAGAATCTATCGTTCGGGAAAAGAAGAGAAGCTGTTTTCACCGGGCTTTAACTATACTTTTAACAATACGCTTTCGGTAAATAATGGCCGAGTTGTGTGGGCCGAGACACGCTTCGATCCCAGATGGGGTTCTCAGGATTTTTCCATAATCCGTACGGCCAACCTCAATGGTTCTAAAAAGCAAAAACTTACCTCTGAAAGTAAATTTTTTGTGCCGACTTATTCGCCTGATGGAAGAGAACTGGTCGTGGTAAAAACTACTACGGACCAACAGTACCAGCTCGTTATTCTCAATGCTTTAAATGGAGCCATAGTTAGAGAGTTGCCCAATCCAGACAATCTATTTTTCTCCTTCCCTAGGTTTACAGAAGACGGGGAAAAAATTGTAGTGATCACTCAAAAAGACCAAAAAAACGGACTTGCCTTGGTCGATGCACAGTCTGGCTCGATCAACTATCTCATAGAGCCTGGCGTGGATCAATTGAGCAATCCTTTTCCGAAAAATGGCAAAGTCTATTTTTCATCTACCTACACGGGCATCAACAATATTTTTGCTATTGATGTGCAGAGCAAAAGCATTACCCAACTTACTAACAGCCGCTTTGGTGCATTTCAACCAGCGGTATCTCCAGATGGTAAGCACCTGATCTACAGCGACTATACTGCCATGGGTTACGAATTGCGTGAGGTTTCTCTAGCCGAGCCACTTTTAGCACTTTCTGATAATGACCTGCCCGAGAGCAGTATCAATTTTTACAAGCCCATAGTGGAGCAAGAAGGCGGCTCAATTTTAGACGACGTGGCCAACGAAGAATACGAAAGCAAAAAATATAGCAAGCTCAGTGGCTTTATTAATCCGCACAGTTTTCAAGCCTTTCCCTTTCATCCCAATTACAGTTTGGAGGTGCAGTTTGAGAATAAATTTCAAACCATAGATGGTGCGATTGGCTACAGTTACAACGTAAATGAAAATGCAGGAGGCTTTTATGCCAATTTTGCTTATGGGCAGTTTTTCCCTGTAATTGAAGCAGGCATGAGGCTAAACGATAATAGGAGCCGAATCGGCCACATCGCTTTTAGCTTTATAGACGACCAAGACGATGAAAACCCCGATAACGACGAAATACGCTTTGCTCCCACGCCCATCCCTTTCGGTAAATCTTGGGTAGAAGATAACATTTACGCTGGGGTAACCATACCGCTAAATCTTACCCATGGTAATTTTTTGAGCTCGCTCAGACTATCGGGCTATTACCACTATCTCAATGTCAATTATGATAACAACAGCTTTGGAGATCCCCGAACAGAAGATGACTCCGATCGCTTGGTCTTGCCCTTGAGTGATAGAAATGGCCCTGTAAACGCTATGGAATTTAGGTTGAGGTTCAGTAATTCTCAAATAAGGGCCGTACAGCACATCAACTCAAGATTTGCACAGAACATCGATATCAGGTATCGCTCAACTTTTATAAGTACCCGTAACCAAGGCGATGTATTTACCATAAATAGCAATTTCTTTTTTCCAGGGCTTTTTAAAACGCATAGCTTACTGCTAGGTGCTGCATTTCAAACCGAAGGCAGGAATGAGTCTTATCAATTTAGAGATAACTTTATTTATCCACGAGGTTACCAAAGCTTGCAGCACGACGAAATTTACCGCTACTCATTCGACTATGCCCTGCCCTTGTTCTATCCTGATTTGGCGGCGGGACCCTTGGCGTTTTTTCAAAGGGTTAAGCTTAATGGCTTTTTCGATTTTGGATGGGTAAGAAATAAAAACAGAGGTTTTCTCGAGTTTGCACACCTACTTGGCGATGGCAGTAAAACGGCCTTGTCTTTTCCTGAAACAGGTACCGTCTATAGATCTTTCGGTGCCGAGTTAACCTTCGATTTCAGGTTACTCAGATTATTAGATGCCAACATGGGCGTGCGTTACAGCTACTTAATGGACATAAATAAAACCATTAACCCTGAACGAAGTGCCCATCAATTTGATTTCATCATCCTTTCTTTAGGAGGATAGGCCATAAACTTATGCTGCAAAACATACTTTTTATAGGTGCTACAGGCATGTTGGGAAAACCAGTTGCCAAAATACTGGTCGAGCAAGGTTTTGAAGTGACCGCTATGGTACGAAACCCAGAAAAAGCGGCCAAAGTTTTACCTGATGATATCGCACTTTTACAAGGAGACCTCAGCGATTTTAAAACCATAGAGCGCGCCATAGTAGGCCACGATGCCATTTATCTAAACCTTTCTGTAAACCCAAATGACACCAAAAAAGCTTTCCATACCGAAAAACAAGGGCTTAGTAATCTACTTCTAGCGCTCAAACACTCGGGCATACAAAGGATATTTTACCTCTCATCACTTTTGCAGTTTTACCAAACAGATTGGTGGGTTTTGCAAATGAAAAAGGAAGCCTTAAAAAAACTGATCAGAAGCGGTATCCCAATAACCGTGTTCTATCCTTCTACATTTATGGAAACGCTCGATCAAAAGCTTTTGGTGGGCAATTATATCATACTCATTGGGCAGTCAAAGCATCCCATGTACTGGATCGCCGCCGAAGATTATGCCGTGCAGGTGGCCAACGCCATAAAACTGGGCGATTTGCATTCAGAAAATATGGAATTTACCATACAGGGCAGAGAAGCTTATACCCTACAAGAAGCAGCACATATTTTTAAAAAATATACCAACAAAAACCTCAAAGTAATTACCTTACCTTGGCTGCTTATGAAGCCGTTACGTTTTTTACACCCCCAATTGGCCTATGGGGTACAGCTATCCAATGCCTTGAACAATTATCAAGAGCAGTTTAACGCAGCTGAAACTTGGGAGCTATTGGGCCAACCGGAAGTCAGCTTAGAAAGCTATGCAAAAAACCAAGATGCAAACTGGCAAAGTTGACTATCGCCCTTTCTGTAATTTGGCATTTTGAAATAAATGCACAGTAGTCGCAAATCTCGAAAAATAAGCGGATAATGAAAGATGGTAAGCCTGTAAGGTTTTCTTGTCTAGCTCGTCTACAGCTTGTTGATAGGCTTCAAAAACTTTGTTGTTTTCTTTTGCCAAGGAGCGGTTTACACTTTCAATATCGTTACCTGTAGGCGATTTGCTTTGGTTTTGCGCAGGCACAAAAAGGATTTCCTTGGTCATTTTCACCTTGGAAAATATTTCTATATAAGTACCCACAAAACTGTTATCAGTAAGGCGGACCACTGGCGCGTACGTAAACAAAAAATTGCGCTGGGACTCATCGCGCCAGGACCAGTCCATGCGTTTTTCGAAGTTTTTGGCGGGGAACTCATCGGTAATTGTCATGAGATTGTACTCAGCCAAGGTCGTGTTTTGAGCGCTTACTGAAAACACCGAGAAAAGAATACAGGCGGTTAAGATGTAGAAAATACGGATCATTTTAGTTGGTTTGGTAATTGTTTGAAAAGATTCATTTTTCCCAAAATGGGAAATAAATATAGTTGGTACATAGATATAATACCACTGCATATTTGTTTAGTTATATGCAATATACCAAAGTAATAACTCTCCTAAAATGTTCAATAAAATTTTTTATTCAAGATTAAGCCTCAATACAAAAAGTCTGATTTAATAAGTTTCTTAACGCTACAAATTTTAAGTATTGAAAGATAGCATGACTACTGCTGATCAACTGGGGCTTTGCTAGTATGAACTTTGCCAGAACGATCATCAACTTTTATGGAGTCTGTAGCATGATGTATATGTACCCCACCCGAACGGTCTACTACACGAACTTTTCCATTCACATCAGAAAGATAAATCCCTCCTGAACGGTCTTTTAAAGTTACATCACCAGCTATATTTCTAGCATCAATTTTACCAGAATTGTCTTTTATAGAAATGGTCGTACTTTTTCCTTTTTCTCCTATTTCTGCCATACTTACGCCTCCTGAGTAATCCCTTACAGTTAAATTTCCTTTTATTTTTTTTAAGTTTAAATGACCAGAGCGGTCCTTTACAAATACATTGCCCTCGATTTGCTCTATTGAAAGAAAACCTGAGCCATCTATTACGCGAATGTTTCCTTGGATATTTTTAATCTGCATGCCACCTGAGCCATCGGTAATTAACAAGTCATTTTCTAAGTTTTTAATGTCTATACCGCCTGAGCCATCCAGCAACTTTAGGGTTAAATGTGATGGCAGTGCTACTTTAAGATTAATTTTTGAACCGGGCGTACCTAAAAAATCTCCTAAAGGAAAAGAATTGGAGCGTTTACGTTTTTTCTCTAAGGAAAAGAAACTTCTTATAAATGCCGTATCGCCTTCAATTTTATAGGATAGATCTAAATATCTTTTGATAAACTTTAAGGTTTCTTTTTCGCTCAAAGAACGGGTTAAGATTTCGGCGTCCACACGTACATTGTTATCCTTGCTTGGTACAATGGTTAGTTTTCCTGTACCGCACCGCAAATCGATTAAGCTTAAACCATTGGCAGGAATTTCTAAAGAAGCCAAGGTAGTGAACAAACCCAAAGGTGATGCTTTGCCTGATGTCTTTACGGTGTTACTTGTGGCAACATATTGCCAGTTACCCATATCAGAAAAAATCATTACTTCTTCTAAAATCTTATCTTCGGTCTCTAATGATATATTAAGGTTCTGCGAGCCCTTTAGTTGACTTAGATTTAATTCATAGTCTTTGTAACCAAGCATGGTTACATACAAAGTATCGTTTTCGTAGCTACTGGGTAGCATCAAACCAAACCTACCATCAGGGTTAGAAACAATTCCTACTGGCTTACCTTTGATACTTACCGCTGCCAATGACAAAGGTTCGCCAGTGAGTTTGTCCCTTATTTCGCCTTGTAAACTAAGTTTATCAAGCTTTTTTTTGAGCAATACATGCTTGCCTTTTATCAAGTATTGTATGTCCGTATCCTGGAAAAGTTGCTCTAGGGTATAGGCCAAAGTCTCTCCTTTAATATCTAAGTCTACAGGCCTATTAAGTTCTTCTGCATCAAAATAATTGAAATTTAAGGAAGAGGAACTGTCCAAATCTGATAGTACTTTGCGCAAGGGCGTTTGCTGATAATAGAGAGAGACACGCTCTTCCAAAAAATCATTATTTTGCTGGGCTAATAGCAAGCCACAATAGAAGAATAAGATTAAGACAGTTCCAGTTAACTTCATAAAACAATTAGTTTTTTACCAAGTACGTTTCGGCTGAAATTCTACCCGAGCGATCTTTTATAGAGACCGTACCCAACACATTTTTAGCTGAAATTCTACCTGAGCGATCACTTATCAATAAATCTCCTTTAACATCGCTAATAGATATCCCCCCTGATTTATCGTTTATGTTGGCACTTGTTCCTGCATTTTTTAAGTAGATGCCTCCAGAGCCGTCTTTTATTGAAATATGATCGGTACCCTCATGAATGTTACAGATATCTTTTAGTGTAATGCCACCTGATGTATCTTTAATATCTACTGTTTTACCAATACCGTACAAGGCCAAACCACCAGAGCGATCTATTGCCCTTACTTCACCTGAAACATTTTTTAATTCTATTCTGCCAGACCCATCTTTTAAATGCACATCTGCACCTATGCCCTCGGCATATATTCTACCAGAGGCATCTGTAATATGTACCTGATAATTCCTTTTTACCATGCCAATGCTACTAAGGGTAACTCTGCCGGAACCATCTCTAATTTTTAAATCGCCCTCGTGGTTTTTAATTTCTAATCTACCGGAACCATCCGACACTTCTAGGTTGCCATAGGTGTTTTTTATCAATACCTTACCTGAGCCATCCTTTAAGTAAATGTTATTTTGTAAGTCGTGTAAATAAACAGCCCCTGAGTGATCACACAAGGATAAATCTATAGAATTGGGTACTTTCAACACTACATGGATTTTAGAACCCGGTGTTTCTAACATATGTCCTAAACCATATCGCTTTGAATTCCATTTCCGGGGTAAACCTTCAAAATAGCTTTTTACCTCTAGTTGCCCATTTACATCTTCCATTGAAAGTCTAAGGTATTTTTCTATAAATTTCCTTGCCTTCTTTTTGCTTAGCGATCTGTTTTCAATGACCGCCTCCATTTCAATTTTATCTGTCTCTGCAGGCCTTACTTCTAATTTGCCTGTACCAGTACTCATTTTAACGGTCTTTATATTACCTGCAGAAAATGACAGTTGTGCATGAGTTATATACTGACTGTAAGCTACTGCAGATTTTCTCTTCACTTTTTTGGTCTCCCCTACTGTAATTTCTTGAGCACATGTCAAGAGGCTCAATCCTAAAAAATAACTTAACAATAATCCACATTTGCTCAATTTCTTTAAGTGTGCTTTTAATTTGAATACTTCATTTAAATTGCTTTTTAAGTTTTCAGCTTCAATTAAATCATAAATTACTTTCATTGTATTTTCCTTTTGTGTCTTAAAATCAATTTATTGGAACACAACACGCAAGGAATATTTTTAGGGGCATAATGTGCCCGTAATGATTATTTTTTCATTCACTTCTCTAAATGTAAAATCTGCTGAGAATTGCATGAGTTGTAATGCCTCTTGTAGGGTAATTTTATCAAATGTACCTGTATAAGTACAATCTAGTTTATTTGGCTCGGGTAGTAGTAAAATCTCTTTTCTATAAAAGCGCGACAAGGTATTTACAACTGTGCTTAATGGTGCTTTAGTAAATTGTAATCTACCTGTTTGCCAAGCTGTTATATTTTCGTTTAGATTTTCGGATTTATCTAAACGCTCTGCTATTTGATGATATGTAGCCACTTCGCCAGGGCGTAGTGTAACGCTACTTTTATCTGTACCAAAAATCACTTTGCCTTCTTTTAAAAACACCTCCGTTTGCGCTTCTTCTGGGTAGTGTCTTAAGTTGAATTGGGTACCTAAAACCCTAGTTGTAGTGTTGCCAGTAGTGACAATAAATGGTTGCTGTGGCTTATGAGCTACGTCAAAATAAGCCTCGCCCTCTAATAAGACTTTTCTGCTTTCGCCACTAAATTTTTTTGTATAATACAAAACAGAACCCCCATTGAGCATCACTTTGGTGCCATCTGCCAATTCAATATTTTTCTTTTCATTTTGAGCTGTTGTAATTTGAGTATTGGTCCATTTATACCAAACATCACTTTGTAATAAAAACCATACTGCTGTTGCGGAAATAAGTAAAGCGATTGCCGCCGCATACCTCGCCCAAACAAGAGTGTTTTTTTGGAGATTTATCTGCTTTCCTGTTTCTGTTTGCTCTATTTTACCAAGCACGGTTTGCCAAGCTGCTTCTACATCGGAGTGCGGATAAGCCCTTGTTGAATTTAGCTGCCAAACCTTTTGCAATTTCTTAAACTCAATTAGGTTGGCTTCTGAGGCATTACACCAATCTTTTACTTTCCTTTCAAGCGTTTCTGGCACATTTCCTTTTTGTTTTTGCGCTAGATAATCGGCAATATGTTCATAAATATCATCTTTCATTTCTGTTTTAATAAAATGAGAACAGGGGCCTGAGTTTTGAAATCAATTTAGCAAAATTCGACATTGCCAATGGCTAGCCCAATTTCTTGAGGCCCCCGCTCATTGTTTTTACTTTGCTTATGTTGTGTTCCATAATAAAGTCGAAATAATTGAAGCATAGGCCTAAAAGACTTTAAAAAAAATTGTAAAAAATTTCTAAAAAACTGATTATCAACAAAATAAATTCACCCCAATGTTTATCAAGAAAAGTTCTTAACTTTTTTAAGGCGATGCCCATTTGAGCTTTTACCGTTTTGTGAGAAATACCAAGTGCTTGAGCGATTTCCTCATAAGTAAGCCCACCTTCTCTACTCAATAAAAAAATCTCTTTGCATTTTTTTGGTAGTCGTTCGACTGCTTTTTGCACGAGTACTACCAAATCTTTTGCCTCTAAGTTGTCTGCTAGCGAAACCGAACTATCCTCAGCAGCTTGCTCAGAGGTAAATTTTTTTTGAATTTGAGCGTACTTTGATCTCAAATAGTCGATAGACTTATTTTTTACTGCCCTAAAAAGATAATTACTGATCGTACTTGTAATAGATAGTGTGTTTCTGTTTGCCCAAAGAGAAACAAAAACGTCTTGTACTATTTCTTCAGACACTTGTGGCTCAGCAGTAATTTTAGCACTATACTGATAAAGCACTTCATATTTTTGTCTAAAGAGGAACTCATAAGCCTTTAAATCGCCTTGGGCAATTTTAGCTGGAATTTCCTCTTCGTTATATTCTTGTGGCTTCATAGTTTACCAAAGTACCTTGCATTACCACTTACATAAAATATTTACTTTTTATCTCTTGTAGCGCGCTTATATCGAAATATAGTAACAGCTTAAATTTTTTTGAGTATAATAGTATAGAAGTTCAAGCTGAATTTCTAATCATCAACAAACTAAAAATAAATAAAACATGGTTCAAATACTTGTAAGTTCTGTCGCCATTTTTGCCGCTGCTTACCTTTTAGAAGGCGTACAAATCAAGAATTTTTTGCATGCAATTCTTGCAGCTATACTATTGGCATTGGCCAATTTTTTCTTGAAACCGATTTTAGTGTTTTTCACCCTGCCAATAACCGTTCTTACGCTCGGTTTATTCCTTATTGTGATCAATGCAATTATACTCATGATCATTGATGCCATACTAGATGGCTTAAAAATAAAGAGTTTTTGGTGGGCAGCCGGCTTTAGCATACTCATTAGCATCTTTACCACCATACTCAATTGGATTTTCTGATAGTCCTACCCACTAGACTACTCAAAAAGGAAAAAAAACAGCAGGAATCTCTCTATAAAGATTCCTGTTTAAATTATTAAGGCATGGAATATTATATAAAAAGACCTGCGACTATCTTGGCTGATAAACTTCAAGAAAAAATTCGGTATAAACAACACCTTGGCAATAGTGCCTATTACAGAAAAAAATCCCGAAAACACAACATGAACGATCCGCTACCAACATCTTTCTTTAGCTCAAGTTTTCCGACCAGTGTTTCCTACCAGGTACAACAGTTGCCAGAAGAAGCGCGGCGAGAATTTATGTTCACGTATAACGAAGAAAAAAAGGATTTGGCCATTGCCTATATTTTCCA
>CAKZMZ010000179.1 GCA_937129345.1 uncultured Thalassovita sp. | reverse complement strand
GACGAAAAAATAATTACTAAATTAGCTTCTCAATAAATGTACCGCTCACTAATGAGGCCAAATACATTTAAAAGCTTTTACAAAGAGCATAAAAAAACCGTCGATTTAAAAAACCGACGGCTGTCTAAAAGCAAACTATCTACTCTTAGAAATTATCACAGATATTAGCTGGCAATTCTCTTGTTTCACTGTAGTTGTTACTGTTCACCACACCTTTTGCTGAAACTACATTACCATTAAACCTAGTAGAAAACACATATTCAACACCTTGTTTTAGTTTAAAAGAAACCATTTTTCCACTTTGGATGGTACCCAAAAGCTTTGGTGGTTTTCTAGAACTAACAGGCTTGTAATAAATAGTTGCCGTAGGGCCCACTTGGAAATCACCATTATCGCAAGTACCTATCAATTTGAAGTTAATGGCTTCATTAGGGAAAGTAAGACTGATATTATTGCTGCTACCCGCTACTAAATCAGCAGAGCCAATAATTCCATCAAAGTCACTATGCACGTAGATTTTGTAGTTTTCTATGCCCGGGGCTGTATTAAACTCTAATTGAGATCCATTAGTAAAGGAAAATTTTCTGTTTCTAATAAAAATCTTTTCTTCTGAAGTATTTGGATCGATGTAATAAACAGAGTAAGAAAACTGATCGGTGTAGAATCTTTCTTGATCCAACTCAGGAACTATGTTTGAATTAACAAATACAGGAACTTTCTGTATAGTTGATAGAGGCGCTCTCAAAATCCTGTTCCAGATAGAGAAATCGAACACACCAAAAAATCTTACTGGAGTAAACACTGAGCTTCCGTTAAACCTTGTATTAGATAAATCTAGGTCTTCTGGATCATTATTCACTTTTTGGAAAAGTACTTTTAAGTCGCTTTGCTCAAAGTTCTCATCAAAATTGATTTCAAAGTTAAAATCTTTTGAGGTCTTAGAAGCCACTACACCATCAACAGTTACTTCTAAAGAAAACTGGGCATCTGCAAATACGCTGTAAGGGTCACCTTGGCTTGCGCGTCTAATAAAACCGCCCAAGGGGTTTGAGCCATTTGAAACTCGAGTTCTGAATTTTACTTTATTACCTGTTAACGGATTACCCATGTTATTGAAAAATGAAGTTCCTGCTGGAAAATTTACCTTAAAGTTAAAATCAAAACCTTGAATCCTACCGTTGCTAGTAGTGATCGTGTAATCCTGTGTCAATGCTCCAGTGTTATCTAAATCAGCCTCACCTTCTAAGTACAATAGGCCTTGTGGTGGCAATTCGTAGTTTACCATATCTAACACCTCAACAAAGTTGCCTTTATCGGTAATTACCACATCTTTTGAAAAGCTTTCGTAGCCTTCAACATCTGCGTTAATTGTAAACTCTACAGGGTTAGACGGAGAAGGAAGCGCATCGGGATGAAGTATTAAAGTCAGTAATCCATCGCCAGCGGTACTATAATTTCGCTCTCCTGTTAAATCCAATACCATATCGGCATCAGGACCAGAAATACTAACATTGGCAAAGTCGCTTATCGGCTCGCCTGCGGCCACATCGGTTAACTCCACCGCAACTGTTGTGTTTATAATATCATCGGTATCTAGTACGATATCGATGTTTTCTACAGGATTATCACAACTCCACAGAGTCAATAATAAACCAAATAGTAAAGCATAAATAGATTTTCTCATAGCAAGTTGTTTAAATTAAATATTTAGTGGTGAGTTATTTATATCTTAAATCCTAACCTGAACATCATTACAGGGTAAAATCGGTAGTCTTTCATATTTTGCTCTAGTTGTTCGCTTTGCGAGTTCATTTCGCTGAACATGTTTGTGCCGTTTATTTCTACATTGGGAGAACTATTATAGTAAGAGCCTATTTCAAAACTGAAGTTAACTCGACCTTTTGGTACCGCCCTACCGAAACCTAAAGCTGCGTAAGGGGCCAATTTTTCATAGGTGACATCTACGCCAAGTGTACCGACATCCTCGCCCTCGATTACTATTTCGCCCATGGAAAAAACCTCTTCACCAGCATAAGCTCCTTGTACTGAGTATCTTTCATTTAAATGGTATGCTAAACCGCCGGTTAACTTAAAGCTACTACCCTTAAATGGATAATAATCTGCTAAAAGCTGTAAAGAGCGCATGTCCACATCGGCGTTCATGTCAAAGGGCTGTCCTTCTACATCAAGAACAAAATCTTGATCAAATTGAAAATAAGTACCACCAAGCCTCAACTGAAATTTTTGAGATAGTCCAATGCCTAAATCAACGCCTATGCCCCTAGTGCTGCCACTAATACCTATGCCTATTCGAGTACCTTCTTTGGCAGATTCAACCTCAGGTTCTGCGTCTTCCTGGGCAAATAAATCGGCTTGAGCTATCAAGACAGCCATCAAAAGGTATAGAAGTCGTCGTGTTTTCATAAAATTATTAGTTAATGAAGTATTTGTTTGCGGGTCGTTAAATTCAAATTCATTTCCGAACAGGGTTAATGTTTTTGCTTACTAGAGGCTATTTTCTTACCTGTAATTTTTAACACAACAGTTTCAATTAAGCCCCATGCTCTTTACATTTATTTATTTTGAAATAATGATATTTCACAAAATAATAACCTGAATCTTCTTTATTAATTCAGAATTATATTCTCATTGTAACTATTTACAGGCTTTGGGTAATTTTTAATTTTTATGCGAAATATGTTAATGAGTGTATATTGCTATTGTATTTCACTATACCAGTTTTACAGTTTTTAGGGAATAACATTCAGCATAAAGACAAAACTTACACTATAGATAAAAAAGGATGTGGGAGTGGAATGGGCCAATATTTAACTTAAACAAATGAAAAGTGCGAAAAGTAATCTTTTGGTAATAAGTTTAGCATCCCCTGAATCAAACGGTTTTCTGATACTATTTTTAAATAGAAGTAGTTAATTTCTATAGATTTTTTAGCCTTATTTTATGGAAAAGCATTTAGAACATCATTTTTTTACCTCTAAGCACATCACCAAACTGGCTAGGTTTAAAAACGAAATGGAAAGCTTGAGAAAAAAGCGCTTATTCCAAAATGATCTTATAGAGGAAGAAATAAATGAAGAACCGTTTGAAGAGGTTACTCAAGACGCTAAGCCAAGCAGATTAGAAAAAAGCCAACAAGACAACTTTTTGTTATTGAACCCACCACAAGAATCTCAAAAGGAAGCCGAGCCAATAACTGAAGATGCCATTACGGCTTTAACTATAGTTCAGCATCAAGTGACCAAGCAAACAAAAGCCAATGCCCAATTTTTAATGCTAGAAGCAGACGTAGAAAAAGCAGCTGATGTTTTTGAAAAATCCCAAAAGAAGAAAGAAAATCAAAAGCAACAAGAAGTCTCTGAAAAAGAAAAAATGCAGCGATTTCTTCGAGATTTTGTAAAGACCGTAAAGGAAGAAAAGGAGCAAATCGATTTTTAATCAGGCCCAAACCTTAGTGCCCTCTGTGCAATTCTTGCAAATCTCTATTTGGCTTCTCCCTTTTAAAAGGGCTTTTCTGAACTGAAGGTATTTTTCTCCTCGCCACAGACTTTTAAAAGAATTGTTCTGGACACTGCCCAACTTATGGTGCGCATCTTTATCAAAACAACAAGGCACTACCAGGCCGTTCCAAGTAATTACGCAAGAATGCCACATTTTCCAACAGCTATTTACTAGCTTATTTTTTATTTTATAAGTACCGTCGGGCATTTTCTGATACCTTGCATATTTTTCCTGTACGGGAATTAAATCTGAGCCATTTTCATAATCGTAAATCTGAGCTGTTTTTAGTACCACTTGATCTACACCTAGCTCTTTGGCCAATTGCCTTACATTATTTATTTGATGCTCATTAGGCCTGACCACTAAAAACTGAAACATAACATGCGGTGTGGCTGACTTTAGGGCTTTTTTCCATTTTATCACGTTTTTGGTGCCTTCTATGACTTTCTCGAGCTGCCCACCTATTCTGTACGACTCATAGGTATCTTGCGTAGTGCCATCTATAGATATGATCAACCTATCCAAACCTGACTCTACCGTCTTTTTGGCCACATCGTCTTTTAAAAAATGTGCGTTGGTGGAGGTTGCCGTATAAATATTTTTAGAAGAAGCATACTTAACCATATCTAAAAATTTAGGATTTAGATAAGGCTCGCCCTGAAAATAGAAGATAAGATAGGTGAGCGTAGGGGAAAGCTCATCAATGGTTTTGACATATAAGTCGTTGCCGAGCATGCCTGTAGGCCTTGAAAAAGCCCTTAGCCCACTTGGACACTCTGGGCACCTTAAATTACAAGCTGTTGTTGGCTCAAGAGAAATACTCGTTGGCATTCCCCAATGCATCACTTTACCCAAAGATTTAGATAGATAGTAACTCGCGATAAGCTTTATAATATTGAACACTTTTCTCAGCGTTAATTTTTTTATATACTGCCATCCGTCTAAAAAATAAAAATCCATAAAAGCTATAGGCCATTTAAAACACTGCAGAAGAAAAAATCAAACTTATAACCAAACCTAACAAATAAAGCCATTCTAAAAAAGAATATTGGCATTGATAGACACTCAAGAAAACGTAATGCTAAACAAAACACCAATAATACATAAGTTAATGAACAGCAAATCTGCTCAGGAAAAAAGTTAAGAGATTAATGCTATGTAAAGTATTTGAGACAAGGCTAAAGAATAAAATAGCTTATCTGGTAAGTAGAAAACACAACCGCCAAGCAGCTTATAACACCACTTATTTAAGAATACTACCCTGTAATAAAATAAATGCTACTTAAATGTAACCGGCTACTAGTTTGCTCTATCAAAAAAGTAGCTAAAAGAAATAGCTTTTTCATCTTTAAATCGCTGCTCATGATCAAAAATTACTTTACCATCGCGCTCAGGGTTCTTTTTCGCCATAAGATTTATCCTTTTATCAATCTAACAGGGCTCTCTGTCGGTTTGGCCTCTGCCCTACTCATTTTAATATATGTGAAAGACGAATTGTCTTACGACCGTTTTCACAAAAATGCTGAGCAAATTTACAGAGCCTCTATGCAAGCCAGTTTTTCGGGGCAAAGCCACCATTTGGCCGTTACGCCAAATGCCATTGTGCCTTTTTTTAGTAGAGAGTTGCCCGAAATAGAGAAGGGCGTTCGGGTGTACAATCGCTCTATGTCCAATCCCGTTCCCGTACAAGTTGAGGACAACCAATTTCAAGAACATGCCTTTTTTTATGCAGATAGCACTTTTTTAGATGTGTTCAGTTTTACACTGATTTTAGGAGACAAGAAAACCGCACTTAAAGAACCCAATAGCATATTACTAACCGAAACAACTGCCAAAAGGTATTTTGGTACCGATTGGCGAGCAAAAGATGTTTTGGGCAAAACCATAAAAATTTTTGGCAATACACAGATGCAGGTAACGGGCATTTTAAAAGATATTCCAAGAAACTCTCATTTCAAGTTTGACCTGCTTGGCTCTTACAACACACTTACCGGCTACCACCGCAGAGAGGTTTGGAGCAACGCCAACTTTTATTCTTACTTTTTGATCAAAGAAGGGACTAACATCAATAACCTAAATGAAAAAATAAAAGCCTTGGTGCTCAAAGAAAAAGGCGAAGAGTTTAAGGCCATGGGCATGGATATGCACTATCCTATGCATGCTATGACAGACATTCATTTAAAAATAGACCTAGAAAGCGATATTGCCCTGCAAGGCGACATGGCTTATGTATACATTTTCGGATTTATTGCCTTGGTCATTGTACTAATTGCTTGCATCAATTACATGAACCTTGCAACTGCAAGGGCATCTTTAAGAGCAAGAGAAATTGGTGTGAGAAAAGTACTTGGCGCAGGCAAAAAACAATTGGTTCGACAGTTTCTGGGAGAAGCCATTTTTCTCAGTCTAATGGCTTGTAGTATTGCCTTATTGCTCGATGCCATTCTATTACCTTACTTTAATGACATTGCTGGAAAGACCTTTACTTATTCAGACATTTTTAATTTCGAGCTAATGGCAATAGTGCTTTCGCTAGGGTTATTGGTGGGTTTACTTGCTGGTTTGTACCCCGCAGTATATTTAGCAACATTTAACGTCCAAAAATCGCTCAAGGGCAAATTGCTTTTACAACCGAATGGCGCGCTGTTCAGAAAAGGATTGGTGGTTTTACAGTTCGCCATCTCCATATTTATGATCATATCTACAGTAGTTGTATTCACGCAATTACAGTATTTCCAAAACAAAAACCTAGGCTTTAACAAGGAAGAATTCTTGATCTTACCGGTCAATGAAAAAGCAGTGGATGAAAAAATAGGAGTTCTAAAAAATGAATTTAACCAAATTAGCCTAGTAAGTAATATAACGCTCAGTTCTGAGATTCCCGGTGATGTAAAAGCGGGTTATTTGGCAGCCGCAGAGGGATTGCCAGAAGACCAAAACCCCATGGTCAATGGCCTTTCCGTAGACCCCTCTTTTGTTGGCTCTCTAAATTTAAACATGCTATATGGCAGAAACTTTAGAGAAAACTACTCGTCTAAAGAAGGTTATCAATACATTTTAAATGAAACGGCAGCCAGGAAACTCGGCTGGACCCCAGAAACGGCCGTTGGCAAATGGCTCGATTTGATAGACGATAGAAGAGGCAATGTTATCGGTGTAGTCAAAGACTTTCACTTTACTTCTTTACATACAGAAATAAGACCCTTGGTCATGTTTGTAGAACCCAGTAGCTTTAACTACATGCTTGTAAAAGTAAAATTGGAAAATCTTGGCAGCACCTTAGCCAGTTTAGAAAGAATATGGGATAAAACCCTGCCTTCTCGTACTTTCGATTTGGCATTTCTAGATAAGGAGTACGAAGCCCTTTACAGGGCAGAAAAAAGAACAGGTCTGCTTTTCGGTATATTTTCGGTTTTTTCGATTATGATCGCTATGCTGGGCTTGATCGGCCTAGCCGCTTTTACAGCCGAACAAAAACACAAGGAAATTGGGGTGAGAAAGGTATTGGGTGCTACTGTGAGCAGCATTGTATTCAAATTATCTAACGAGTACACCTTGTTGGTATTGATCGCCTTTTTACTTTCAGCCCCTATTGCTTGGTGGATCATGAGCGATTGGCTAGCTAATTTTGCTTATCAAGCCAATATTGGTTGGTGGGTGTATGTACTGGCCGGGCTTTCTGCCTTTGCCATTACTTGGGCTACTGTAAGCTACCAATCCATAAAAGCGGCACTGCTAAACCCTGTAGATACTTTACGAGAAGAATGATTTAGTAAACCTGTGCAAGGATTTTGAATTCTTGTGTGGGTGGTAATTTTCCATAAATCAAAACAGACAGAGGCTAAATTGCTTTATTAATAATTTTATTAGCGGAAATGATAGTATGTAAGAATTAACACAAGATATTTTGTGATAGAACTATCGATTTCGCATCAATAAACCGCTTCTTGCCTAAACATCAGCTTTTTCCAATTTAAATAGCCCATAGTAGCCAAAATGAGATAAACAAAGTACAAAAAGGTATAAATGTACAAGCCTTTATAAAAATATAGACCTACACAAACCACATCAACCGCAATCCATATCAGCCAGTTTTCAATTATCTTTTTAGTGAGTTGATACTGTGCTATTAAGCTAAAAACGGTGGTTAATGCATCAAAATAGGGTACGTCAGAATCTGTATTCTTTTCTAGAACATAACCAAGTACCAAACTGGTAACGGTACCAATGGCTAAAAACCCATATAATTCTGTTTTGGCTGATCGATGAATCTGAACCCCTTCGTGTTGCTTACCACCATATAACCAATTGTACCAGCCATAAAATCCAAGAATTACATATACTACATGCAGCCCCATGTCTCCATAAAGCTTGTATTCTAAGAAAATAATGATTCCTAAACCAACACTGATAATACCTGTAGGCCAAGCCCAAATATTTTCTTTGGCATTGAGGTACACACAAACTATCCCAAAAAAAGTACTGACCGCCTCAATATAATTGGCGGTCAGGTAACTGATGATTTCTTGCATTTATAAATTAGTATTTAGATGGTAGATATTAGAATTTAGTTTAAGTCTTCGATTTACAAACTCTAACTAAAAACTAAAATCAAACAACTAATTTCTAATATAGAACCCTAAACTTAATGGTATTCTCTATAGCTTTTAAATCTTTAATAACCGCTGGGTTGTACTTCTTATCTATATCGGTAATTACATAGCCAATTTGCTCATTGGTTTTGAGATACTGACCCACAATGTTGGTTTCGTGCTTGGCCAACACAGAGTTGATTTTTGCCATTACACCCGAAACATTTTTATGGATGTGCAACAACCTATGTGCATTTGTCAATTTAGGCAATTGTACATTAGGGAAATTTACACTGTTAAATGTGTTGCCAGTATTTACATATTCCACAATTTTGCCAGGCACAAAATCGGCTATATTTTGTTGGGCCTCTAAAGTGCTGCCTCCAATATGAGGAGTCATAATTAAATTAGGTAAATTCAGCAATGCTGAAGTAAAAGGCTCTTGATTGGTTTTAGGTTCTTCAGGGAAAACATCTATGCCGGCTCCTTTAATCTTGCCACTCTTAAGTGCCTCAGCCAAGGCGGGAATATCTACGACAAAACCTCTTGCCAAATTTAAAAAGTAAGCACCTTCTTTCATTTGGTCAAATTCTGCCTTTCCAAAAATGTTGTTATTGTCTGCCCTGCCGTCTACATGTAGTGAAACCACATCAACTGTATTGAGCAACTCTTTTAAGGAGGTGCACTTTGTAGCATTGCCAAGCGCCAATTTTTCTACCATATCGTAGTAGTACACATCCATTCCCATGCTTTCTGCCAATACAGAAAGTTGAGAACCAATATTGCCATAACCGACGATACCAAGCTTTTTACCGCGCACTTCAAAAGCATTTTTAGCAGATTTTTCCCAACTGCCTTGATGCATGGCCCTAATCTTATCTGGTAAATTGCGCATAAGTAAGATAATTTCGCTAATTGCCAATTCTACCACACTTCTTGTATTACTAAAGGGAGCATTGAACACTGTAATACCTTTATCGAGGCAAGCGCCAAGATCAATTTGGTTGGTGCCTATACAAAAGGCGCCGACTGCCATTAATCTGTTGGCGTTTTCTAATACTTTTTTGGTGAGGTTGGTCTTAGACCGAATGCCTAAAACAGAAACATCCTTGATCGCTTCTGACAGTTCTTCTTCATCCATAGCTCCGCTCGCAGTTTCTACTTGGTAGCCTTCCTGTTCAAAAAAGGCCTTGGCCTTGGGGTGGATATTCTCTAACAATAGTACTGAAATCCGATTTTTAGGATAGGAAATAGACATGGGCAGTTTGTTCACATAGAGCACTTCATCAAAACTTGGTGCCACATGATCGGCCTTGCTGGTCACGTTTTCTCTGTTAACATTTTCGGTAAATGCATAGAATTGATGCGCCAAGCCGGCTTCTTTAATTTGATAATCGGTATAACCATCGCCAATGACAAAAACATCCCCATCTAGCTTTAGCTCTTTCATCAACTTTACCTTGCCATTATCGCCAGAAAGTGGGTTCTCGCGATCAAAACCCGTGATTTTCCCCTCTGCATCAAATTCAAAAGTGTTGGCATATACGTTCTCTTCTAAGATGCCGTATTCCGTAACTATAGGTACTATAAAATCTTTAAAACCATTACTCATAATGAGCACATCTTCGCCGTTTTTATGAAAGAACTCCTCATTTCTTTTTATTGAATCAGAGACCTGTTCTTTTAGACGCTCTATAAGTGGGGCCAAATCTTTTTTGTGGGCATCTAAAAGTTCTACTCTACTTTTTAGGGCCTCGCTAAAAGACAAGCTGCCATCCATGGCCTGATCGGTAATATCACGCACCTTCTGAACGATGTTTTCTTTATCAGGTCGGTCTTGTAGGGCTATCTCACAGAGTTCGTCTAAGGCTTCTACTTTGGTAAATGTACTGTCAAAATCAATGATAAAATATTTCTTACGCTTCATTAGTGTAATTAAAAAAATATGTGCCTTTGTTAAAAAATTAATTCAAAGTTAGACAAATTCTCTCAATCGCTTTAATGAATGTGGGCTTTAATCAAAATTAGCCGCTAGGTCTTATAATAAAATCCTACAAATAAATCTTCTTGATTTAGGATCAAAGCAAACAGGTGTAAGAAAAGCTCTTTTTTATGCAAAAATGCGCATTTAAGTGGTTGTCCATTTGGATGTAACTCCCAGTAAACTAAACAAACGAACTTACCATGAAGAGAACAATTACCCTCACTCTGCTCATGCTGAGTAGTTTTTTCCTATTTGGGCAAAAGTCTAATACTACCCCAGAAGCTGTTTTTGGCAAACTTATCGGTTCAGACATTCAAGAACACCCTAGCTTTAAGAAAGAATACAGTTATGGTTTTGTAGACCTTGGTCTAGTAAATATTGGTGAAAAACAAGAATTATTCGGTGTTAACCTTGAACCAGAAGTTGGCTATGCATTTTACAAAGGAAAGCTTTGCTCTGTGAGTTTCGAGTTTAAAAATGACGATGCCTTTGAATCTTTGAGCGAAATGTTTGGCAAACCGCGTTTTGCTGACACTAAAAACGACGCACTTGGCGAGCTTTATTCCTTTGTTTGGGAGGGCGATAAAATTGCTATTAGCTATCCGGTTTTCAACTATGGATCACAAGGCAGCCAGTTTATCACTATAGAAGACAAAAAAATTGCCAGACAAAACTTTAATTAATCAATCTATAATCACTAACTAAACCAAGAAACAATTCTAACAGCTATGTTGAATTGTTTGGAGCCAAAGCACCCGCCTAGCGTGGTGCTTTTTTTATGGGCTTACTGCCTGCA
>CAKZMZ010000178.1 GCA_937129345.1 uncultured Thalassovita sp. | reverse complement strand
AAAGTCAGCCCATTAAGGGCAAGGTTCATCCAAGAACTCACCTAACGTAAATACAGCCCAAAGAGCCCCGAGCTGTATGGGTGCTCAGAAAAGGAGTTTACAAGGGACTTACCATTAAGTTTTGCCAATATTACCAAGTGCATACTCAACCTGTTCAAGGAGTCGGTAGAGTACAATATGCAGGAGCCGCTCCCGAAACTATCGGCACTTACTGTAACAGGTAGTGCCTTTTCCCGGGGTGTCCGACACAGGCAAGATACAAGATATCCTCTGCATTCTTCAATGACCTCAACCGTCTGACGGTCGAGAGCTACATGACCTCGAACAAGCGGTGCTGGAAAGGGCATGTGTTGCTCGCTGGTGACGGGAGTACGCTCAATTTACCTGTCTCTGATGACATAAAAGATACCTTCGGGGTACATGCGACCACTTCATGCGGTGTCGAGCGCTGTGCGGCACGGATATTCTTCCTCCACGACGTACTGAACGATATCGTCGTCGATTCGGGCCATCCCATGCTCATATGAGCATGATGGATACTGGAGAAAACTCTATGCTCTACGATATCCTCGGATCCATCGACCATTTGGAAGGCCTGTTCCTGTCCAACAGGAACTTCGGCTACTTTTCGGTGCTTGAGCGGCTGATGTCGGCAGGGCGTGACCTCTGCGTACGTTTTGCGGTGAGCGGTTCCAACTTCGCCAAACAGGTGGTGTGGGACGAAAGAGAGGCCTTCATCACCTGTAAAAGTAAGGATTGTCAAGGTGACATTGGATAAGGGCGAAATAGAGCTACGGATCACCACACTGCTCGACCAGGATGCATACACCACTTGGGAAGCGGATAGTTTTCTTAGTGCTCCTTTGTTCACTTTCTCACGGATGCCAGCACCTGAATTGAATAATTTTAGTACTCTGCTAACAACGGACTGATCTACGGATACTAAGTGGGCAATCTCCATCTGATTTTTGCCGTATTGGTGAAGACGGACTATGATTTCTCTTCTGTGCTCACGGGCTTCACGACTTGATGAACGCATATCTTTTTATAAAAGGTTAAGTCTTTTATCTATATTGCCATCAGCTATTTTGTCTTTAAGCCTTCCATCATTTTTTGGTTTGAGGCAATCAAAATTGCAGTTTCTTTCTTAAATTTCACCATATCTGCTTCGAGTTCTTATTTTGCAAAATCTAAGTCACCTTCGATTACTTTTTGGACATTTGAGGGACCGTTACAGCTCGTTAAACCAATAAGTGCCATAATTAATGAGGATGCTAAGAATATTAGTGTTGAATTTTTCATTTGCTTTTCTTAATGATTTTGTCTTTTTACTGGTTTTTCTTTTCTAACACTAAAATTTTTTACTTGTGCTATATAGAAAAACAACCCAAAGGCAATATTACCTTGGGTTGTTAGCTAGGCATGATCTATTTAAATTATTTCAAACCTTTTTCTGGATTATTTTGGGCAATAGGTCGGATTACAAAATCAATCCGTCTATTGTGCGTTCTTCCTAAAGCAGTTTCATTATTGGATACAGGCCTGTTTTCTCCATAGCCCATGGTCTCAACTCTTGATGCATCGATTTTGCTACTTGCCAATAAATAACTTAAAACGGCACCTGCTCTTGCTTTTGACAATTCCATGTTTGTCTCATCACTCCCTTTTGAATCAGTATGGCCCTCTATAGTAATGGTAGCATTTTCAAAAATGTCTGCTGCTTTTTCAATTTTAGATATAGTGCCGTAGTTTTCCTTGTTGATCAGGGATTTGCCCACATCAAAATTTACACCCACCATTCGTATGATCACGTCATTTTTTTGTCTAAAAACTTGTGCTTCTGTAGAGTTGAACAGCCGCTGTATTTCATCAAATTTTCCTTCAAATATTGTGTTTTCATTTATTTTAGCTTCTAAATACTCCAATTTTTTTAAAGACATTACCGCCTCATCAGACAGCTGATCTTTAAGGTTTTTTTGTATTTCCTTTTGCTCCGCTAAAATTTGCTCATAACTCCTATTCTGTTCTTTTAAGCTATACAGTTCGTTTTCTAAGTTCAGTATTTGAGTTTTATACTCACCTACTTTCGATAAAATCTGGGATAGCGGTTGGGTAATGCCTTGATCGAACCTTAAGTATATATCAAGATTCTCTCCGATATTGGCCAAGGGATCGTACGCCATAAGTAGATAATCCTCTGCTTCAAAATCTTTGTCATCTAGAATTTCAACTTGTGAAGAAATATGCCTGGCTAGTGATGCCTTGTATTCTGCTTCCTTGGCCATATGCCTTGCCTCGTCTGTATCATAACGGTCTTCGGCCAATATTTTCTCGGCATTGCTGATCAAAAGTTCAGCCTGATCAAGGGTTTTTGGTGCATTTTTGCCTACTTTATCATCCTCTGCTTTTGCAATCATTTTTTTAGCATTGGCAAGGTAATATGTTTTTATAGATTCAAGCTCTGCACTTCTGTAAAGCGTTACCGCTTTATCGACTTTTTCTTTGGCATTGTTGGCATTGCCTTTTTCAAAATCTTTGGCCGCATCTCTCATTAATTGTTCTGCGTTGTTCCAATGAGTAATATTTACCTTATGGGCTTCAGCATTCATAGCGTCATCCCTTGCTGCAAGGGCAGCGGAAAACATTACTGCATTAATTTTAGCATTTTCAATAGCATCTGTGAATTTACTATATGATACATCGATGTTTTCTTTTATATCTGCAAGGTTACCGTCTTCAAGATAGCCTTCTACAGCTTTATCGTATGCTTTTACTGCATCTTCAAATGCTTTTGGTGACAATACGTTTGCATGGACTACAATTGCATTTAGCCTTATCTTGTTTACATCGTTAAATAAGGTAGATTGCAATTCTTGGGCTTGTAATGTATGCAAAAAAGATATACACATTATGAGCATACTCAATCTAATTAATTTGTTTTCATATGTTTTTTTACCGCTACCGAGCGATTTTATTTGTAACTCGACCTAATCAATTTTTGAATCAGTCGTATTTATTAACTTATGAGCAAGTGTTTTTTTTATCAAAACAAAGGTCAATACATTTAGCAGCTAAAGTGTTACATTACAAAAGAAAGGGTTTACATATTTCTCATGTCAAGCAGATCAAATAGGTAGGATTTATGCAATAAATCTATCAATTGTGTATCACAGAGCCAGTATGACCGGTGGACTTGACCTGATCGATTAACAAGTATTGAGTATGTACAATGATGCATCATGCTCGGCATCCGACATCATGGCAGATAGATTACCTTATACTTCCGATGGCCCAGGAACAATCATTATCTAGACTTTAAAAAGAAACTGTGTATTATCTTGGATAAAATCCGGCGTGGAACGCGAGATATCAAAAGTGTGATCGGGTAATGGAAGAAGACGAGAAATGGTACATCAGCCTCCTTATTCATCCCAATTTAACAACGCGGCAAACCGCCTAATAAACGATTGTGGCCGTCATGAACGGAAGTACACAAAGAAGAAATTGGGCAGAGAGTTTCCTTACTTTAAGGAGGACTTCCGTCATACAACTGAAAACATCCTCAAGTTTTTGAATGAAGAGGATTTCTCAGAGCACTTTGATAGCATTTTCAAAATAAGGTTTAAATGGTTTGGAACCCCAAAAATCTTGACGGGGCAGACCATAGATTTGGTTATTACTCCTTTTTGTATCTATAAGATGCTTCAATTCAAATTATTCAGGTTTCAATCCGTCCATCTTAAAGTTTTGCTGCATATCTCGAATCTGCTCAAAGAAAGGGGTCTCTTGCTCTTCTACACATTTAGCGGCATATAGGTAAAGTGCTGCACTCCATGTTTGCCAGTCTTGTCCCATAGCTTTCCCATTTTGTGCTTTTATCCATTCGTTGAATCCAAATTCGGTAGTTACTGTACTAGTAGATCTTACGAGGTGGGTAAGTGCTATCAATTTTTTTTCTGCTAATTTAAACTGCTTTGCGGCTACTAATGCTGCTATATACAATCCACATATAAATGGCCATATACCACCATTATGATAATCACCGGGCAAATTATATAATTTATAGCGTTCTCGCCAGTCGGCATCTTTGGGTTGTATAAAAGGGAAAAAGTTAGGTGGAAGATCTACTGCTAAATCCCCATTTTTTCTCATTGAAGCACATTCCTTTTCAATCCATGATATCATTTTTTTTGCCCTTGTCGGGGATGCTATGCCTGATAGTATCGCCAAGCTATTACCTAATAGGTCGAAACGCTCGCTGCTGTAAACTTTATACGACCAACAAGCATAATAAGGCTTGTGTTTTACGACCAAACCCTCGTGTACATGACGGTGCATTACCCCACCTGTAATCGTAAAAAGCTCCATCTCATGGTGTATTTTCTTTGCCCTTTCATCCTCTCCTAAAATGCACAGTGCACTGTAAAGCAGTGTATTCACGAATAAACCATAGCCAAGTACCCACTGTTCATCGCGCCAGTCGGTAGTTGGTAGCTGTGCCACTAGATAAAGATCTGATGGACTTTGGTACTCCATCCATTTAAGTGCCTTTTCTACAGAGGCCTGGAGAAAATTCGGTGAAACGGCTATCTTTCTAAAAATACCGACCCCGATCAAAAACAAAGGAGTCGTATCACTTGCTCCACGGTCATCCCCATCATGCACCAATGAAGGTATGTGTCCTCTTAGGCTTTGATTTTTAGCCAATGTCTCCAGTACTTTTTTGATACTTTCAATCAATATCGAGTTTTCAGAAACGGCAATACCGAATATAGAAAACATTAAGTCCCTTGTGTAAGGCTCGGGATACCCCCAACCTGCGGTACGCGGTAGCCCCTGAAAAGGTCCTTTTACATTATGCAGAAGTACTTCTAAAGCAGCTTTTTTACACGATGCCACTAATCGTAAATCGGTAGAATTCATTTTATGCTATTCAATCCCCAGTTTGTTCCGTATAATCGTCAAAAATTGCTTAGCCACTATTCTGTGATCAAAATGTTTGACCACATGCTTTCTGGCCATTTCCCCCATTTTATTTCGAATAGCCTCATCGTTCATCAATACCAATAAGTACTTGGCTATGTCCTGTACATCGGCACGATAATCTACCGTTCGTGGTGTCTTGAAAGATACCTTATGCTGGCTATCGAATCCGGATTCTTCGCCTAATGTAACCTCATTGACCACAATTTCTTTAGCTACCTTTGCCAATAATGCAGTTTCATTATGGATAAGGGTATCGAGCATACCCATTGCTTTGATACCAATTACTGGCTTGCCACAAGCCCCCGCTTCTACCTGCGGCATACCAAATCCTTCTAAGCGTGAGGGTGCCGCATAAATGTCGCAGGCGCCTATCAAATATGGAATAAAATTTCTTGAAATGGTATTGGTAGTGTACATCACATTTTTTTCAATTCCTAGGTGTACTGCTAGCTCCATATCGGCCAAGTTTTGTAGTTTGGTTCGCGCTTGTGGCCACACCTTACAGATGTATTTCCAATCTGGAGCTTGTTGATCTATGATCGCCAAAGCTTGCATCACTTCTTGGGCGCCTTTTGATGCAGCATCACCACCAATAGTAAGAATCATGATTTGTTCTGGTGAAATACCCAATGATTCCCGTACGGCCAATACTTTAGGGTCATTTTTTTGATAAGGGATAAACATATCTGTATTGCAGCCAACTGGGAGCACCTCGATTTTATCTGCATCAATGCCATCCCGTACATACATTTCCTTTACCCAGTTGGATGTAACAAGTATCAGTGGAAGGGCATTTAAGACCTCTTGGTAATTGGCTATGTAACCATCAGCGACCAACCAAGGCACTGCCAACATCCCATACCTTTGTGGATGGAGGATAAGATGGGGCGTATGCCCCCAATAACCAATTCCGATAACAATATCAGGCTCAAACCAACGATAGTACCACTCCTTTTCTTGAGCAGATTCGAAATGGGCTGCATGGGCATCTACTCCTAATTCTAGCAGCCCTTTGTACAGTAGGTCACCTTGTGTGGCAAGCCCTCCTGGTGAAGGAGGATAATCATACAATACCAGTACTTTCATTTCCTATTTTGTTTATTGGTTGAACCATGCTCCCGCATCTTCTGCATTGTAAAATTGCCAAAAAGCCTCTTTAGAAGGTGTTGTGCGGGCTTCCCAACTTTCCTTTTCAAATCCGTAGATGTCAGTAATTATACTGTGTTTTTGAAGCCATATCTTTTTAGTAAGCTCGATGTAAATAGTAGCCTTTTTAATTGGTCGGGGGAAATATGCCTTATCGTTATCTTCGTAGGCAAATACCAAAAGTTCTTTGGTTTTTATTTTACCTGCTTGCCAAAGACTGATCACCGCTTTACCTATTTCCTCATGCCTTAGATGACGGGTATATTCCCCTTCTGGATTGTGTGTAAGGATTAAATCGAACTGTTTTGATGGTATTAAGTCTAAAATGGCCTGTTCAACTTCCTTTTTAGCAAGGGGTTGTAGGTCTGGGCTGTCATCTAGATTGCCAAGTGCCCCATTTGCCTCTAATACATCTAGCGCTTTATAAAACTTGGGCGCTCTGTCGAGGTCTGACTTTCGACATAAGGCAATAATAGACCAGTTCCAATTTAGATGGTTCAGTATATAACCGCCTGCCCATAATGTTTCATCATCAGGGTGGGCCACTATGACCAAGCAGCTTTTTTTTCTATTGCCTATCATTCTGCTGATAAATCATAAATACGGTCTTATTATCTTGTACTGCAAAAAAAGTAGTCGTTCTTTACATTTAGCATCTAAAGAACTGTTCCAAAGGGTGAGGGTTTAAGTATACAATACGGCTGGCAAATAAAGGATACAGGAGCACAAAATTTGTGAGAAGAAGCTTAGCCACAAAGCTTTTTCAATCGATATTCAGTATCTATACGAGGCTAATTAAGGCTAGATAACTTTTCAATTCCATTAAATCTCATAAATCTCAATAGAATCTCTGTTCCCTTTCCTTCCTTGCTAAGTACTGCTACATCTACTTGCATTTTATCTAATATGCGTTTTACGATAGAAAGCCCCAAACCATTGGATCGTTCGTTTTCTGTACCCTTGCGGTTATGGCCGATAAAAGGTGTAAAAATATTCGCGATATCTTTCTCTGGGATACCAATGCCCTCATCTTTAATACTTAAGCATGTAGTGGAATCATCTGATTTGTAAAGTCTTATTATTATCTTCCCACCTTTTTCAGTAAACTTAATTGCGTTACCGATTATATTATCCAATACTCGGATAAACTCTGACTTATCTACTCTGACCAGTTGGTTGAATACCTTACTTTCTATAACTAAATCAATGCTTTTTTTAGCTGCATCAAATTTATAATCTTCAAATTGCTCAAGGAGTATGTTATAGATATTGTAATCCTCCAAAGCCAACTCTCTTTCAAGATTACCCTCAAGAGATACCAGAAAAAGATCTTCTACCAAATTGCTCAGCTTATCTATATTAGCGCTTATCAAAGAACAGAACTGCATTTTCTGTACTATATCTTCTTCTACTTCAATTATTTCCATTAATCCCTTTACCCTTGCTATTGGGCTGCGTAAATCATGAGATAACGCCCTGATCAACTTATTTTGGTTAAGTGTAAATTTTGAAAGCAATGCTACATTATCCTTTTCTGAAGATTCCTTTATCCCTAATAGCCTTAGTACAGATTTTATCTCAGGTTCCTTACCAAATTTATAAATTTCGCTTAAACCACTAAAAAGTCTATTTTTTGTTAAAATACCGGTAAACTTATCTTTTAAAAAAACAGGCAGTGCTTCTTGCCTACTTGTAAACATTAAGTTGCAGGCATCTTCTATGCTGTAATGATAATCTAGAGCAGGTTTCTTACTCATGCAATCTATCGCGAGCAACTTGGTTTTTTGGGCAATGTCCCTAAAACTCAGTACACCTATGTAATCTTCTTCGTCCATAAGTACCACCGCCGAATGGCTTAACAATAATGGCCTTATCGATGATATTGAAGCATAAGGCGAAACGCTCACGAAATCCTTATTTATAAGAGACGAAACAAACATGGCTATTCTATTTCAATGGTGTCATATGATATTTTTACCTTTAAGTCTACTTTTATGATCTCTTGTGCAGAAATGTATGGGAATACTTTTTTTTCAAGTATCTCGATCAACTTTTCAACCGATATTTTAGTGATGATTCTTTTGTTGACAAAGATGGCTTCTACATTTTCATGGGTAACGTCTATTACCACAAAAGTATCAGGCACTAAATAATCAAATGTTTTGGAAAGTCCGTTTTTTCCCTGAGAAGATAATTTCCCGAGAATAAGAATATCCTCTACAGGAGGTAGAGTAATCTCATTGAAGCTTAAACTTAAGGAGTACTTCTTATTATCGTTATTATCTTCCATTTTTTAAGTTGTTTGATAGTTATCTAAAAAAGCCCGTTTTGAGTGCCGTCGTATCATTTACCAATATACAACAATAAACATTTAGTGACAAAGATTAGATTAAGGGCTCAGCGCAGATAATCTATCAAGTTTAGAATAAGTATTTCTATATCAGAATTCTGAAAACATGCTTTGCAATGCGTTTTACCTAACATTAGACCGTTTTCTAAAGTTAAAAAAGGCAGGCTAATGATTCATTACATATCGAAATAAAAGATTTATATATTTTACAGGTCTTCTAAATTATTTCGTTTAACTTTTTTTAAACTTTTAAAATAAGATGGCGTAAGTCCAGTCACTTTTTTAAATTGATTAGATAAATGCGCCACGCTACTATAGTGTAATTTAAAAGCTATTTCAGAAATGTTTAGCTCATCATATATAATCAATTCTTTTACCCTTTCAATTTTATGTAGAATAATATATTGTTGAATAGTAATGCCCTTTACCTCAGAAAAGATATTAGAAAGATAAGTGTAATCGTAATCCAGTTTCTTACTTAAGTGATCTGAAAAATTCACCTTGGGTAACTCATCCGTATAATGCACCAATTCTATGATTATATTTTTTATTTTCTCTATCAAAATACTTTTCTTGTCATCTAAAAGCTCTAATCCAGATTTGGATAGATTCCTTTTAAGCTGCTCATACTGATCTGGAGAGATATCTTCCATAATCTCTACAAAGCCCAAGTTAACGGCCACAGCGTGCAGACCTAGTTTTTTTAGCTCTTTTTTGACCAATAATTTACATCGCAAACTCACCATATATTTAATATATAATTTCATAGTAATGTGTATTATTGGTCCTATTCAACTCAATCGTTTTATACAATATCGTTTTTGTGCCAAATAGAGATGGCCATTTTTATTAAGGTACCGATATTTAAGTTAAGTCCGACGTTATTAATGAAATACTTTGATACCAATCAGTGATGGCTAAATAAGGTAATCGACTAAATGAGAGGTCTGTAATTATGGAATAGCTGGTTTTATGAACACCGATGCTAACTGGCTTCTTGTAGAGTCTTGGATGCATCGTACTTTAAGCATACAATAGCATGAGAGTACCAATCTCTATATATCTATAACAAATTTATCTTTGTCTTATCTTAATAAATCAATGAAACCCGTAAAATATATAAATATCTAATTTTTAGTGTAAGACTTTTTAAAGTAGGTGTGGGTATATTTATACATGTAAATATTTGAATAGAGCAATTTGCCGCTTTACAATTAACACTTGATACAGATGTGTTTATTGGGTATTATCTAAATATTTCTTCGCTCTGAAAATAAGACAGGCTTATAGCTACACAAAGCTCTTTGAGAAAGAATGAAGGGGGGGATAAAATATACAAAAAAGCTTGTTAAAGCTGAGTCACATAAGGATAAATAATATAAAAGTAAACTATCGATAATATCGATAGTTTACTTTGTGCTTACAGTAGATAGAACGGATAGTAACAAAGGTTACCTACTTGTTTTTTTCTAAGACCCACCATAAGTATTTACACAACAATTGAGTCGGCAATGCCAAGGTATCTTTGATTATGCCAAAGAGATCGAATACATGCTCAGAAGAACGATAAATTGAATTTAGACTATTTTAGACCATGAAACTTGCTTACATAGGTACTTATCCGCCAAGAAAATGTGGTATAGGTACTTTTACACAGAACCTAGCAAAATCTATTAGCTTAAGCCATAATAGAGCACTCGATATAAAGGAAGATTTTGTTGTAGCGCTCAATGATTATGACAAGAACTATAAATATCCAGAAGAGGTAAAGTTTATAATCGATCAAGAGCAACAGACCGATTATCTTGAAGCTGCGGATTTTATCAACCTCAGTGGTGCCGATCTCTGCATATTAGAACATGAATTTGGGATATTTGGAGGTCAAAATGGTGTTTATGTGCTTCCTTTACTGCACCGTTTAAAGATTCCTCTAGTTGTAACCTTACATACAATTCTTGAAACACCCTCTTACAACGAAAAAGCCATACTCAAAGAGATCTGTAAAATGGCCAGTAAGATTGTGGTCATGAGCCATAAAGCGGTCAGCTTACTGGCCACAATATATAATGTATCGAAAAATAAAATAGCGATCATAGAGCATGGCGTACCAAAGGACATCATCCAATCTGAAAATGTAAAAAGTAAGTTTAAATTTAAAGACCGTAAAGTACTACTTACATTTGGCTTCTTGGGTAGGAACAAGGGTATAGAAACCGTTATAAAAGCCTTACCTAAAATAGTTAAGGAACACCCAGAAATCTTATACATTGTATTGGGCAAAACACATCCCAACGTTTTCAGACACTCGGGCGAAGAGTACCGTAACCATCTGCAATTGCTTGTAAAAAGCCTTGACTTAAGTAAACATGTCACTTTTATCAATGAATATGTGGGTCAAGATGAGTTGATCAGATATTTAACGACCTGTGATATTTATATAACGCCCTATCTCAATGAAGCCCAGATCACTAGTGGCACACTAGCATACGCCATGGGCGCAGGCTGCGCCATCGTTTCCACACCTTATTGGCATGCTAAAGAATTACTTGCTGAGAATAGAGGTGTATTATTTGATTTTAAAGATACTGAAGGACTATCTGCCATTATCGTAGATTTGCTTGACCATCCAGATGTCCTACAAAAAATTCAGAGAACTGCCGGCTCTTATGGTAAAAAGATCACTTGGCCAAAAATCGGAAAGGAATATACCCAGCTCATAAAAAGCATTTTAGATAAGCAAGTACCCGTAATACTTCAAAAAGAAACCAGTTTAGATCCGCTTCTTTTGCCGCCCTTTTCCTTGACCCACATCAAAAGGTTGACAGACGATACCGGTATTATACAACATGCAAAGTTTGGGATTCCAAACCTTAAAGAAGGTTATTGCCTAGATGATAATTCTAGAGCATTATTAATGGTATTGATGACCTACAAACAAAAAAAAGACCCTTTGGCACTTGAGCTAATGCCCATTTACTTAAGCTACATCCATTATTTGCAAAATAAAGACGGTACTTTTAAGAATTTTTTAAGCTTGAAAAGAGATTTCTTAGATGAAGTCGGCTCAGAAGACTCTTTTGGCAGAACTATTTGGGCACTTGGCTACCTTCTAGGAAATGCCCCCAACGATTCTTATTATCAAATGGGTAAATTACTTTTTTTCAACGCCGCCCCCAATTTCGAAAAGTTAAAGTCTATTAGGAGCATAGCCAATACAATCATTGGCATTAGTCACTACCTCTATACCAACCCGACAGACGATGACATGACAGAAAGATTACGGAACCTGGCAGGAAAACTAGTGATACATTATGAGCAAAACCAATCTGAAGGATGGAAATGGTTCGAATCCCTTTTGGCTTATGACAATGGCATACTGCCTTTATCTCTACTTCACGCATCACATATTTTAAATGACAGTAAAGTCACTGATGTGGCCATTGAGGCCATGGAGTTTCTTACCGAACATACCTTAAAAGATGGTTCTTTGTCTATTATCGGAAATAAGGAATGGTTTAAAAGGGAAGGCACTAGATCTATATTTGCCCAACAGCCAGTAGATGCCATGGCCATGGTATTGATGTACCAGCAGGCTTACCTACTAACAAAAGACAAAGAATATTTAAATAAATTATTTGCTTGTTTTATGTGGTTTCTTGGGGAGAACGACCTCAGAATGAGTCTATATGACTTTGAAACCAAGGGTTGCTGCGATGGTTTTGAGAATTATGGAGTAAACAGGAACCAAGGTGCCGAAAGTTCATTAGCTTATTTGATATCATATCTAACTGTACTTCAATCATATGAGGCTTTTTATGATGCTGAAGAGGTGAAATCCAATGTCAAACAACTCAATTTGAGTCCAGTAGCATAATATGAGAGTTGCTATTTTAGCCCCTATTGCATGGAGGACGCCTCCAGAAAAATATGGACCTTGGGAACAAATCGCCTCTACGATTACAGAGGGATTGGTAGCTAAAGGTATCGATGTGACGCTTTTTGCTACAGAAAACGCTGTTACCAAAGCAAGACTTCAGTCAGTTTGCAAAGCTCCTTATGCCACGGACCGCTATGCCGATCCTAAGGTAATGGAGTGCTTACATATTAGTAACCTTATGGAAAAAGCAAACGATTTTGACATCATACATAACCACTTTGACTTCCTTCCGCTCACTTATTCAAGGCTAATAAAAACACCAATGATTACCACTATCCATGGGTTTTCATCATCAAAAATTATCCCTGTATATAAAAAATACAATAAGTACAACAGCTATATCTCAATTTCAAACTCAGACAGAAACAGTACGCTCGATTATTTAGACACTATCTATCATGGTGTTGATCCTGACCAATTTACACTCAAAGAAAGGAAAAAGGACTACCTTGTATATTTCGGTAGGGTTCACCCTGAGAAAGGTACACATGCAGCCATTGAGATTGCTCAAAAAGCTGGCTATCCTCTAAAAATTGCAGGGCTAATTCAAGATGAAATTTACTTTGAACGAATAATAAAACCTTTTATAGATAATAAAAATGTGGAATACCTCGGAAATTTGGGGCCGATTGCCCGAGATAGCTTACTTGGTGGGGCCAAAGCATTGTTGCACCCAATTTTTTTTGAAGAACCTTTTGGTTTGAGCGTACTTGAAGCCATGATGTGCGGCACACCTGTAATTGCATTTAAAAGGGGGAGTATGCCAGAACTTATTAGTGAGGGCCATTCTGGGTTTTTAGTGAATGATACTAACGAGGGTGCACTTGCGGTAAATAAAGCCCACAATATTGACCCTTACCAATGTAGAAAGTATGCAATAGATCATTTTAGCGTAGAAAGTATGATCAAAAACTATATAAGGGCATACAAAAAAGTACTGGAGCTCAGCTACTAAATTAAACAGTTTTATATAACGCCTAACTACTATACATTTTTCTGTAAAGGTAGGGATGACACCATTAAATCTTTTTTGTATAGTAAGGGAAACCGACAGCACGTTCTGGCAAAAATGTATAGTAAAAGCGACAGCGATGGGATCTGCATCCCATTTCCTCGTAGGTTACAGATACATCATCCTCATTCATAAATGAGGATATACAAAAAGCGCAGTGCAACTGGCGCATTTGAAATGCGCTAATCAAGCATCCGCAATGCAATTGGCGCAATGCAATTGGCGCAATGCAATTGGGGACGATTATGATAAAAATACTCTAGTCAGTTTTTTTTAACCGAAGCTCCTCTAAAGTATGGTACATTGAAGTAATTGATA
Organism: uncultured Thalassovita sp.; assembly: GCA_937129345.1. Classification (GTDB taxonomy): domain Bacteria; phylum Bacteroidota; class Bacteroidia; order Cytophagales; family Flammeovirgaceae; genus Chondrinema. The sequence goes on along the minus strand of CAKZMZ010000178.1, from coordinate 4,757 downwards.
ACTTTATTTTTTTAACTCATTGAGTAAATCGGTCATATTTATTACGGCGTAGGTAGAAGAATAATCAGAGAGCGCATAAGGTAAAATAAGGCTATTGTTATGGATAATAGACCCACAAGAGTATACCACGTTGGGCACATATCCTTCTCTTTCATTCTCCAAAGGTGTGATCAAAGGTTCTTCTAACCTACCTATTTCTTTAGATGGATCATCAAGATCAAAAAGTGATGCACCTATGCAATACCGCCTCATTGGCCCAACGCCATGTGAGATTATCAACCAACCTTCCTCTGTCAATAAGGGAGAACCACAGTTGCCAATCTGTGTAAACTCCCAAGGAAACTTAGGCTCTTGTATGATAATTGGATCGTTCCAAAGTGTACTCCTCTCTGAGTACATGAGGTAATTGTTAACACCATCTATCCTGGCCAACATGGCATATTTACCTTTTATTTTTTTTGGGAACAATGCTAAATTTTTGTTCATCGCACCGCTACCGTGCAATGGCATTATCCTGAAAGTATAGAAGTCTTTTGTTGATAAAAGCTTAGGGAGTATGGTATGCCCATTATAGGCTGTGTAGGTAGCATATATTTTTTCTGTATTGTCATCTTCGGTAAACCTTACAAAGCGGGCGTCTTCAATACCTCTATTCTCCGCTTCCGATATCGGAAAGATGACCCGCTCGGTAATATCTGCATCTTGGTGGAACTCTACATCGTAAAAGGAATCGATCAACCAGGTCATTTCTTTAAGTGCCATCCTCCTTTCAGCTGATATGGTATCATCGTTCAATAACTTATTCACTGAATTGATCAAGATGTAGTATTCAAATTTATCTGGAAGATCTACCATAATAGTACTTGAATACTTTTCAGGTATTTGCATTTCCTTTAATTTTTTAATGAAACGTTGCTTATCATAAAGCTTTTTATGGGTAATCTCGGCCATATCTACCTGATCACCTACTTTCATCATGTGCAAATCATTGTTTCTATCCAGAATACCCCTTCTAAAGACGATAGATGAAATATGCCCTTCTCCTGTAGCTCTAAATGATATGATCACTCTTTTTTCGCCCTCTTCTAAATAAGACTGATCAAAATCTTCTATAATAGATGGATTAAAGAAAGCAGCTGATTCAATGGAATACTCCATGGTGCAGTAAGCCCCAATCAGCATTTTTTGCTCATTGGTAAGTTCCCCGTGGTTTATCCCCATATGTTCAATAACAGGGTGGATATTAGAAAAATGCCTATGGAAAACACGAGATATATTTCTGTGTCTGTTAGCAAACTCTCGTAGGGTTTGTTCTAAGGTACGGCTTACCTGTGATTTAGTCATCGCCAAGATTCTATTTACCATAGTAATGGTCCGTTCATCTCCGTTCATAAAAAATCTGGCCACTACCCTACTAGAATCAGGCATGAACTTAATATTCTTCCTAGTTACTGAAACACGCATGTACTTAGTATTGCTACCGGTTTGTTTCTCTGAATTTACGCTTTATTTTAATCAGTTTATGATTAATGGCAATATTTAAATACAGGATAATGCAATTTTATCTTAAAACAGGGTCTAGGCTATATTTAAGATATTTTTTAATGTAACCCAGTTCAATATTATTCTGTGATGTTGGCTGCGGTGTAGTAATAATAACAAAGATTTATATAATAATTGATAATATATATGTAACACTTACTAATTTATATATAGCGATATTTACCTACGATAAAAGTATATGCTTTAGCATCATTTTGGCAATTTGGGTAATCGATACGCAATATATTTGTTCGATATTTGAATGCTGCATATTAAACTGATTTCAAATCGGTATTTTATATAACGCAATGCTGCTCACCTACCCTTTCACATTTTAAAAAAAACTATATCATGGCAAAAAAAATATTTTTGAGTTTAATGACAGGATTGACCGCCGGTACTGTTCTAGGTATTATGCTCACATCGGAAAAAGGGGTCGCTTATAGAAATAAGCTTATGCAAGACGGAAATAGATTGGCCGAAAATCAAAGAAATCATTTCAATGAATTTTTCAAAGAGTTTTCGCAATTTTTAAAAAAGGCAGAATTTCACGGGAAAAAAAATAATGGAGTTGAGGGTAATGGTAAAAAAATAAAAGTGAAATGATTGATTGCTATATATAATCAAACCTATAAGATTTTGTATCTTATAACTATACAAAACTACATGACCTAGGTCTGTGGCGCAAAGACCTATTAAAGAAACACGATTTTAAAAGCCTGTAAAGAGGGTTTTCTGTTCACCACAGAACACTGAAAAGCAAAAATGCATAGTAGTTTGGATTTGTATGTGAAAAACACATTTGAATAGCTCAAAAAGCTATTAAACCTCATAGGCCTAACTTTAAAATGTATAGTTAGTTGAGATGATAGTTCAACACTTCAACAAAGAGAAAAGTAAGGGCTCGAATATTAGCATATAAGACTTTTAAAGTTAGTAATGTGCCTGTGAGCCAATTGGTAAAAGTGATAGAAAAAGACAGTTCAGGATTATCTACATTTTTATAGAGCATAACTTATGTATGAAGAATGCAGCATTTAATAGATGGTGCACGGACATGCAAGTTTAAAGTTGAGAACGGGTGCAATATCCCCGTTCTTTTTAAGATTTCTTAATCTGGGTTCAACAAAAAAAAATGGACTATATTTATATTGCTTTCCCAATAATCATCATCTTTTTATCAGGAATAAGGATTGTGAGACCTACACACAAAGGTCTAATAGAGCGATTTGGCAAATACAGTAAAATAGCAGAACCTGGTTTCCATTGGATCATTCCTATAGTAGAAAGATTATACTTGGTAAATGTTACTGAGCAAATGGTAGATGCCGAACCACAAGAAATCATCACTAATGATAATTTAAATGCAAGTGTAGATGCACAAGTTTATTTTAGGGTAAAATCTGATGAGGCAAGTGTAAAAGGTTCTACGTATGATGTAAATAATTATACTTGGCAAATAGTAAACCTTGCCCGTACCACGCTCCGTAATATTATCGGTACTTTGACCTTAAAATCTGCCAATAGCGAACGGGGCAAAATAAATAAGGAACTCCACGAGACACTACACAAAGAAACAAAAAATTGGGGTATAGAGATAATACGGACCGAATTAAAGCAAATCGATCCGCCTAAAGACGTTCAGGAAACCATGAACAAGGTAGTAAAAGCTGAAAATGAGAAAATCGCTGCCATAGATTCTGCTACAGCTGCAGAAACAGTGGCCGATGGTATTAAAAGAGCTAGGATTAAAGAGGCAGAAGGTTCTAAACAGGCCAAAATATTGCAAGCCGAAGGCGAAGCTGAGGCTATTAAACTCGTAAATGAGGCCGCAGAAAAGTACTTTATTGGAAATGCGCAAATTCTAAGAAAATTAGAGGCAATGGAAAACGCCCTCGAGAAGAACACCAAAATAATTGTGCCAACAGGAGCTGACCTCGTAAATGTTATTGGAGAAATGGGAGGTATACTACCGGTCAGAAAAAAAGGGAATGGCGTCTTAAAATAAGAGCACATTCTGAGTGGGATACCAGATATGCTAGTACCATCAAAACCTTGTTTAATAAACACAACTATCAATAATGGAAAATTCAGAAATGGAAAAAGGAAAAGTACTGATAGTGGTTGAAATTATAGAATATGTGTCCAATTCTGTTTTGATAAAAACAATTATCAAAAAAACTACAGGTAATGTAAGCGCTGTATCTTTTGATTCAGGTGAAATTATGACAGAAAAAATATCACCTTTCGATACCTTTATTCAAGTTATTGATGGGAAAGCCGAAATAGTAATTGACAGTCATTCTTATATACTAGAAACTGGGCAATCGATTATTATTCCTGCACACTCACCCAATATTATTAAAGCAAATGAAAGATTTAAAATGATCTCTACCGTGATCAAAAGCGGATATGATGAAATTGAACTACGCTAAAAAGTCCATTAAATATCATCAGGACTTGTTCTAAACTTAATAATTAAGTTAAATTCTAAATAAAATGAAAAGGGTAACCGATAACAAATTTAAAGAAGGACAAGTGGTATTCTCTAAAAGGGATCCGAGTCAAAAACTAATCGTTAGGCGTTTTATAAAAGGTATATATTATTGTAGGTTCCCTAATGAACCTGATAAAAAAGAGTTGGTCTTTTTTGAAAGAGAACTTGACTCAGATACTGATCTAGAAAGATAATGAACCGATCTTTTAAACCATTGTAGTATTAAGGCTGTTCTTTAGTTGTACATCAAAAAATTTACCTATGGACATTGTAAGAAGTTGGAGAGAACAAAGGGTCATGCTTAAGTGGAGATATCCAATCCTTAACGATAGTGACTTCATTTATGAAGAAGGTAAAAAAGACAGTATGCTTGATAAGCTAGCCAAAAAGCTAAATAAGACTAGACTAGAGTTAGAACTTATATTTGCTGACTTACAAAAATACTAACTATGTGAATCAATAGTTAGTCAACATATCTTTGGAACTCACCTTCGATGGGGACAACTCCAGGAATGTCCCTACCCGTTTCTTTACCTAGATGTCCGAGGCGCTACAGTGGTTCAATGAAAGAAAAATGGCAAGACCCGGGTCCACATAGGGGCAGGCAACAGATGCAGTTTTCTCTTTCTATCACTTATGGTCCAAGCTTTATTCTAAGGCTAAGGTCTATTGATCATATCATGTATACCAATCCTTTTATCTTTAAGCTCCCATAGTT
>CAKZMZ010000177.1 GCA_937129345.1 uncultured Thalassovita sp. | reverse complement strand
GTAGAAGGTGCATTGGTTCACCTCCGCCGGACCGTAGACGTTGGAAAAGCGCGCCCTGGGCCACCGGTCCATCAAGGCGTAGAGGTGCTTGCGGGCGAAGGGCTCGCCGCCGAAAAGCACCCAGCGCAAGGAGCCGAGGTCCCGGCTTTCGAGCACGCCGCGGGTGAGCAGCTGAATCAGCGCCAGGGGCAAAATGCCAGCGGCTAGTTCCCGCAAGGCTTCCCGCTGCCCATCGGCGTACAGGTCGATGCCCGTTTTAAGGTCGGGTTCAAAATATTTCAGCCCCTCCGCCACGTACACATGGTCTTGGAACCAACTGGAGTAGTAGCGGTAGTATTTCTGGTTGTAGCGCACCATCTTGCCCGAGCTGTAATTGCTGCGGTACATGGTGTGGTACAGCACATCGAACAGTTCGGCAAAGGTGCCTCCTTCGTCTTGCAAAGCTGTTTCGCAGTGAAGGGGAAAAGAGGCCGAGTCGAGCAGTCTACCTTTTTTGTCGGTAAGGGTGAGGCGATGGTAGCCCAATGCGCCTGCTGCTTTGAATTGCACCGACTGCCCGGGCTTTTCCTTTCGGAAGTAAATCCTGCCTTGCCCGTCGGCCACGGTGAGTTGGTGGGCGGCACTGCCCAATTCCACGGAAACAGCTTCGAGCGGTTGAAAATAGCTGCTTTTTTCAGGTTTTTTGATGCTGATGTTTGCCCCTTCATACAAATCAGGCGGGGCCGCTTCGCCATCAAAAGGGTTAAAGACCAAAGCGGCCCCACTCAAAGCAGCCGTATTTTTCAGGAATTTTCTTCTGTTATTTAATGAGTTTGTGCTCATGATGAAATTAGTGTTAATTCACTCTTTTACAAGTGATGATTTATTTGTTGATATCTTATCTAAAAAAATACTCCCAAGCCATCTAAATAAACAAGATTTCTTTTAGGAGTCGAAAAAACAAATTTTATCCTTCGTAGAATTAAGGCCTCAAAACCAACTCCAACTCTCCCAACCTGCCCCTAGGTTTTACCTCTACCTTTGCTCCTTTGGGCGCATCGTAGGTCAGGAACAACTTATCACCTTTTACTTGCCAATGTACATACACCTCGCCCAACGGATGCGGCACGGTGCCTTCTGCCCAGTCTATGGTTTCGCTTTGCGGAGCAATGGTGATTTTTTCCATATCCATCATTTGTGGATAGCCCATTTGCACACCCAACACTTGGGAGGAAAGATAATAAGTGGCATGCCCGCTCCAAGCATGGCTCAAGGTACCTTGTCCGCCACCTTCCATGGCTTTAAAGTTTTCAAAATTGGTATCGCCCCATTCTACTTGGGGCAGCCAATATTTTTTATAAAAAGCTTCTGCCATTGCTACTTCTCCTTGTTGGAACAAGTCAGCCAACACATAAAAGGAGCCATAAGCCGAAGAAAGCATATTGCGGTGCTGATTGCCGATATCGGGCAGTACCCCTACATAATGATTCAAAATTTGCTTTTGCTGCTCTGCATCTGCAATGCCATAAATAGAACAGAACGCACTGGAAATGGGATAGTAGGTATCCATTTTTTTACCTTCTTTGTTGATGCCATCCCAATAGGCGCCTTTGGCAGCATCCCACAAATGCGTATTGATGCTTTGCTTGAGTTGTTCCGCTTTCTTTTCCAATTCTGCCTTATGTTCTCCAAAACCTAGTTCTACGGCCACTTCTGCCAACTCCAAACAAGCCCCCACTACTGAAGCATTGTAAGCCGTGTTGTAGGTATCGTTTTTCTCGATTTTGGTCCATTCAATAAAAACATTGTCTGCCCAAATCAAACCTGTGGCTTCGTCTTGCCGCTCAAAAGACCAATCGATGATATTTTTGTACTGCTGCCATTGTTCTTTGGCAAAGGCACGGTTGCCACGGGTTTTATAGCTCCAATACCAAGCGTGCAAAGCGGCATAGGGAAACTCATTGTGCCTGCCCATAGGCCATGCCGAAGTCTCTATTTCTGGGTTTTGCCTATCAGCGTACATGCCGTTGAGAAAAGTGAGCGAATACTCGAGCAGCCGAGGGTCGCCACTAGTTACTTGCGTAATGCCAAATTCGGGCAGCATATCGCCTGCGTATAGGCCTCGTTCCCGAAAGGGCGTATCAGTGTAGGTATCTTCTGAGCAAACCCGTAAGGTACGCCAGCCCATTTCCCACAAATCATTAAAAAATGGATCTGAACAAATAAAGCTCCCTTTTTTCTCAAAAGGATACACTTGCTCAATAGCTCCGATTTTTTTGATGGTAACAGGAGCCTTATGGTTGCGTACATTCACTTGTACAAAGCGCATCCCGTAGGGTTTAAAATGCTCAAAACGGCTCTCGCCCCCTGCCGCAATAAAGCGACTGCCCGCCGAAACCATAATGCGTTTGAATACATAAATTTTCTCCCCGTTCAAGTCTTCTGAAATGATCACATCGAATACGGTGCCTTCGGGTGCATCCACTTCTAAAAAAATCCTACCCAAGGTTTTCCTGCCTAAATCAAACACCAATGCCCTATCCTGATTGGCGGGGATTTGTATGTTTGTGGTTTGATGCCTTGGATAGTCCGTTTGCTTTTTATCAAACTCTAGCCAAGCAGCATCTCGGGCAGGATTTTCGTTTACTTCCTGCTTATACTTAGCTTGCCAAGTGGCTGAAAGGTTGGCAGGCAACCCGCTAGGCTCAAAGGGCATTGCTATTTGTGCAATGGTGGCTTCTTCCTCTCTTTTAAAAGGTCCTGCCACCATAAAAATAGGCGAATTGCCGCGTTGTTTCTTTTCTGCCGATACTACCAAACCGGCCTCTTTGGGCAGTGCCATATAAAAATCCCATGCGCCCCAAATCGGTTTTTGTGCGATGAACAACTCATTCCACCCTTCTTTGAGGTCAAACATGCGCTCATAGCGTACGGCATTCTGCTTGTCAGTTTCTTTTTTGGGTTCTACCAGTTCATCGTTTAGGTAGAAATTGCCCCAAAAAGAGCCTGCCTGTACTTTTTGCGCCTTGGGACTGTAAATGTAGGTATAGGCAAAATGCGGCCAAGGGTGGCCGTAATCCTTATTTACTTCATCTGACACTTTACTTTGGAAGGCATAAATATCTTCACTTTCATCAAAACTATATACCCCCATTAAATACTTGGCAGATAGTTCTTTTTGGGTGAGATGGGGTATGGACCGAGGCTGTAATTTTCCCCAATAATTTTGATTGGCCAATAATACAGGTTGCTTCCAATTGCTTAAATCTGCTTTTGGGCTGTCCCAGTTGGCTATGTCTTTTCGCTCATCGTAAATCTCCATGGCACTGGTAGCAAAAGAGAATTTAGGGGTTTGTTGGTTGTAGGCTTCGGTATCGGTGCAAAGCCATTTACCCGGCGTAGCCAAATCGTGCTGCGCTTGCTGCTGCGCTTGCGTTGTAACTACCTCGCCCCAAGCAATAAAGCCTGCGGGCATGGGTAGCATTTGGTAATTGTAAACCCCGTCGTGCAGCACTTTTACGGCAATGGTGTTTTTCCCTTTTTGCAAATAGGGCGTTAAATCGTACGTATCGTAACTGGGCGAGTTGGGGAAAGCCCGAAGCGGCCCAAAATTCACCATAGTGCCATTTACTTTGAGGTGGTAGAGGTTAGAAGCATAGAGATTGATTTCTGCTTGTTGAGGAGCCCCTTCCAAGTCTAAGTCATAACGGAAATAGGCAAACTTCATCCGCCCCTCACCTTGTGCGTCTGTCCACACGAATTGGGCGCTTTTGGGTTGGGCTAGTAGGGAGTATGATAAAAAGGAAAGGACAAAAATTACAATTAGGCGCATCTTCACATAAAACAGTTGGTTTCTCTGCGATATTAAAAATTAGCAAAGAGGAAACTATCCTGTTTAGTGCCAGGCTAGAGACATTTGGCAGTTGTAGTGGGTGATTTGGGGGTTGGGGTTGTTGCAAACATCATTGGCAGTTTTGTGGAATTATCAAACTCATTGATGCACCACTCATATCGGAGTTCAATATTGTAGCAGAACTACAGAAAGAACTTGAAAAAAGCACTAAGGATTTAGAGGTGAGTTAATCATTACCGATAGTGAGCAAACAGATAGCTTCACTCCGTTCGCTATGACGCGTTCTATTACCGCTGTTGTCGATGTCCTCATCGGCAACTTTTAAGAATATCTACGTCATCCAGTTTTGTGTATTTTGGAAAAAAATATTAATTCTCGCTATGACGGAATCTGCGAGACCATGCTTTACTACCTCCCCGCCTGTGGCAATTCTGTCTCCACTTTAATAAAAGCTTCCACCTTATCTGAGAGCAAAAAACTATTGCCTCCTACGCCATAGTCGCGTCGGTCGAGTTCAAAGTTGGCTGAAAAGGTTCGTGTACCACTATTATCTGAAATGCTAAAAGGTAGGGTAATTTCTTCGGTATGGCCTTTAATGGTTAAATCGAAAATACCCTCATAGCTCCCATCGTTTTTTGTGGTAAAGCTTTTTGATACCATAGTGATTTTAGGATATTTTTCCACATCAAAGTAATCGTCTTTCTTAAGATGCTTATCACGCATGCCTATGCCCGTGTCTATGGTCTCTACTTGCACGCTAGCGGTAATTTTGCTGCTTTGCAAATCGTTAGGATTAAAATCGATATTGCCTTCAAAACCTTGTAAACTACCATTTACAGTAAGCCCTGCATTTTTAATTTTAAAGGTGATTTCCGTATCCTTTACGGGTTGAGCATTGGCAATGCTTAACATCAATAAACTTAAGGTAATGCCCGCCCATATTTTTTGTATCATAGCTGTGTTCATATCTTCTATTCTTTTTTTCTTTTCTCTTATTGATTACACAACAAAGCAATGGAGGACCAAGTTGCAAAAAATCTAAAGTGAAGTCACAAAGCATTACTTTTGCTGATCAGCAAAACATGGAGTAATATGAAAATGTACCTACTCGTTAAGCGCGATGTGCCCGATAAATTAGTGCCCGTTATCTGTGCACATGCTCTTTGTGATGTTAAGTCGTTGAGGTGTTTTTTGATACGTTGGTTTTCCAATGTTTCGACGTCCCGACTAAACAACTTACCAAACTACATCATTTCAAATCCACCAATAAATACTTTGCTTTGCACTATCTTAATTTTTTCAGAACATAGTTCAATCACAAAACAATATGCCATCTATCGATTATTCACTTTATATACAGGCCGCCGTTTACATATTGGCAGGTATCACGCACTTTATCGTTCCCAATTTCTTTTTGAAAATCATTCCTAAGTGGGTACCTGCCCCAAAATTGGCCAATCTTATTGCGGGAGGGGCAGAATTAATTTTGGGCGGATTGTTATTGCTCCCAAGTACACAGTCAATAGCAGCTTGGGGCATTATTGCCTTACTCATTGCAGTTTTCCCTGCTAACATATATCACTTCCAAAAAGTACGGCAAAAAGGAAACACACTTTGGACAATCATTACCGCGATACGGTTGCCAATGCAAGGATTGCTCATCTATTGGGCGTATCTTTATACTTGATAAAAATTTGTTTATCTGTGGATTCGGTGATTTGTTTAGTTGAATAAGTAGTTTGACATCATTCAACTTTACGACGTCCCGACTTTACAAATTACAAACATGATTTAGCCAATTAAAGAATAGAAGAAAATGAAAAAATACACTATTATACTCACCCTTACTACTTTTTTA
>CAKZMZ010000176.1 GCA_937129345.1 uncultured Thalassovita sp. | reverse complement strand
TTTTTGTTTTCCTAATTTCAATTTATTCAGTATTTTCAATGCAATTGTACAGTTGCTGCTTTGGCTTTTTTACAGTGCAATACAAGATTATTGTAAAAATTTTATGTTATGGTTGAAATGACTACTGAGGTATTGATAATAGAAGACAATGAAGTGGTAAAAGATGGTTTTGCCTTATTGATCAATAGCATGGATGGCTATGAGGTAAGCGGTAAATATGATAGCTGCGAGGCAGCCATTAAAGCCATACAGCAGAAACAGCCCACAATTGTGCTAATGGACATTGATCTGCCTGGTATGAGTGGCATAGAGGGCACGCGCAAGATAAAAAAGATGTATCCCAATATAGATATTATTGTAATTACCGTGCACGAGGACAGCGAATTGGTGTTTGAGGCACTTTGCGCAGGGGCCAGTGGTTACATTACCAAGAACTCAGACTACTCCCGACTGTTAGATGCCATTAACGAAGTAAGAAGCGGTGGTGCCCCTATGAGCAGTAACATTGCAAGAATGGTCGTAGAGTCTTTCCAAAAAAATACCGACTCGCCATTAACTGCCCGTGAAACCGAAGTGCTAGAACTCCTTGCCAAAGGTAAAAGCTACACCGTTATAGCGGACGAATTGTTTATACACAAAGAAACGGTAAAGTCGCACATTAAGAATATTTACTTTAAACTACAAGTAAACAGTAAGGCCGAAGCCATAGAGAAAGCCTTAAAGGATAAGTTGATTTAGGATACAAACCTTACATCCTAGAAGCCTTTTCGAGTCTAATTTGTAACCTGTCTCATCTTTTAAATTGAAACATATTTTATTCTTTTTAATATAGTGTGTGCACACACATCGTAGTAAAGTTAAAAGATTTCTATGCGAATAAATGTATAGAAAAATAATTATTTTACTGTTAATCAGATAGTTATGGTTTTTGTCGATTAAAAAAAAGCGATGAATCGTTGAACAATTTGATACATTTTTTAATTTTGCATTCTATAAAGTGAAAGAACCTAGTGTCGCTTTATGTTACCAACCTCCAATAACTTAGTTGTCAAATTAATACTTACGCTTACCCTAGAGCATAAATAATTCATGATCTGCAGCTCTATAAGTAGTTGGCTATCCTATGATAGTACAATTGCATCTTTCAATTATCATAATTATTTATTTACACAATCTAATCTTTTTCATTTATGAGTAAAAAATTACATGCATCTTTACTCATCCTTTTGGCAGCAATGCAATTTGCGTTTGCTCAGGAGAGGTCCGTTACAGGAACGGTAACCTCAGGAGAGGATGGAAGCCCACTGCCCGGTGTAAACGTAGTGGTGAAAGGTACCAAGTCAGGTACTATTACAGACATTGATGGTCAATTTACTATCAGTGCCTCAGATGAATCGGTACTTACCTTTAGTTATATTGGCTTTGTTAGCCAAGACGTTACAGTAGGTTCTAGATCAACTGTAGACGTTAAACTTGAACCTGATAATGAGGTACTACAAGAGGTAGTTGTTACCGCCTTGGGTATAGAGAAGGAGTCAAGGTCTATTGGTTATGGTATTTCTTCTATAAAAGCTGAAGAGATAACCAAAGCCCGTGAAACTAATATCGTAAACTCCTTACAAGGTAAAGTGACCGGCGTTAACATACAAAGTACTTCTGGTAACGTGGGTGCATCCTCTAAGATTATTATCCGCGGCGTAACTTCTTTAAGTGGTAGAAACAACCCTTTATGGATTGTAGATGGTATTCCAATAAATAACCAACAAACTGCTACTACATCTAGAATTTCAGGTAACCGTGACTTTGCCAACGGTGCATCAGTTATTAACCCTGATGATGTAGAGTCTATCAACGTACTGAAAGGTGCAGCTGCAACCGCATTGTATGGTTCTAGGGCAGCGGCAGGTGCTATAGTAGTGACTACTAAGAAAGGTAAAGCTAGTCAAGGCGGTGCTAAGGTTTCTATCAACTCTACTACTCGTTTTGACAATCTTTTTGTAAAGCCCGAATACCAAGACCAATATGCCATCGGTGATTTTGCTACTTATGATTCTTCTTCAGTAGGGTTCTCTTGGGGGCCTAGAATAGCTGGCCAAGAAGTAAGCAAGCCGATTACAGGCGAAAGGGTGCCGCTTCAAGCTAACGGTAGAGATAATTTGGATAACTTCTTTGAGACAGGTGTTACTATGATCAATAACATCTCAGTATCTGACGCTGATGAGCGTATGGACTATCGCTTAAGTTTGACTTCATTAAACCAAACAGGTATTATGCCCGCTTCAGAGTTAGATAGGCTTACTGTAGGTTTAAACGCAGGTGTAAAGCACTCTGATAAGTTGAAAACTAGATTTGGTGTTCAGTATATTAGAACTACCTCTGGAGGTACAGGTGTAACAGGTGCAAATGATCCCAATGTTATTGGTCTAGGATCTTTTGATGCAACCACAGATTGGAGAGATTATAGACCATGGATCGATGAAAGTGGTAACCAAATCAACCAAGCAGATCCATTGGGCAATAATCCTTACTGGGTGCAAAACGAGAACTTGAACGACAGAGAGAATGACCGTTTCATTGGTAATTTCGAATTGACATACAATCCTATTAAAAATTTAAATATAATCGGTAGAGTAGGTTATGATTACGAAGTAGACGACAGATTGATTACCAACAGAAAGGGAACAGTTCAAAGACTAGAAGGTAATTTCTTGGTTGATAAGATTCAAAGAGGTCAAATCAACACAGATTTGATTGCGAACTACTTTTTAGATTTTGGTACAGATTGGTCTCTAAGTCTTTTAGGTGGATTCCAGTATAACAAAAGAATCTTTGAAAGAGAGACTTTAACTGCCAATAACTTACTTATTCCTCAACTCTTTTCTCCAGGAAACGCAGAGCAAACCGTACCGACAAGAGGTTTTTCAGAGCAGATATTGATGGGTGCTTACTCTCAGGCAGAACTATCTTATAAAGATTGGGCCACGCTTTCTGTAACAGCAAGAAATGACTGGTCTTCTACACTGCCATTAGAGAACAACTCTTACTTCTATCCTTCGGCTAGTTTGGCCTTGGTATTTACAGATGCCTTGAACATTGAAAGCAATGTTTTAACTTATGGTAAGTTAAGGGCTTCTGTGGCACAAGTAGGTAACGATACAGGCCCTTATCAACTAGATTTTAGGTTCTTCCCTGAGACTACTGCAACCGGACAGTACAGCTTAAACTGGAGTTTCCCTTTTGCTGATAGATTGGCATTCGGTAAAACCAATGTTATACCTCCAGCAAATCTATTACCTGAAGAGCAA
>CAKZMZ010000175.1 GCA_937129345.1 uncultured Thalassovita sp. | reverse complement strand
GCTTCGGCAGAGTGGATTAGGCTGAGTACTGACAAGTCTGCAAAACTGACCGCATCTTTTCATTATACTGATAAAAATCTGGCTGTATCTACTGAGGAGAAAAACATATTTGATGGCCTAGCCTCAATGGATTACGATGGAGAAGTAAGTCATGCGAAACTTTATCCTAACCACGATAATTTCAACTTAACCGTTTTTGAAGGAAAAATAGAAGATGGTGATTTTCAGGCAGACAAAGCTTATGAGTTGGGAAAGTTCGATTTTCAATTTTCAGAAGGGCTTAAGGATTCTACCGCCTTTAGAGCATTGGACAATGGCCCAAAAGAGTGGAAAGGGCAAACTACACATTCAATCATTTACGAGGTGGATGATAAATCGGTAATCTTAAAGACTGAGGAGCGCAATTTACGCTTGCCCATGGGAAAAGGCGAATTTCCGATCAGCGCACTAAGAAATGTACGCGAAGTGCAGTCTGAGCGAGAATTGGCCAATATACACGGTACTTTTTATGAGCTGCCATTGATAGCGGTCGGTGCAGAACCCAGATATACCATGATGCGCCCTGTGGCAATGCATAATAGGCAAATATCAGATTTTGCTACTTGGAATGGCCTTTTGGTAATGAGTGGCATAAAAACAGAAGCACAAACATCCGAACATATCATAAAAAATGCTTCAGGCGATCTTGCCCTTTGGATCGGAGGTATTGATGATATTTGGAAATTTGGTAAACCTGTTGGAGAGGGCGGTGTTTGGAAGGAATCTTCGGTTAAAGCGGGAGAGCGCTCAGATAGATTTCTGATGACAGGCTATGACAAGAAAACGGTGGAAATGACCGCAGATAAGGATACAGAGTTGACGCTTTATGTCTACACTGCTCATTACTTAGAAGAAGCTGTACCTTATAAAACATTTATTTTAAAAGCGGGAGAAAGCCTGACCCATACTTTTCCCGAGGGCTACAGCGCCCATTGGATAGAGGCCGAAACCAATAAGGATTGTAAGGCAACGGTTTGGTTTAGGTATGAATAAGTTTTGGCCATAAAGTTCAATCTCGATTTTCTTTGCTAAAAAATTTGTCCATTTCAGCGAAGAATTCATTTTTCATTTTTTCGGCTTCTATGCTCTTGTAAAAGCTTATTGCTCGGTTGCCGCTATCTCTTGAAGTGGTGACCGTAACCTCTTCTGCCCACTCAGGATGTAAAAAGGCTTCTATCAATGCTAAATCCCAAATAATACGCGCTTTGCGTGAGCCATCAAGATGTTGAAACCATCTTTCTACCAAAAAATCGCCTAAAGGGTGCTTGCCATCTAGTGCAGCAACGGTTTCATCATACCTAAGCTCCATGTTAATGGCTACGTTAGAAGGCATAACGTGCATTTCTACCTCAGACTGTAGCATAATATCAAGTGCTTGTATGTCCATTACACAATTAAAACAGGTTTTACCTAATACGCCTGTATTAAAATCATAAGTAGTGCCCAACCAGTATAATTTGAGCTTAGGCGAAATGTCCGGCTCTATAAAAATTGCCGAAGCTACGTTGGTGAGTGCACCTAAAGCAATTATGGTAATTTGTTGCCCGTCGGGCACTGCCTGGGCCTGTTTAATGATTTCGTAGGCAGCCGCAGAATGCTGCGCTCTATCGCCCCAATCGAACATGCGATCAACGCCTCCTCTACGGGTTTTGATATCGCGGTTAAAGTAACCGAGCAATACCTGGTTAAGTCTGTGGCTGTTTTCCATAGAATGTGGAACGGCCCAATGGCTTGGTTGCCATTGTGTAGCATTAAGAGCGGTTATTGGTAAGTCATTGGCCAAAAGTGCCCGCACAATTGCATATAAATCGTCTACTTCGTTCCCGGTATCCGCATCTATGATTACAGGATTGTTCGACTGTGCTTTTACAACAAGACTAGTGTTGCCAAAACTTAAGGCTGTTATTAGAAATAGTGCTGTTAATGTTCTATAGCGCATGAAGTAAAACTTTGTTGATAAAAGCTAAGATAATTTAAGTGAGCAAAACTGAAAGGTTTTATCCAAATTAAATTACTTAAAACCTAAATGCTCATATAGAACCCATAAAAACGAAAGCAGGTTTGTGGTTAGAATATTAATAATAAAATACATAGAATTATTTTTTTAGACATGTCTAAATATTAATTTTGCTAAAGCTAAAATACTTTTTAGTCTAAACTTCAATCGTTATGAAATTTAATATACAGTTGATTTGTGTTTTTTTATTACTGTTATCAATAAGGGTTAATGCACAGCAAGCTGTGCTAAAAGGTACTGTGGTGCAAGGTAATGAACCCATACCTTATGCTAATGTAGCACTACCCAATTTGAGTAAAGGAGGCATTACCGATGGTAGTGGTAATTTTAAGATAGCAAACATTCCTGCAGGCGAGCACGAGATTCAGGTCAGTGCTTTGGGATACCGCAGCATAAACGAAAAAATAAATCTACAAGCAGGTCAGACCATTGATAAATCCTTTAAACTTTCAGAAGATTTATTAAACCTTGAACAAGTGGTAGTGACTGGTACGCGAAGCGAAGTGCCTTTGTTTGATGCTACTGTAATCGTAAGCCGCATCAGTGATAAGACATTTGAAAATACCCAATCGCTAACTTTGGCGGAGGGCTTGAGTTTCTCTCCGGGTTTGCGTTTAGAAAATAACTGCCAAAATTGTGGATTTACCCAAGTACGCATGAATGGGCTCGAAGGAGCCTATTCTCAGATTTTGATCAATAGCAGACCGATTTTTTCTGCACTTACAGGTGTTTACGGACTTGAAATGTTGCCTGCCAATATGATAGAAAGGGTAGAGGTAGTTCGAGGTGGTGGCTCGGCGCTATATGGGGGCAATGCCATTGCGGGTACCATCAATATCATCACCAAAGATCCTAGCAGCAATAGCTTGGAATTTGGAATCAACCAATCTTTGATCAATGGAGAAGCCTCTGAC
>CAKZMZ010000174.1 GCA_937129345.1 uncultured Thalassovita sp. | reverse complement strand
CCCACTAGGTAAGGACAGCACTCAAAAAGACGGTCAACAAAAAATTGTAGAAGTAGGTATTGATAGTATAAAAACGGCGATGGAAGAATTGGAGAGCTGGAACCGTGTCTTAGCTGCCCTCTCTTTTGATGATTATCAATTTTTGCTGGTGCCTTTCAAGCAAGTTTACAAAGGGAAGCGAAATTTGCAAATATTGCTATGCCGTACCGATTTGATAGACAGTCTATTGGTTGCCCAGTCGCCATTTTTTGCACAATGGGGCTTTGTATCTGGTACCGATCCAGCAGTGTTGCTCACTGCTATTGAATTTGAAGAAAAGCATGATCGTTACAGGGCCTATGGCTATTTATTCGGTTACCCGCAACACGCTGTAGATTTTTTTGTAGAAGCCAGCTTGGAACAAGAAGCAACTGGAGAATTTGTAAAGCGAAGTTTTTTTAGCATTCCTGTCCATATGAGAGAAACAGGCTATTTTACATATGCACTCCCTGAAGATTCTACGCCACTTCCGCTAGACTCTGCAAAATACTATCAAGCAAGCGAAATATTAGAAGAATATCGCCAACTTCGCCCAAGTTTTATAGATGAAGGAGGGCATTTAAAAGCAGTTGAACTTTATAGAAATTGGTGGAGAAGAAAAACAGTAGGAGCCAAATGAAAGCTAAAGTTAAATTTAGCCATGTTTTTCCATTTTGTTTTGTAATGGTGTTAGCCTTATCAAAAAAAGCACAAGCCCAAGAAAATGAAGATTTTCCTCCACCAGAAACGCCACCAACAGTTCAAGCAACCAAAGCTGAAGGAAAAATTACAGTAGATGGCAGACTTGACGAAGCAGACTGGGACAGGGCTGAGATTACATCTGATTTTTTCAGACAGGAACCAAGACAAGGAGGAGACATACGATATGAAACCCAGGTAAGAATACTTTACGATGATAAGTTTTTGTACGTAGGGGCTTTTTGCAAAGATTCGGTCGGTCTAAAAGGAGTGCGGGTACAGGATCTACGAAGGGATTTCAGTTGGGGAGAGAATGACATTTTCGGAGTAGCCTTTGACCCACAGAACCTAAAGCAGTATGCGCAGGCCTTTCAGACCACACCTTATGGCAATCAAAGAGATCTGCAGAACTTCAACGGTAACAGTTTCGATAATGGTTGGAACACGCTCTGGAAAGTACGGACCAAACGAACAGAGGAAGGTTACTATGCCGAGTTTGCCATCCCGTTCAAGACATTACGCTATGACAAGCCCAAAGAAGACGAACCCATGGAATGGGGCATGACCATGGTACGCTATGCCCGAAGGGACATCGAGGTATCTACTTTTCCTGCTATCCCGCAGGCATTTACACCTTATCGGATGACCTATGCAGCAAAATTAAAGGGTGTGGAAGTACCTCCTCCATCTGCCAATGTACGCATAGAGCCCTACACACTTTACCAATATGATAATATTAAGGATGGCGATATGAACAGTTCAAAAGAGAACTTCAAATTAGGGGGCGATGTGAAATGGGCCATCAATCCCCAGTCTGTATTGGACCTGACCTTTAACACCGATTTTGCCCAGGCGGATGTGGATAGGGCGGTGAACAACCTAGAAAGATTCAACATCTTCTTTCCCGAGCAACGCCAGTTCTTTTTGGAGAACTCGGGCATTTGGGCAGGAGCGAACAATCGTTCCATTGTTCCTTTTTTTAGCCGTAGAATTGGCTTACAAGGAAGTTTTAACGCTGAACCTGCCCCCATTGATGTAGGTACCAGGTTTACCCAACGCACCGAAAAACAGGCCATTGCCGGTCTATATGTGAGGCAAAGGGAAACCGATAATTCGCAAGCGGCTAACTTTGGCGTAGCACGATATTTAAGAAATTATGGTAGGGAAAATAATGTAGGTGTAATGGTTACCCACCGACTTGACGAGGCCTCGGCCGAGCTCGGACTAGAGGCCAATAACAATACCACCGTTACCATAGACGGACGAATACGCCCGACAAGTCAAGTGGATATCCAATACATGCTCACAACATCTATTGATGAAAGAACAGGTGAAACAGGTTATGCAGGTCGTATGTTCGCGGGCAATCAAAGTAACAAAGTGTATTTTGGTTGGTTGACAGAATTCATCGATGCCGATTACGATCCTGCTATGGGTTTCGTGAGGCAGAAGAATCTGATCAACCATAACCCGGGTGGATACTACATTTGGCGACCTAAAAAATTTGACTGGATAAGACGTTGGGACCCAGGGGTATTTGCCAACTTTAACCACGATGCGACCAATCCTTCCAACTTTCAGCAAGCCAGTATTTATATCTTCCCTGTTTACACATGGTTTAAGGATAATAGTTTTTTGGAAGTTTCTTTTACACCAACTTGGCAGAACATCAATTTCGATTTTGCACCACTAGGGCTACAGATTGAAGAAGACAATTATTATTACACCCGTTTCCTTATTCGTTATTATACGGACCGGTCCAAAAAGTGGTCGCTAAGTGGTAGTTACGATTTTGGAGATTTTTACAATGGCACAAGAAATACCGTAAACCTTTCAGGGCGATTGGCACCCATCCCGCACATAGCACTTACGGTCGATTACGAGCACAATGATCTGAACGGCGTTGGAATAGAGAATAGAAATTTAAATACAGACCTGATCACCATAGGTTCACGTTTTGCGCTCAACCCTAGATTACAACTTTCTGCATTCTATCAATACAATAGTTTTGATGGGCAAGGCAGATGGAACGTACGGGCAAGCTGGGAGTATCAACCCCTCTCTTTTGTTTATGTCGTTTTCAACGATTCTCGAATACAAGATGAATTTGAGCCTTTTCAGGAGCAGCAGTTTATTTCGAAAATTACTCTAGTAAAACAACTTTAAAACCCCATAACCATGAATAGAAAAGAGTTTATACAGAACACAGGTCTAATATCGGTAGGTGCTTCATTATTGCCAATGCTAGGGTATGGTAACATAACGGCTGAAACATCAATTTGGCACAATGTAGCAAGACCTAAAAGCGAATATGACGTGATAGTGATTGGAGGAAGCTATGCCGGGCTCTCAGTAGCGCTTACATTGGCAAGATGCCTGCGCAAGGTGCTTATAATTGATACAGGTAAACCTAGAAACCGCTTTGCTGAACAAGCACACAATGCATTCTTGATGGATGGTTTACCTCCTTCAGAAATCCACAAGACTGCCACCAAGCAGTTAAGCCATTACCAAACGTACTTAGATATGCTCAATGGCGAAGCTATAGATGCAAGAAAAGAGGAAGACAGCTTTGTAGTGACCACGAAAAACTCAGGAGAAAGCAAGGCTTCTTTTCTCGTTTTTGCCACAGGAGCAACGGATGAATTACCTAATATCAAAGGCATTGCAGAACAATGGGGTAAAAATGTACATCACTGCCCGTATTGTCACGGTTTTGAGAGTAAAGAAGGAAAAACACTTTTACTCACTAAGAACTTTGAAGGACTGGAATTACTCAGCTCTCTTCAACATTGGAGCAGCGAATTAACTGTAGCATTCCAAACAGAAATGGAGGTACCTGCACAATTACAGGGTTTTATGAAGCAGCAGTCTATCACCTGGACAACACAAAATGTGGAGGAAGTACGCAGCCATAAAAATGGAAAGTTGAAAGAAGTAATCTATGCGGATGGAAGCAGTGAGGAAGTTGAGCATATCTACATCAAGCCTAAAACAACGTACCAAACACAGATGGCAGAACAACTGGGTTGCGAAAAAGATGATAGCCAGCGACTCACTACCGACGATTTCATGCTCACAACTCAGGTAGGAGTTTATGCCATTGGGGATATTTCTTCTAAAAGTATGGGGCAGATTATTTGGGCGGTCAATTCTGGCATGTTGGCTGGGGTGCACATCAATAACATGATGATTGCTGAATCACTAAAAAAATGAGTGTAAACTTAATAATGAATGTGAATCATTTTATCTGGAGTTTATCGAAGATATGTTTCTTCTTTTGAAAGTGGCTACTTTCAATACATCAAATGATGAAAGGGACAATCGTTTTTTATATGCATCACTCATTTTTCCAGATTTTGTTGCATCAAGCATTTTTTTGTAAAAAAAAATCACCTCAAAATCACTTTGTATAAACAATTCCGATTTAAAAAACTGAAAAGAATCAGCGGTATGTAGTAAGTCTTCATCAGATTTTTATTAAACTTGTAAATGCAACACTGTTGCATTTACAAGTTTTTCTACACATATAAAATTGCATTGAGCAAAATTAGATTTTAAATGAAAGTAAAAGAAAAATTTTATCCTAATGCGGTTTTTGGCAGCCAACCAAAGGTTTTGGAATCTATAAACCAAGAAGAAAATAGTATTGCTATCTATCAGAGAGATATTTTGTCACTGAAAAATGAGCTGTCGATAGCGATGCAAAATGAAATAGCCTTTAAGATTAGCGGAACAGTCAATGAGATTACCTTAAAACTTGACGACTACTTTAGTGAACAATTACCACAATGCCAAGGCTTGAACCAAGATATAAAATCGATACTGAACCGCTTCAATGTGGTTACCAAGGCAGTATCATATCACCTTTTACTATCTACAGTGAGCACTAATATGTGTAAAAAGTTCCATACAGATATCAATGACCTGAGACTGTTATGTACCTATGCCGGCCCGGGTACATTGTGGGTTTCTGAAGACAACAGCAATATAGAAAAGCAGAAGCGGCGTAGGCAGGAACCATCCATTCAAGAAGAGGATATCCATCAAGTAAATACAGGTGACGTCGTCATTTTAAAAGGGGCACTCCACCCCGAGGGAAACCCTATTTTACACCGCAGCCCAACTGTGGAGGAAACAGGAGAAAAACGACTATTGCTAAGGTTAGATACCAATAGCTCCATAAATTTTTAATCTGGGAATCATACTAACATGAACTTTAAAATAACAAAATTACTCGGACTCATTTTTTGCTTGGCCTTTACTTTTCAACAGGTCTTGGCACAAGGGTTCGAGGGTTATTACCAATATCCTGACATACACCAAAATACCATTGTTTTTACTGCGGAGGGTGATATATGGAAAGTTTCTACAGAGGGTGGCCTTGCCCAAAGACTCACTACACATGCCGAGGAAGAACGCTATGCCGTAATTTCTCCCGACGGGAAAACATTGGCCTATTCAGCGAGTTATGAAGGGCCTACAGAAGTGTACACAATTCCCATAGATGGTGGTATGACCACTCGTTGGACTTACGAGTCAGACGGCTCAACCGTAACCAGTTGGACACCTGATGGAAAAGTCGTTTATCAAACCTATGCCTTTAATAAACTACCTGATGAGCAATTGGTAACCATTGACCTAAATTCTAAGGAAAAATCAGTAGTGCCGCTTTATCAAGCCAGTGAGGGTGTACAGAACGAAGACGGCACCTGGTTTTTTATACGCCCATCTGATCACGGCGATGCCGCTAAAAGATATGTTGGAGGTACTGCCCGCCAGATCTGGAAATTTGATGGAAGCAATGAAGCGGTCAAACTGACAAAAAATTATGATGTCGAGAGCTTCCATCCTATGTGGTATGAGGGCAGGGTGTATTTTATATCTGATAGAGATGGTGTAATGAATATCTGGTCAATGGATGCCAACGGCAATGATTTACAGCAACATACCAAACATGATGACTTTGACGTAGGCCATGCCAATTTAGACAATGGTAAGATTGTCTATCAACATGCTGCAGATCTTTGGCTGTTGGATGTGGCTTCGGGTGATTATAATAAAATCGATATCCGATTAGCTTCTGATCTAGAGCAGCTGCGAGAGAAGTGGGATGTGAATCCTTCTCGATACATCACCTCTGTACACCCAGACCCAAAAGGAGAAAAAGTAGCCATTACAGCGAGAGGCCGTGTGTTTGTTGTTCCTATAAAAGCAGGTAGGGTGGTTGAGTTCACCCAGCAAAAAGATGTCCGCTATCGAGATGCGGTTTTCTCTCATGATGGTAAAAATATAATCACCTTGTCAGATGAAAGTGGCGAGTTTGAATTTGTGCAGTTTGCAGCAGATGGTTCTGGGGATATCAAGCTCTTGACCAATAACGGAAATTTACTAAGATACCAAGGCATTTCATCGCCCGATGGTAAATGGATTGCCTACGACGACCTTGAGGCCAACATGTATGTACTCAATGTTTCTACTGGCATCAGCACAAAAATATCTACCAATCAAGAAGGTATCAGGGACTTTTCTTGGTCGCCCGACAGCCAATGGTTGGCATTCGTGCAGACCGCACTCAATACCATGACCCAGATCAAGGTGTACAATGTTAATGACGGGTCAACTTTTGATCTAACGACCGACAGGGCCAATAGCTTTAATCCCAAGTGGGGCCCAGATGGAAAGTTCATGTATTTTCTATCTGATAGGAGCTTTACCACCTTAGTAGGCAGTCCTTGGGGAACCAGGCAACCTGATCCCTATTGGGATGCCAGCGAAAAAGTTTATCACATAGCCTTGAAAAAGAGAACAAGGTCTCCTTTCAGAGAAAATGACGAACTCATGGAAGGAGAAGAAGAAAAGGAAGAGAAGCCCGAAGAAGACAAAAAGAAGAAAAAGAAAAAAGACATACCTGAAGAACCAGAAGAAAAATTGGTGGTCGATATAGACAAAGAGGGGATACAATCTAGGATTATTGAAGTACCGATTCCCGCGGGTAATTATTACAATTTGGAAGTCAACGATAAGGCATTATACATGATGGCCTCTGAAACCGGCGTCGGGGCAAAATCACATTTAAAAGTAGTAAAAATAACCAACGAGGATATTAAAGCTACCGATATGGCCTCCGAGGTAAATGGCTTTGAAATGACCCAAGACGGCAAGAAACTTTTAGTGAGAAAAGGCAGGTCTTATTATTTGGTCGATGCAGGAACGGGAAGTGCCGATCTGAACGATGGCAAGATAAATATGAGTGGATGGAAATTCTCTATCAATCCTAGGGAAGACTGGAAGCAGATATTTAAAGATGCATGGCGCATGGAGCGGGATTATTTTTATGACAAAAATATGCATGGTGTAGATTGGGATGCCATGTACGATAAGTATGCTCCCTTGGTCGAGCGGGTAACCACAAGAAATGAACTATCAAATCTGATTACAAGACTTATCGGTGAACTATCCGCTCTACACACAGGTGCCTGGGGTGGAGACACACGAAGTGATAACAAGAGCATACAAGTAGCTAGTCTGGGTGCAGAGACCAGCAGGGATGAAGCCAATGGAGGGTTTAAAATCGACTATATCTACAAAGTCGATCCAGATTATCCCAACCTAAAATCTACATTGGACGACCCTTATCTAGACATAAGAGAAGGGGATATCATTACAAAAGTGAACGGTAGGGATGCCCTATCCGCACTGGATATAGGGGAGTTAATTCGCAATCAGGTTGGAAAACAAGTAAGGTTAACACTCAAAAGAGGTACGACTACGCGAGATGTTATCGTCAAGCCCAAAGGAAGTGAATTTTGGCTAAGATATGGCGACTGGGAATATGGGAACCGATTAAAAGTAGAAAAAGCAAGTGATGACCAAATTGGCTATCTGCATTTGAGCGCTATGGGCAGTTGGGACATCGGTCAGTTCTACCGCGAATTTTACCCAGTCTTTAAAAGAAAGGGCTTGATCATTGATGTGCGCTACAATTGGGGCGGTAATATCGATAGTTTTATCCTCGACAAACTGATCAGGAAATCTTGGATGTATTGGAAAGGGAGGAGCGGAGAGCCCTACTGGAACATGCCTTATTCATTTAGAGGGCACATAGTGGTCCTAGTAAATGAAAACACCTATTCTGATGGAGAAGCTTTTGCCGAAGGATTTAAAAGGCTCGGACTGGGCACGACTATCGGTATGCGGACATGGGGCGGACAGATTTGGCTCAACAGCGCAAATACCTTAACCGATAATGGCATTGCCAGGGCTCCGATGTTTGGAGTGTATGGCCCTGAAGGGGAATGGTTGATTGAAGGTGAGGGATTTATACCTGACATAGAATTGGATAATCTCCCCTTTGAAACCTTTAATGGCAAGGACGCGCAACTAGATGCTGCTATTGAATTATTAAAAGATAAAATAGCAGAAGACCCTAGAGATGTGCCACCTGTCCCTGCTTATCCCGATAAGTCTTTTAAAAACAATAGAAAGAATTGATTATGGATGGTTTTAATCGAATTGAATCATTAAAAAAGATAAAGAAACCTATAGGTATCATAGTGTTCTTCAGCTATTGCATGCTTACTTTCAGCTTAGCAACTGCCCAAGAGGGTAATGGCATGCAATCAGGCGACCTGCTTTTCCAAGATCTGGATTGTGGTGATCTGTGCGATGCCATAGAAGCTGTAACAGAAGGAGTAAATGGCCGGGACTTTTCCCATTGTGGCATGGTCGTTTTAATCAACGATACTTTAAAAGTAGTAGAGGCAATCGGTAAAGTGGTGCAGGTCAATTCTTTGGAAACTTTTTTTGCTCGTAGTGGCGATACTTCTACCATAAACAATATTACGGTAGCAAGATTAAAAAGTAATTACAAAAGTTTGCTCAATAGGGCAACTACATATGCCCTAGAACAACTTGGGCAACCTTACGACCGTGAATTTTTATTAGATAATGGCAAGTGGTATTGTAGCGAATTATTGTACGGGTCTTTTAAGGCAGCCAATAATGGACAAGACTTTTTTGAATTAGCACCCATGACCTATAAAGATCCATCAACTCAAGAGTTTTTTCCTGCTTGGGTGAATTATTACGACCAGCTAAAAGCAGATATTCCTGAAGGTAAGTCTGGCCTAAATCCAGGTTCTATTTCTCGTTCCAATAAAATTCAAATCATAAAAATCGAAAATCATAAATTATGACGGCAATAGAAAAAAAACTCCCAGTGACCGTTCTTTCTGGTTTTCTAGGTGCAGGAAAGACCACCTTGCTCAACCATGTACTCCACAATAAGGACGGCCTGAAAGTAGCCGTTATCGTTAACGACATGAGCGAGGTAAATGTAGATGCCGACTTGGTAAAAAGTGAAAATGCACTATCGCGCACAGAAGAGAAATTGGTAGAAATGAGCAATGGTTGCATCTGCTGTACGCTAAGGGAAGACCTCATGATAGAAGTGGAAAAGTTGGCAAAAGAAAAGCGTTTCGATTACCTGCTCATCGAGAGCACGGGCATTAGCGAACCGGTACCTGTGGCACAGACCTTCAGTTTTGTGGACGAGGAAAACGGCATAGACCTTTCCAGGTTCAGTTATGTGGATACCATGGTCACCGTGGTAGATGCCTTCAACTTCTTCAAGGATTTTGGCAGCCCCGAGACACTGATGGACAGGAAGATGACCGACATAGAGGGTGACCATAGGACCATCGTAAACCTACTGACCGATCAGATCGAGTTTGCCAACGTGATCGTGTTGAACAAGACCGATCTGGTAAACAAGGATACCTTGGGCGTTCTAAAAGCGATGATCCATAAGCTAAACCCAAATGCGAAGATCATCGAATCGAGTTTCAGTAAGGTAAAGCCTAGTGACATCTTGCATACGGGGCTCTTCGATTTTGAAGAAGCGGAACAGAGTGCAGGTTGGCAAGAAGAGCTCAACAAAGGAACACATACACCAGAGGCCGAGGAGTATGGCATAGGTTCCTTTGTATACCGCAGTACAAGACCCTTTGACCCCGACCGTTTCTGGGATTTCGTACAGTATAGATTCCCCAACAGCATCATAAGGAGTAAAGGACTGTTCTGGTTGGCATCCCGCCCTGCACAAGCTTTAGTTTGGGGGCAGGCTGGTGGCTCACTAAGGGCAGACAGTGCCGGTGTTTGGTGGGCGAGCATGCCTTTTGAAAAGCGCACCCAATACGTGGCCTTTCTCGATAACCAAGTAGAAATTGAAGCAGGTTGGGACAATACTTTCGGTGACAGGAAAAACAAAATTGTTTTTATCGGGCAGGATATGGACAGAGAGGGCATTACCGCTGAGCTGGACAGGTGTTTGGCGACCGATGAGGAACTGGCCACCAAAGTCTGGCAGTTGGGCTACGAAGACGATTGGCCCGTTGAACGTGCCTATGCCTTAGAGTAATTTGTTGAAAACTAAATGCAGAGCAAGATTTTTCTTCATGCTGACAAGACCCACGACCATACTGACAGGATTTTTAGGAGCAGGTAAAACTACCTACCTCAACCACCTGATGCAACAGAATAAGCAGGTGAGGTATGCCATCATCGAAAATGAGTTCGGGGAGCAGGGGATAGATGGCGAGTTGGTCATCCGGCCCGAAGACGGTATCGTAGAACTCAATAACGGTTGCCTTTGCTGTACTATTCACGATAGCCTGTATGAGATTATGAACACCCTTTTCGACAGAAAAGAGGATTTTGATGAGATCATTATCGAGGCAACTGGTGTGGCCGATCCAGCAGGATTGGCAGCACCCTTTGTCAGCCATCCTGCCATCAAAAAATTCTTCCCCTTATCGAGTATTATTTGCTTGGTGGATGCAGAGTTGATAAAGGAGCAACTAGAAGATACCGAAGAGGCTATGGGGCAGATTACCTACAGCGATGTTTTACTGGTCAACAAGAGCGATCTGGTCCCAGAAAACCATTTGAAGGGCCTGGTCGAAAAATTGCAAAGCCTCAACCCCTTGGCAAAAATTATTATTGGGAATAAAGATGATTTTCCTGATATAGACTTTAGAAAAAATCACGATCTATTTAATGATGCCAATTCATTAGAGAGCGTTGTAGAAGGGCAATTGACAATACCTAAAGAGGCCACTTTTCCTGTAGAGAGACCCCATGTACATCACCACCATACGCATACCGAAGAGGTCGTCTCCCATTCTTTTGTGTTCGATAGACCATTTGAACACGAGCTTTTGCGCCAACAAATGTTGGTCTATTTAACCTTGCAATCGAAAGGTCTGTACCGCATGAAAGGTTTGGTCTGGTTAGATAACTCTGATCAACAATATATCATGCAATCGGTGGGCAAACGCTTAGACTTCCAAGCAAAAAGGGCTTGGAAAGAAGACGAACAAAGAAAGAGTACCATCGTATTTATCGGTAAAAATATCCAAAGGAAAGGTTTAGAACGGCTACTCAGCCGATGTTTTGCCTAAATTTTAATTATGTAGAAACCATAAAATATTTGAAGCTATGACTTCCAATTTTCAATTAGTAAAAAAACTATCTCAAAATAAATCAGACATACTAGATTCGTTGGCAAGTGGCATCTGCCTTATCCATTGTTTGGCAACACCCTTCTTGTTCATGGCACATGTAGAAGCGGGCCACCATGTACACGACCACCATCATGGGCACAGTCCCTTTTGGTGGCAAATGATAGATATCGCTTTTCTATTAGTTTCTTTTGCCGCTGTGTATTGGTCGGCAAAGAACTCTAGCAAAAAATGGATGAAGATCGCTTTGTTCGTAAGTTGGGCTGCCTTGGCAATGATTTTAATTAATGAGAAGCTAGCTTTGTTCCATTGGGTAGAAGAGTTGATATACCTACCTACGCTTGCCCTCATAGGATTGCACCTATATAACAGGATGTATTGCCAGTGTGAGAACGATGAGTGCCTTATCCATGAAAAAAAGTAAATACTCAATAGGATGATTATGCGTGATTTTTTGATAATATTGTTTGGATGTTTTCTTTTTCAATATGGCCACTCCCAATCAGGTGATGCCCCAAATGGTTGGAAGGCCTTTGCCAAGGTAAATTTTGAACCTGTCGTGATCGATGGAGGGCAGAGTTTTTTACTTGTACCTCAGTTCGATGAGAAGATCAAGGCACTCGAAGGGAAACAAGTGGAACTGGAAGGTTTTGTCATGCCCTTTGATTATGGCGATAGACCCCTAGTGATACTCTCTAAGTATCCCTATAGCAGTTGCTTTTTTTGTGGTGCAGCGGGGCCGGAGTCGGTAGCGGAGGTCTATTTTAAGGATAAGCCCAAAAGTTTTGAAGGGGACGAGCGGATCACCATCATAGGTACCCTAAGGCTCAATGTCGAGGATGTGCAAAAAATGAATTTTATATTGGAGGATAGTAAAGTTATCGACCCTTAAATAGAATATTAAATCTTAAAGACATGGAAATACATTCGAGACTTATAGCGATTGATATCACCACAGGGCATGGTCTTTTGCTCGTTTTGATCATCGTGGTATTCGCATCATGTTCTAAGGATGGCGAAAAAGACCCTTTATTGGTAGAGGCATTTGAAGTACATGAAAGGTCTCTATCTATGGCAAAAGATGTAAGGGAAGTATTGGATGAAATGCCTGAGAGTGACAGTGTTACCATACGTATCGAGAAAAAGTTAAAGGCTTGGGAGGGCATGGTCGTTGAAGTGCCGGGCTTTGAGCATAATCATGATCACGGGCACCATCATCATGGAACAGGGTTCGATCTGACCCCTCAACAGATATTGGATATCCAAATAGAGCTACAGGATTCTATCGCTGCCATTAAAGAATATTTAATACAACATAAATAGTCTAATAGCAGCAAAGAGGTAAAAGGAAAAAATTGAAATGGTTCATTAAGGCTTGCACTATCTCAAGCCTATCTTGCTAACTAAACATAAAGGCTATCTTCATAAATAGAGCGTTCCTTATCGTCCATATTGGTATACTTTTGAACTGAAACGCTGTTATACTTTTCAAGTGAAATAAACATTACATAGAATCAAATCTATGGCATATAATAATCGGATACGTGATTTATAGAGTTATAAAAATGATGAGGAAAAACGCCCTACAATCGAGGTAAACGGTTCTATCCAAAAGCAAAATACTGTGCTATAATTTTTCTCATGACTAAGGAATTATAATTTAATTCGGTATTTTTAGATGAACTAATATGTACTTAAAAACAGAATTCATGAGCAATATTTTTCGAACCCTATTAATCATTATGGTAATGGCTGCTACTGTAACAGTAGCCAACGGTCAAAAAAAATTAGACCAACAAGTTGTTACAGACTTACAAAAAACACCTAAATATGCTTTTGTACTTACTACGGAAAGGCATTTTAAGGGAGTACTAAGTATGTATGATTTGCTCATTGAAAACGGTGTTGTAATAGAAGATTATGAAATTGTGGTGAAAGGTAAGGTGGTTACCCAATTGGTAAAAAATTCTGAACTGGAAGCATTTTTTCAAAAATATAAGGGAAAAGTCAAAGTAAGCGTATGCAGCGTTGCCATGGAAAAATTAGGTGTAGCGGAAGATACGCTTTTTGAAGGCCTCGATGTTACCCCAACAGCCTCGGTACGTATGCTTCAGTTACAAGCAAATGGGTACAATACTTTAACCTACTAGTTAGAGGAGTTTTTTGTGCTTACCCTACGGCATGGATTATGAATCAATTGGAAAATATGATCAGTATATAAAACGAATTCAAAAAGAATAGAAAGCGGAGATCATTGAAGAAACTGTATGTAAAAAACGACACTAAAACCTATAAACGATATGGATTTCAGGCTTGAACGACAGGTTTACGTATATTTATGATATTGCTAAACCTTTGAGATTTTGCTTTTTAGCAGGATTAAGAAAAAAAGAAAACCAAAAAATCCGCTATGTGCGTGACGGAGACCAATTGTGGGGAAGCATTTACTAGCCGTCTTTTATATTGTTTTTTGCAATAATGACATCACCTTTTTTTCTTGCAGCTTATATGTAACCGACAATACATTTTTTTTGTGAGATCCCCCTCTGGATTTAGCAATAGTTAAATCTAGAGGGGGATCTTA
This sequence comes from uncultured Thalassovita sp., assembly GCA_937129345.1. Lineage (GTDB taxonomy): Bacteria > Bacteroidota > Bacteroidia > Cytophagales > Flammeovirgaceae > Chondrinema. Next base: position 405 of record CAKZMZ010000174.1, on the reverse strand, counting down.
TGGGGAACACCCTCAATCAGTAGTCGGATTTAATCATTGAATATTGTCTTTGTACTAACTATCTAAATTGTTATAACGGGTACATTGGCATGTATGGCCAGAGATTCAATAGCACTACTGTAAAACCACTTGGTAAGTGCTGAATGTGAATGCTCACTCTTAATAATAAGATCAGCCTTATTGAGATCGGTAAAATCAAGCACCCCCTCTTCTACACTATGTGCATTAATGATATGGTACGTTGCCTCATCAAGGCCTGCCTCTTTTGCAAAATTTTCCATTACTGGTCTTAATTCTTTGGTAGTAGAGAATAAACTCGGTGTAATTACTTTTAGCAAATGAATATCAGCATTAAATAAATCTCGGAAATATTTCAAATAGTTAATTTGCTCAGTATCAACATTT
>CAKZMZ010000173.1 GCA_937129345.1 uncultured Thalassovita sp. | reverse complement strand
AACCACCTGCATTATTTGTTGCTTGTAAGGAGTTGAGCCTAGTATATGTCCTGCTTTTAAATCTTGCATATTATCCCCAGCAATTGCAGCTGCACAGCAAACAACAGCGCCTATCAAAATTGCGCCAGCGGCGCCTCTTGCAGGTTCTCCGGTACCCATTAGCAATGCCAACAACAAAGCAGCAGATAAAATTGTGGCAATGGTTACCCCAGAAATCGGATTGTTAGAACTACCTACCAAACCTGCCATATATCCTGCTACCGAAGAAAATAGAAATCCAGCGATAACCATGAGTACGGCCATAGTAGCGGTAATGCCTATTTGTTGTATCTCCCTAAGGTAAATCAGAAAAATTGGTACGACCATTACACCTATACCTATAATTACCCAAGACATAGGAGTATCTAGCTCTGTGCGTAATTTATCTTTAAATGGAGTTTTTTGCTTTTTAAATGCAGCCAAACCAGACTGAAAAGCAGTGCCAAGGGAGTTTCTGATACTGATTAAAGCCCATAAGCCACCAACAATCATGGCGCCTACACCCAAGTACCTTATTTGATCATTCCAAACAGTGTAACCTACTTCTACAGCACTTACACCCTCCGGAGCACCATTAATAAATACATGTATAGGGATGGCAAAGTACCAGCTTATCGCGCCACCCAGAAATATGAGAAAAGCAATGTTTAAACCGACAATATAGCCTACTGCTACCAATGCGGGAGATAGGTTCATGCCGAAATAAAGAAAGGCTTTTTTCTGTAATATGACACCGTTTTCGAAAACGCCATTCCATAATTTCATGGCGCCTTCCCCTAACTTGAACAATCCTCCGATCAAGCCACCATACACAAGATATTTAATGAAGCCACCAGCAGACTCACCCGTTTTTAATACTTCAGAAGTAGCGATGCCTTCGGGGAATTTTAATTTTTCTTTAACAATAAGGGCTTGTCTCAAGGGAATGGTAAATAAAATACCGAGCACGCCACCAGCCAGAGCCACAAGGGTGGTTTCGATGTAATTGAAATCTTGCCAATAACCCATTAAAACAAGTGCAGGAATGGTAAAGATGACTCCAGCAGCCAAAGATTCACCTGCAGATGCAGCAGTTTGTACTAAGTTGTTTTCTAAAATACTGGAGTTTTTAAAAGCTTTTAATACTGCCATCGAGATTACTGCTGCAGGAATAGAGGCAGATACGGTCATGCCTGCAAATAATCCAAAATAAGCATTGGCAGCAGAAAGTACTATTGACAAGATTGCACCTATAAGAACGGCTCTTAAAGTAAGTTCAGTTACTTTTTCTGAAGGTTTGATGTAGGGTTTATCTTCTTGATCCATATTATGTTGTTTGGTAGTAGTAAATTTACGCTGTTATAAATCACAAAAATCATAAATTAAAATCATTGTGACGCTTTATGCAATTTTTGTCTACAATAAATTGATTCAGATAGGTAGCTTATTTAAGATTTAGAACCAAAAGAGAAATTTTTACCATGTTAAGAAAGTTTTTGTTCGAGTTTGAAGATTTTAGCTGGTATCCTGAATCTTTTAGAAATGTGCAGACAGATTTTTTACAGATTATAATGGCACGCTTTGATGTCTTTAAGGAGGTGTACCCCAAGCTTTTCTCTATTGCTCATCGTTTAAATATTTTTCATTTCACTGATCTATGTTCGGGCGGGGGAGGCGCTATTTTGCAATTAAGAAAACATTACAAACGCATATATGGTAATAAGCCATTTAGCGCCACGCTTACTGACAAGTATCCAAATTTACTTGCTTATAAAGCATTGGTATTAAAAAGCAATCGGGAAATTAATTATTTGGCAACACCTGTTGATGTGACCAAAGACTTATCTAAACTTTCGGGTTTTTGGACAGTTTTTAACGCTTTTCATCATTTAAGCCCACTCAATGCTACTAGGCTATTACAGAAGTCGGTCAAAAACAGACAGCCTATTGCTATTATGGAACCCTTGGATACAAATGCACTTACTATTCTAATACAGTCATTTTTCTTAATTATAGGACTTTTTTTTATCATTCCTTTTACTAAATCATTCAATTTAAAGGTGTTTTTTTTCTCTTATCTTATACCTGTATTGCCTTTTGCCATTGTCTGGGACGGCTGGATGTCCGCCTTAAAAGTTTATAGAACACCAACTTTAAATAGAATGGTAAAATTGGCAGATAGCGAAAAAAATTACACTTGGGATATTGGCAAAGCAAAGCACACTTTTGGTAAAGTAATATTTGTGTTGGGCTCACCTCGAAAATAAAATTTACTTGATTATGAATATAAGTTACATACGTATTTTCACTACTCAATGAAACAGAATTGTATTTCTTATGTGAATAAGATTTGTAAATGTTCAGTAGTCTAAAATAAAAACTATGTCTATGGATTACATTTACAAAAAAGTATTGATTATTGATGATGACGAAATTAGCAATTTCATAAGTCAGAAATTATTAGAGCAGTGCAAGGTTGCTGAGGAGATTAATTCTTATGATAATGCCAGGGAGGCTTTGACGTTTATTGATACTTGCATATCTAGAGGAAAGGCAGTTCCGGATATGATTTTATTGGACATTAATATGCCATTGATGAATGGATGGGATTTTTTGAAAAGGTTTGAGGCCATACCGGGCATTTCTAAAGAGACCACCAAGCTTTATATACTTTCATCATCTGTATACAGCAAAGATTTTGATACAGCAGCTAAGCATGAACTTGTAAGCGGTTATATAGTTAAGCCTCTATCGAAAGAAAAACTTTTAGAAATAAGTAGGGCAAAAAAAATAGAGCACAGTGAATTTTAATTCATTGTGCTCTATCTGATGATTCTTAATGCTCTTACCTCAATCTAGGAAGGGCATTGTTAAGGTTCATTCCTGAAGATGGTATGATGTATTGTAGTTTGATAGAAAATATGCCATACAAATCGTTCATGTCTGGGTTGCCACCTCTAAAAACAGCATTATCACTTGCATTGGGATCCAAATCAACAGCTCTAACATTGTTATGATAGCTTATTGCTGCTCTACTCAATTCATTTACAGGGATATTGAACCTGCTTACACCATCTAGGTAGTCTGTATTAGTTAACCTATATCCTCCATCTAATACAATTGCGAAAGTTGGGGTTACTTTATATCTTAATCCAATACCTACAGGCATTATCAAGGCAGTTCTTTCCATTTCTTGCCCTTCAATATCATATACGGGTAAATCAGCTATCCAACCTGGACTTATGCCTTCAGGGTCAACTTTTGTAATACCTCCCCCTATGTATGAAAAGAAATCGAAACGGTCTTTAGGGAATACTATCATGGCTGCTGCATAAATCTCGTAATGATTGGCCCTAAAACTTCTATTCCTAGATGCCACATGGTCATTAGCTGCAAGTTGATACAGGCTGGTTCCTGCTTTTAATTGAATATTTTCGTGTAGTTTGTACCAAGCTTCAAGATTAAATGCTGGTTTTGCATTGCTAATTCCAGTACCATCTAAATCGCCTGCATAAGATGCAATCCCCAATCCTCCTGACAAACTCCATCTTGTAAATTGTGAATGTGATTGATGCGAAATCAAAAGCACAAGTGCTATTATCAGTAATTTATCTTTCATAAATTAAAAAAATTTAGTTTCTAGATTTTTTGAATTTTAGTCGTTTAGTGTTGGCCTCAAGATTCGCAAATATGTGTTAAAATTAAGAATTATTACCGATAGTTTAATAATATTGTTACCATTCAATTGTTAATAAGCCCTTTTTTTATGCAAATTAGTTCTCAAATATTCTGATGTAATGTAGATTATTTAGTTGAGTATGCTTAATTATTTTTTGTAGCAAATAAAAATCCCTACACAAAACCGATTATGTAGGGAGACTTTATAAAGAAGTCTTGTTTACTCTGACTCAATCAAATTTATACCTTACAAATGCCTCTATGGCCTCATACTCTGTAAGCCCTAGCCTGTCATAAGTTTTGGCCGTATCTCTGTTTCTGTCTTCTGCTCTTTCCCAAAACTCTCTTGAATCATTGCCAGGGAAAACAGGCGTGTCTTTTTGAGACTGATGTTTAAAAATCGCCTTTCTTTTTCTCAAAAGCTCTTCAGGGCTTATCGGAACGGCCATTTCTATCTCATCAATCTGCCATTCGTGCCATGCACCTCTGTATAACCAAACAAAGCAGTCTTTCATCCAACTTTCATTCTTCAGTTGTTCTATGGCTGCAAAAATAGCATCTAAACAAACTTTGTGCGTACCATGCGGGTCTCTCAGATCTCCGGCGGCAAATATTTGGTGCGGCTTTACTTCCTGAAGCAGCTCTACAATAATATTTATATCTTCTTCGCCTATGGGCTTTTTCCTTACTTGGCCGGTTTCATAAAATGGCATATTGAGAAAATGTGCATTGGGCTCTTCTACTCCACAAAACCGACAGGCGGCTAATGCTTCTCCTTTTCTTATCAAGCCTTTTATTTTACGCAATTCAGGAATGTCCTCTTCACCCAATTTTTTGTCCTTTAAAAAATCGATCACCTTCTTGTAGACATTAGTCGTACCTTGTGGATTTAAATCCATAGCTTTGGCTGCATCTAACATAAAGTCTGCAAACCTTCTGGCATCATCATCAAACACAGCTATGTTTCCTGATGTTTGATAGGCTACATGCACTTCATGACCATGATCGACCAACCTTATTAAGGTTCCGCCCATGGAGATTACATCATCATCAGGGTGTGGACTAAATATAAGTGAGCGTTTTTTTGCAGGATTCGCTCTTTCCGGTCTATTAGAGTCATCTGAGTTTGGCTTACCTCCGGGCCAGCCTGTTATGGTATGCTGCAAATGATTGAATACTTTAATGTTAATATTATAAGCAGGACCTGCCTCAACTAATAAGTCTCTCAATTCCCAATCCTTGTAATCGTCATCTGTCAATTTGAGTATGGGTTTTTCTGCTTTTTCGCTCAGCCATATTACTGCCCTTCTTATCAATTCATCGTTCCAATTGCACATACCAACCAGCCACGGTGTTTTTATCTTGCTTAATTCTAAAGCTCCCCAATTATCAATGATTACGTCGGTATTTTCATGAAATTGAAGAAATGAAGCAGGTACATCATCACTAGGTTCGCCTTCTACAGCTTCTTTTACTATTTTGGATTTGGCCTCACCCCATGCAAGTAAGTAGATTTTCTTTGCTTTCATGATAGTGCCTACACCCATGGTAATGGCTCTAGAAGGCACGTATTCTTCTTTAATAAAATCTTTGGTGGCATCTGTAATTGTAAGATGGTCCAATTTTACGAGTCTTGTAACAGAATCTAGTTTGGAACCTGGCTCATTAAATCCAATATGACCTGTTCTTCCTATACCCAATAATTGCAGGTCTAATCCACCATAGCTTTCTATTTTCTTGTCATAATCTTGACAATATTGTTTTACGTCTTGTATAGGAAGCGTGCCATCAGGAATGTTGATGTTTTCTGGTTTAATGTTTACATGGTCAAAGAGGTGCTCATGCATAAAATAAACATAGCTTTGAAGCGCATCTGGCTGCATAGGGTAGTACTCATCAAGATTGAAAGTGACTACATTTTCAAAGCTTAAGTTTTCTTCTTGATGTAATCTAACTAGCTCTTTATATACCTCTATAGGAGAAGAGCCTGTGGCCAAGCCTAAAACGGCCCATTCTCCCTTTTGCTGTTTATCTTGAATCAGTTCGGCAATTTTTCTTGCTGCGAATACAGCGCCTTCTTGTACATTTTCGAAAATGCTAACAGGGATTTTCTCTAGTGAGCGTTCGGAGAAATTGATGTGGTTTGTCATATATTGGAGATTTTATGGGATGACTTCTTATTCATTTTTTGCTTCATAGCAAATATAGGCAAATTATTTTGAATGTGTGGGCGCACACGCAAAATTTTTAAATATTTCTTTAAATCTTAATTTTGTTGTAACATTGGAGCAATTGCTGCTTAAATTAGGGTTATAATCGGAGCTGATCTGTATTCTGCAGCTTTAAATTTGTGGCTTTTTAAAGAAACGATTTTGGGAAAGACCAACATTAGAATAAAAGACATCGCGGAGAAGGCAGGAGTTTCTACAGGTACAGTGGATCGTGTATTGCACAAGAGGGGCAGGGTTTCTCCTGTGGCGGAAAAAAAGGTACTTGAGGTAATTGAGGCTTTAAACTACCAGCCCAATTTTATAGCACGTGCCTTGGGTGCCAATAAGAATTACACCCTTGCTGTATTGATGCCCGACCCGGCGCTCGATCCTTATTGGAGTGCCCCTCAGAAAGGTTTGGAAGCCGCTGCTGCTGATTACAATTCCCATGGAATTACGATTGAGAAATTTATTTACAATCAGAATGAAGTACAATCTTTTGCTGATACTAGCGAACGTATTTTCTCAAAGAAGTTTGATGGGGTAATTGTTGCACCGCTTTTTTTTCAGCAATATTTGCCTTTTGCTAAAAAGTGTGGAGAAGAAAACCTACCCCTGGTATTATTCAATACCAATATAAAAGAAGTGCCAAAACTGAGTTTTATTGGGCAAGATTCCTATCAATCTGGCAGGTTAGGCGCACATCTTTTATCTACAGGTCTTAGGTTGGATCCAGGAGAAATCTTGCTTTTACATTTGGCAGATGATTTGGAAAACTCTGCACATCTTATGAGAAAGGAAGAGGGATTTAAAGATTATTTCGAACAGCAAGAGGGCAGACAAAGAATTTTAGCAGTAAACATTAAATCGCCCATAAACGAAAACTTGGTGAATCATCTCGACGCGCTGCTAGACAATTACCAAGACATCAAAGCTTTTTTTGTTACGACCTCAAAAGCTTATGAAGTGGCCGCTTACTTAGAAGGTGTTGGCCTACAAGACAAATTACTCGTAGGCTTCGATTTGATCGAAGAAAACATTTCCTATCTCAATAAAGGCGTAATTGACTTTATCATCAACCAAAATGCATATAGGCAGGGTTATCAATCTATAGAGAGTTTTGTTGATTTCTTGGTACTCAAGAAAGAAGTAAATGACCTTTTATATCTACCTCTAGATGTGATAACCAAAGAAAATGTAAAATACTATCTGCCTCAGGCATAAAATTATAGGATGCTAAATAATAAAATTCTTGAGCCTTCTTTAGTATTTATATGAAATAACGGTACAAGCACTGCCTTAACAGATTTAGAACAGTTTTTAAATTGATTTAGGCAGATAGTTACTTCCTTTATTTTATATGCCTTTACACTTTTGATGTATATAAAATTATTACAGTACGCTTTATTATGGAGTTTAGAGAAATAGAAGGCAATTTATACATAACTGCTATTGATCACAGGGAACTGGTCAATTTCGAGGAAATCAATTTCGATAACATGAACTGTATCAGAGTTTTTGAGAGTAAAGACCCTGAAAGTTTTCACCTTCAATTGAGGGCGAAACAGTCTTTAAAGGGCAAGCAAAAAAAGCGAAATGTAGTTGCCACAGTAGAGTTTAGTATAGAAGATATAGAGAAGATATTGGCCTTTATGAAAATGAAATCAGCACTCAGGGTATAGCTTTAATTTCAATATAAATCATTAAGATTGCTTACAAAAGATTTAAAACTTCTTTTTGTAAGCTTTTTTTATGCCTATATTAAAATTGTTGCTCAAACTGTTTTTGTTCCCATTTGCCATTATGTATGATTTAATTACCAGATGGCGAAACAGACTCTATGATGTAGGACAGAAAAAATCCATCTCTTTTGATGTTTTGGTTGTAAATATAGGAAATCTAACTGTGGGCGGTACAGGCAAGACGCCACATGTTGCCATGCTCACCGAGATCTATTCCAATATTTTTGGTCGCAAAGTGGCAATATTGAGCAGGGGATACGGTAGAAGTACAAAAGGTTTTTTATTGGCCGATCAAAATAGCTCAAGTCATGATATCGGCGATGAACCTTTACAGCTTTATCGCGCTCTCGGTAGCAAAATACCTGTGGCAGTTTGCGAAGAAAGAATTGTAGGCATCCCTTTTTTGCTACAGGAGTTTCCCGAAACAGATACCATTTTATTGGATGATGCCTTTCAACACAGAAAAGTAAAACCAAACATAAATATTTTGCTCTGTGACTATAATAGACCTTTTTACAAGGATTTTTTATTACCTGCAGGGCGACTTAGAGAAGCTAGGCAAGGCGCCAAAAGAGCAGATATGGTCATAGTCTCCAAAACTCCCGAACACATTTCTGAAGAAGAGGCCCATAACATAAAATCAGAAATTGGGGCCTATTCGTCTGCTCCAGTCTTTTTTAGCAAGTATCAATATCAGCCACCTCAAATTTTTTCTGGTGATGCAGTGCAAACAATAAAAAAAGTAATCTTGGTTACCGGAATCGCTAACTCTAAATATCTGCTTAGTTATGTAATGAGCCAATACACATTACTAAAACATTTTGAATTTGCCGATCACATTAACTATTCAGAAAAGCATATAGCACAAATCAGGACTTATTTTGATTCTGTAAATCAGGAAGACACAGTAGTACTTACCACTGAAAAAGACATGGTAAAACTCAACGAATTATTGGTCGGCGACCAGAAAGTACCTTATTATTTTTTACCTATCCAGTGTAAAATTCTCAATCAAGAAAAAGAGTTTTTGGATTGTTTAAAAAAGATTAGACTAATATAAGCCAATCGCCGCACCTATATTTATTTAGATTTTGACCTTTAATTTTTTATCATAACTTAGTGATAGTAAGGCTTTTCTGATTCTTAATACCAGTTTTTAGCATATCTAAATTTTATCGCAAACTATTAAAAAAACTACTTGAATTATGAAAATAAAAAAGAGCGAAATTAAAGAAATGATTTCGCTATTGGATAAAATGATTGAACATGCCAAAAACATGGCCGAAAAATATGCTAATGAGATTGAAAGTGTGCATCCAAAGTACAGAAACAGTGCAATTAATCTCATCCATTATAGAACGCTGCGGCTGTACGACATAAGAGAATTACAAATTGCCTTGGCCCATCTTGGTTTGTCGCGCTTAGGTAAGGCAGAGGCACATGTCATGGCTAGTATGCGCATGAACAGGTCTATTTTGAAAAGCCTTATAGAAGAGAAGAAAATCTCTATCGCCTCTACAAAAGTATCATTTAAAAAGGGAGAAAACCTTTTGTCACGCAATGCTAAGGCTCTATTAGGCTATAGAACTCCGGGTAGGCGTGTGAGGATTATGGTGACCCAACCACAAGCCGCTGCGCAAAACTCTCAATTAGCTGAAGACTTATTAGCTGCAGGCATGAATACAGCTAGGATAAACTGTGCACACGACAGCACGATGGAATGGGAAAAAATGGTGGAAAACATAAAGTCGGCTAGTAAAAAATTAAGAAAGAACTGCAAAATAAGTATGGATTTGGGTGGGCCAAAAATAAGGACAGGACAGATCGAACCCGGGCCAAAAGTAAGGCGTTTCAAACCCGAAAAAAATGTCTACGGAAGAATAGAAAAAGCCTTAAAGGTGCGGCTTGTTACCGATCATATTGTCGAAAAGGATGGTGAACTTTGTCTGCCACTACAACGTGCTTTTTACGATTATTTGCAAGAAGGGCAAGAAATACTATTGACAGATACAAGAGGCAAGTCGCGTACTTTAAAAGTATTTAAAGACGCCAATGGCAACAAGTATTGTAAGGTAAATGCAACTACTTATGTAGAAAAAGGACTAAAAGTATCTTGTAGTGAAAAAAAGTCAGAAATAGGAGAACTGCCTGCTGTAGAGCAAGGTGTCGTCTTAAATACGGGTGATTTTCTTTGGGTTACCAGTGCGCAAGTTTTAGGTAAACCTGCAGAATACGACGATAAAGAAGGCTTAATAAAACACGCCATCATTTCTTGCACTTCAAAAGAGGTATTTGAGTCAGTTAAAGAAAATGAACGTATTTTGTTTGACGACGGTAAAATTGGAGGCATTATAAAGGAAGTATATCCAGAGAGAATTTTGGTGTTGATCACACATGCAAAAGAGAGTGGCAGTAACCTAAAGGCCGACAAGGGTATTAACTTTCCCGATAGCAATTTGGAAATCAGCGGACTTACCGAAAAAGATAAACAAGATTTGCCTTTTGTGGCTAAATACGCAGATATAGTTAATCTATCTTTTGTAAATAAACCTTCTGATGTAACAGAACTTCAATCTGAGTTAAATAACCTAAAAGCAGAAGAATTGGGGCTGATTTTAAAAATAGAGACCCAATCTGGTTTTAACCACCTTACAGAAATTTTGCTACAGGCCATGCAGAACTATCCCGTAGGGGTGATGATCGCACGTGGAGACCTCGCTATTGAATGTGGTTGGGAAAATATGGGACGTATACAAGAAGAAATCCTTTCAATTTGCCAGGCCGCCCATATTCCTGTTATCTGGGCTACCCAAGTATTGGATAATCTAGCAAAAAAAGGTATACCTTCAAGGGCAGAGATTACCGATGCTACAATGTCCCAAAGAGCAGAATGCGTTATGCTTAATAAAGGGCCTCATATTATTTCTGCCATACAACTATTAGATCAGATTCTTAAAAATATGAAAGACTACCAAAATAAAAAGGCAACGTTATTACCTGTTATGCAAATTGGTAGTTTGTAGATTTTTAAGTTTATTTAAGGAATATACTTCAGCTAATTATTTTTTAAACTAGTCTAGCCTTCATGGAATCAACAACAGAAAAAAAAGACAATTCGGTAAAATTATCAAAGTTATCGTTCATCGCTTTATTGGTTTTTTTGGTGATACTGATTATTATTCTTTTCTTTTTACTCTACAAGTGGCAAGAGACTAAAACAGCAAATGCTACTTTAAACGAGCAGGTTACCAAACTTCAAGAGGAAAAAGTATCACTAGAGCAGCAATTGCTAGTACTTTCAAAAGGTAGTGGTGGAGAAGTAGAGCTCGCCTCAATGTTTACCCAAATGGACCAGATTCTCGAAAAAGAAGAAACCTCGCTTTTGCACAATGGGGTAGATGCCCAAGTTGTTGCCGATATTATAGCGGGTATGCCTGCCGGTAATGCCAAAACAGCAGTTACTACGGCCTCATTGCTAGCATTGAGAAAGTTCAGGTTTAGACTTGGCGGACACTCACCCGCCTATGGTTTTGATAGTCCAGAATTCATTAAATACGTACTCGGTTTTGCTGGTCAAGATATTCAAGATGAAAAGAACCGCTTTTTGTCTGAGGTCATCATGGAAAAATTAGAAAAAACCGACAGTCCAAAGCCAGGCGATTTAATGTTTTTTGAAGGTTCACCAGGAAATATTGGTCTGTTTTATCTAGGCTCGGGAAACTCTGCAGGCGCCGGACTTGGTATAGGTTTTCTAGGGCAGAATTATCCTTGTGGCATATACGACACCTCTCAAATAGAGTCTAACTTTTTAGGATATTATAGGGTAAGCTACTGATTAACAATGAAGATTTAGAAAAACCAATACTACTAGATTAAGCTTTTAGCGCTTCATCTAAAATAGCGTTGAGCACATCTTTCACTTCTTGATCAGTATCGTTAGCTTTCTTCTTTAGTTGCTCTAAATGCTGTTTTTTGATGGAAAGAAGAAATAATTCATACTTTTCTTCTTCATTTACTTGTTGTTCTGAAGGTGCTTTTGGCTCTTTGTATTCCCCGAAAATATCTTGCGTGGCGCTCTTAAAATTTTTCTTTGTCATAGCTTAAAAAATCATTTTATAGATAACACCTGCCTTTGGGCTATATTGTAATTAAAAACGAAATCGATTTAAAGGAAAAGTGAACAAGTTCTTAATGCAATATTAAAATGCGAAGCTGAAAAGTTAAGGGGAAATTCAACTCAACAGCTCCACAAAAACAACTTTTCTTTTATGCCAATAATATTAGTACAACAATGGCTGGCAAATCATCAAGCATGCATTTCTTTTAACACCTCATAATGTGCTCTAACCACTTTTTCTATATCGCTTTCTGATAGGGAAATAGATAAGAAATAACTTTCAAAAGCAGATGGGGGCAAATAAATTCCTCTTTGCAAGTGGCCATGGAAAAACGCCTTAAATTTCTCTATATCGGCATTTTTTGCATCTTCAAAATTATTTACAGGCTGATCTGTAAAAAACATATTGACCATAGAACCACATTGATTAATGGTATAATTTAGCCCAAGGTTCTTGAGATTGTCTTGGTAGCCTTCTTTTATGGCATTCGAAATATTATCTAACTGCTTATAAATGGCCTTATTTTCATTGAGATGCTTGAGCATGGCGTGGCCTGCAGCCATAGCTATGGGGTTGCCAGATAAAGTGCCCGCCTGATACACAGGCCCTGTTGGGGAAACAAACTCCATTAATTCTTTTCTACCTCCGTAGGCACCTACAGGCATACCACCACCAATGATTTTACCCAAACA
>CAKZMZ010000172.1 GCA_937129345.1 uncultured Thalassovita sp. | reverse complement strand
AATGTACTGCGCGGTTCTGTTATAGCTCGCTTTGATTGAAGAAGTAGCATCTAGTTGGTATTTCATGCTAAACCGAGGCTCGAAGTTGGTATAGGTCTCTATGGTTTCCCATCGGTCAAATACTTCTTCTGAAGCCACTCCCCGCCTTAAGCCGGGCGTTACATCATCAAAATATTCGTAGGCGGATCCTGGACCCATGTAATTGAACATGCTGAAACGCAAACCGTACTGTAAACTTATTTTTTCTGATATGGTCTGTTGGTTAGCCAAGTAAATCGCGCTTTCCAAAGCGTATTTATTATCTAATGTTATGCTGCTGATCTCACCTGCAGAAATGGCCTGAGTGGTAGCTGGTTCAAAATCATACAAGATGGCTTGCCCACCAAAAGTAAGCTCATTTTTAGGGTTGAGGTAATAGGTAAACTCAGGCTTTACACTGTAGTTCAATATCCGTGAATTCCACTCAAAAACGTCTTCATCTTCCCCAAACTTAATTTCATAGTCATAATCGCTAAAGAATACAGTGAGATTAGAAAATAAGCGATCATTAAAGAGGTGGTTCCACCTAAAAGTTGTCGTTGTATTTCCCCAAGAAAAACCTTGGTCTCCATCAAATTTAAAAACGTCCCTTCCTAAATAACCAGAAAGGAAAATTCGGTTTTTATCATTGATTTTATAATTGCCCTTTAAGGTAAGATCGTAAAAGTAGAGTTTTGAATCTGAGAAGGAAGTGTTGGCAATAAAAGGTGCTGCCAAAACATCTGCATAAGAACGCCTACCTGCCACAACAAAAGAACCTTTTTCTTTTACTATTGGCCCTTCTAGCGTAAGCCTACTAAAAATGGTACCTACGCCGCCCGAAGCTGAGAACTTCTTTATATTACCCTCTTTCATGCGTACATCTAAAATAGAGGAAAGCCTACCGCCATACTGTGCAGGAATCCCACCTTTTAAAAGTTTTACATCTTTTACCGCATCCGGATTAAATACTGAGAAGAAACCCAATAAGTGAGAGGAGTTGTAAACAGGGGCTTCATCTAACAAAACCAAGTTCTGCCCAACACCGCCACCGCGCACGTTAAAACCCGAAGCACCCTCGCCAACCGTACTTACACCTGGCAAAAGCTGAATGCTTCTGATAATGTCTGCCTCGCCCAAAAGACTTGGTATTTGCTGTATCGTTTTAATGTCGAGCTTGTTTACGCTCATTTCTACACTAGATACATTGGCATCTTCCGCCTCTGCAGTAATGGTTACTTCTTCTAACTCTTCGTTCTCTTCGTTGAGCTCAATGTCTTTCTTTATATTACTATCCAGAGAAATTTTTTCTGTAATCGTCTCATACCCAACGTACCTATAAGATACAGTATAATCACCTGCCGGCATTGATATAGAATAAAATCCGTACACATTAGAGACAGTGCCCGTCTCCAATTCTTCGATGTAAACAGCAGCACCAATTAGAGTTTCGCCCGAGGCTTGGTCTTTTATGTAGCCACTAATGGTAAAATCCGATTGTGCAAAGAGGTTAGAAAATGGAATAGTAAAAAGAAAAGCTAAAAACAGTATTCTTAAGAGACTGTTTGATTTGATCATAGCGGTTAAAAAAATTAATTGATACTAACATTTCAATCTTAATCAATTAAAAAAACCTCATAATGTTTTAGATATTGAGCGTGAATTGTCGAATTATTGCGATAAACTGTAAAATCGCTTTTATGAGCGCAAACAAACGCTTCTTAGATTGTACTAGAGCGAACAGATTTGCCCGCAAGCGCACAATATCAGTTTAAATAATTAACCTTATCTATCTGATAATCAATATAGTAATAATTGGTATCGTAATTGGTTTTCTAAAGTTGCAAGAAATGCTAAAATCAATTGCAGGGTTTTGGATCTGTCTATTATTTTGAACTTGGAGGACATTTTTTTAAGAGTTCTAAACACAAAACATTGCAGTTTTTTAAATGACAAAAAAATACCATTCTTATGAAATCGATTGCTATTGAAATCCCGAATGTG
>CAKZMZ010000171.1 GCA_937129345.1 uncultured Thalassovita sp. | reverse complement strand
TAATTGACCGTTCAAGCCCCAAATCTTCACTTCTTTATCCAAACCCGAAGTAAGGACCTCTTCCCCGTTAGGTGCAAAATCTACACTATAAGTATAGTCTGAATCAAATGTTTGAAGCAGGATACCCTCCAAACTCCAAAGCTTTGAAGTTCTATCCCAACTGCCGGTGAGTACCTTTTGCCCATCAGGCGAGAAAACGGCCTTGTAAACGGTTTTGTCATGTGCGTATTGCTTGATCAAGTTACCTTCTAAATCCCATAGCTGAGCGGTTTTACCACTAGCAGTGAGCACATGTTTGCCGTCTTTAGAGAATGAAATGCTGTAAGTATCATCTTTTGTGGGCAGCGTAGTCTGCAAATTTCCTGACTTATCCCAAATAAAAGAAAGACTGTCTGAAAGACCAGTGGCTAGGTACGCACCATCGGGAGAAACGGCTACTGACCATACAGATCTTTCATGCTCTAGGGTAAGCAGTACATTTCCTTTTAAATCCCATAGTTTGGCTGTTTTATCATAGCTGCCCGAAAAAATGGTATTGGAAGAGGCATCAAAAGCAAGGCTGAATACAGTCTTGTCATGCCCGTTAAATGTGAGCAATAAGTTTCCTTCTCTATCCCAAACTCTTGCAGCTTTGTCCCTGCCTCCGCTAATAACGTACCCACCGTTGGGCGAGGTGGCCAATGCGTAGATCCTGTCTTGGTGGTGGGTTAAATTTTGGCTGTAAAGAGAATTGCCAGAAAAGATGTTGTAAATAAAATCTGTAAACTCGTCTTTATTGGCTTTTTTATTGATCAACTGCAAGGCTGAAATGGCCAAAGTAGGGTCTTGCTTTGCCAAGCGTATCACCTTAGAGAAGTTTTTCATGTGCAGCGCCTCAATCTCTGCTTTGACCCGGCTTATTTCTGCTTCTAAGGCGTTTTCCTCGGCAATTCTGCCATTACGCCTAGCATCTTCTAGCGCCTTTTCTAAAGCTACTTCCTTTAACTGCAATTCTTGTAAGGTTTCCTTGGTCCTTTGCTGGGCCAATTTTTCCATCTCTGCCGCCTTTAAAGCTTGCTCTTCTGCCCTACGCGCTTCTTTTTCTGCCTGTAAAGCCTTGGCCTCCTTTAACTTTGCCTCAGTCTCATGATCTCTTGCTATACGCTCGCTTTCTTTGGCCTCCACACTTTTTGTCCATGCGTAGTAGATACCACCTAAAGCAGCCAATAAAGCCAATATTGAGGCTACCAAAAATAATTTAAGTCTTTGGTTTACCTTGTGTTCCTTTTGCTGCGCCGCGATAATGGCCTTGCCACTTTCTTTAATAAAGGTTTCTTGTAATTCGGTAGGAACGGGCTTTTTCTGTTTTTCTAAGGCTTCTTGCAACCAAGCATCGGCCAAGGCAAATTCGCTGCCCCGCAAAAGTCTAGATTTGTCTTTTTGGTGGTCTTGCCACTCCATGGCGCGCCTTTGCCAGCGGGTATGTGCCTGTAAATGTTCCCTGTCTGTATCGAGCGTGCGCACCAATTGGCTAAAGGCCGAGTGGAAATCGAGTTCTTTAAAGTTGATCCATTGCACAGCTGCCAACTCGGGAGGCATGGTCTTGGGGTCGGTATCTCGGTAGTAAACGGTTACAAAGCGCTTGTTTAACTGACTGGCATACGCCACCTCGTTGGCGCAGTATTCACTCTCCACAGCCTCAGGCGATATAATGAATAAAAAGTTATCGGCCTGTTCTATGCCTTTTTCAATTTCTCTTTGGAAATCGCTGCCTGTGGCAATGCTTTCTTGATCAAACCAAGTGGTCTTTCCGTTGAGTTGCAGCTGCTCGTTAATTTTGCGTGCAAAATCTCCATCGGTCCTACTGTATGAAACAAAGACCTCTAAATTTTGCTGACCGCTTTGGCTGGTACTTACCTCGATGAATTCTTCGTGTAACCGAACAGGGCCGTGCTTGCCTTTTTTCTTCCCGATTTTTAACCAGGCTTGTGCATTTTGCAAATTATAGCCGCGTAGCAAAATGCTGTGGTTGCGTTCTTGGCGCTCCCATTTTAGGGCTTGGGTAAGCAATATCTTATGCTGTTGGTAGTACCTTCTGTTGTCTTGCAGTTGCCCTACCAAAGCTTGTATTTTACTTTGGAAAACCCTTTCGTCTTCTACATTGAGTAAGTCTATGTATTGCAAACTGGCCAATGCGGGCGGTTGCTCTACGTTAATGTCTTTCTCGATCAATACAGGAATGATGCGCTTGTTCAAAGAAAGTGCATACTCTAACTCTTTTAAGCAATAAGCAGATTGCAAAGCATGGTTGCTGATCAGGAATACCAAGTTGTCTGCTTGCTCTATGCCTTCGTCTATGGCCTTGGCAAAGTCTTGCCCCGAACGGATGTCTTTGTTGTGTACCCAAGTGGTAATGGCATGCCTGCTGAGGGTATTTTTCACTCTATCGCGCAGCTCGCTGTGTTCCGATGCATAGGAGATAAACACATCGGTCATGAGGTTTTCTGCGTTTTTTTTCGCTTCGCAGATGTACTCGCAGTGCAGGTCCGAAGGTTGGGTAGGCAGTTCTTTTTGTTGCATGGCCTTAAGCAGCCAAGTTTCTGCGTGCATACGCTCTTTGCCCACCAATAAAAACTTGCTGTCTTGGCGGTTGCTTTCCCACTCTAGCGCTTTTTTGAGCAATACCGTATGTTGGTGTACATAGGCTTTGTCTTTTTCTAGCAAACTCACCAAACCTTGATAGGCCGCATCGTAAGCATCTATATCGCGCCATTCTTCTTGAGGCAACTCTCTATCTACTTTTTGGCGCATATACAGCCAATTGATCTTGCCGATACCTGGGTGTAATTGCCCTAGTTGTTCTTCTACATGCAAAATGGGAATGATCCGCTTTTTGTATTTTATGGCCAGTTCAATCTCCTTACGGCAGTAAATGGAATTGATGGCATGGGGCGCTATGATAAAAATAAAATTGTGGGCATTGGCGATGCCTTTGTCGATTTCGTCTTGGAAGTCTACCCCCAATGGTATATCATCTTGATCGAGCCAAATATCATAGCCTTGTGCCGATAGTTGGTTGTGCAATTTTAGGGCAAAGGCTTTGCTTTCCTTTCTTCCATAGGAAATAAAGGCATCGTGAAAGCCCTGTGCTTTTACTTTTTTGTGG
>CAKZMZ010000170.1 GCA_937129345.1 uncultured Thalassovita sp. | reverse complement strand
AATACGCAGAATAATGATGGATTACAAAGCCGCAACATTAAATATTGGCAGGCATACTTTTGCCCTGTATGCTATGTCGGGCATGTTGGTCCTATTGATCATTGCTTCCCTAGCTGTTGGTGCCGTAGGTATTTCGCCTGTAGAGGTGTTAGCGCTGTTTGGGAACAAAATGGGTTTGGTCGAGACAGTAGATGCCACACAAAGCATCGTACTTTTTGATATACGCTTGCCAAGGGTACTGTTTACCGTATGCATAGGCATGGCACTTGGCATGAGCGGCGCAGCCTTACAAGGTCTTTTTAGAAATCCGTTGGTAGAACCCGGAATTATAGGCGTTTCTAGCGGGGCCGCATTTGGTGCTGTTGTAGTCATCATTTTTATAGGGGGCATCGCTCCTACTTTGATAGATACGCTCAGCTCATGGCTTTTGCCCCTTTTTGCTTTTGGTGGGGCCTTGGTAGCTACCTTTTTCACACTAAAAATCGGAAACTACGAAGGCCGCACCAAAGTAACTTATGTAATACTAGCAGGTGTCGCCGTATCGGCCTTTGCAAGTGCTATTATCGGTCTGTCCATATTTTATGCAGATGACCAACAATTGCGCACCTTTACTTTTTGGACACTCGGCGACCTCAGCGTAGCCACTTGGGACAAGCTTTACATCCTTTTCCCTATTATAGGATTGTCCTGTGTAGGCTTAATCAAGCTGGCCGGTCCCCTTAATGCCATGGCACTCGGAGAATCGGAAGCTTTTCACTCAGGGGTATCGGTAGAGCGGGTAAAGTTGATCATTATCTTATTGAGTGCCTTGGTCGTGGGTACTTCGGTAGCTTTTGCAGGCATTATCGGGTTTATTGGCCTGGTCGTTCCGCACATTGTAAGAGTAGGCCTTTCGCCTGACCATGAATTGGTATTGCCAGCTTCTGCCATTGGTGGAGCCGCCTTACTCCTAGCCGCAGACATTTTAGCGCGAACTATAGTTACCCCTGCTGAGTTGCCCATAGGCGTGGTAACCGCTGCTATCGGCACACCATTTTTCATTTATCTTCTGATCAACAGTAAGAAAAAAAGATTAATATGACACTAGAGACCAAAGGCATATCCAAGTACATTGGTAAAAAGTCGATATTGAACGATTGTTCCATAAAGATAAAGCCGGGCTGTTTTACTGCTGTGGTAGGGCCTAACGGTGCAGGCAAAACCACACTTTTAAAAAGTCTCTCCGGTGAAGACAAGCCAAGTACAGGTAAAATCGTAATGAATTACAAGCCCTTAGATGATTACCAAGGAAAAGAACTGGCTATAAACAGAGCCATACTCCCACAGCAAACCATTGTCAATTTTCCATTTACGGTAGAGCAAGTTATAGAAATCGGTCGGTATCCGCACAACACAAACAGGGCTGAGAACGAGGCCATCATACAAGAAGTGATGCGGCAAACTGCCTTAGAGAGATTTTCGGGCAGGATATATCAGACGCTTTCTGGTGGGGAAAAACAACGTGTACAAATGGCAAGGGTCATGGCACAGCTGCATCATGAAACCGACCTGCCAAAATACTTGCTTTTAGATGAACCTACTTCAAGTTTGGACTTGGCGCAGCAGCATACCCTGCTTTCCATAGCCAAAGACCTGTGCGGAAGTAATATTGGTGTATTGGCAGTACTGCATGATCTTAATCTTGCCTTGCAGTATGCCGATGAGATTTTATTTTTAAAGCTGGGCCAAACCGTAGCTTATGGCAAAAGCGAAGAGGTAGTAACAGAAGAAACCATAGAAGATACTTTCTCTTATCCGGTAACACTTTTGGAAAATCAAGGAAGAAAGATCATTGTTCCTAAATATTTTAAAGAAAACTTTTCAGCAAAAACAAAACAAATAGCATATGAGCACAGTAACTGAAACCAAGTCTGCCATCGAAATCAAAAAAGCATGGCAACAAGTACAGGAAAAATCACCAAATATCCGCATTAGGGAAGCGGCAAAGGCCGTGGATGCTAGCGAAGCCCAATTATTGGCCACTATGGTTGGTGAAGAGGCCATAAAGCTAAAACCCGAATGGGATGCCATACTCGAAAGACTTCCTGAGCTGGGCAGAGTAATGTCACTCACAAGAAACGACACTTGCATCTTAGAGCACAAAGGTGCTTTTGAAAAGGTAAATGTGTTTAAAAGAAAAGGCCATCATATGGCAACAGTACTTGGCCCTATAGAAACGAGGGTTTTCTTAAAGTCTTGGCATGCGGGCTTTGCCGTAAAACAACAAAAAGGCGATAGACTGCTCACCAGTTTGCAGTTTTTTGATCATGAGGGCCAAGCCATCACCAAAATTTATTTAGAGAAAGACAGCAATGTAGAAGCTTATGAAAATTTGGTGAAGGATTTTACCGCCGAAGAGCAGAGCCAAGAATTGGAAGTGAGCACCTACGAACCTGAGGAGTATGCCTTGCAACTCAATTCAGAAGCTTTACTGCAAGATTGGGCCAATCTAAAAGATACCCACGACTTCTTCCCTATGCTTAAAAACCACAAAGCACATAGGCATGATGCGGTTTCTTTGGCCAATGGCAGGTTTACTTACCAAGTAGATCCTAATTGTGTGCAGCAAATACTTGAAGAAGCTTCTAAACAAAAATTACCGATCATGATATTTGCTGGCAACAAAGGCAATTTGCAGATCCACCAAAGCACCGTAAGGACCATCAGGCTTTTAGAAAGAGGTCATGACAAAAAAGAAAGGTGGATCAATGTATTGGACCCTAACTTTAACTTGCACTTAAAAATGGATTTACTACACGATGCATGGGTAGTTAAAAAACCTACAAAAGATGGTGTTGTAACTTCCGTTGAGTTTTACGATGCCAACAAAGATCTGGTCGTTCAATTTTTCGGTTTGAGAAAGCCGGGCATCCCTCAAAATGAAGATTGGATGGAATTGGTTGCCAAATTACCAGCGTTAGAGGGGGGACTTGTAGAAAACTAAAGATAGTTTCTGAAAATCAGCTATGGAAACGACAGAGTCATATTAAATTCTAAGAAGGTGAAATTGAGGCTAAGTTTTATTAGCCTCTTCCACCCTAACATCAACCAGGAATATAAATATATGCCGTAAAAATACAGCTACTTTTTAAAATGGTGCTACTTAAGCCTGGCGTATAACAGCGTGTACACAGCTTATTGCAATGCTTAAAGCAGGTCTTTTTTTAGAGACCAATGCCTTTGCTATGCTCAATCTAAAAGAGGTATGGCAAACAAAAGCTCTAAGTTGAACAAGGGGAAAAATCAATTTTACTACTACTCAAAACCACTGATTCACTAAAAATCAGATAAGGATGAAAAATATACTTACACTAAAAATACTAATGCTATATGCGTTATTTTTATCGCAATTCAGTAATGAATTGAGCGCACAAGCACTCAAAATTGAAGGAACGATTACCGATGAAAGAGGGCAGCCTGCTAGCTACGCCAACGTACTTGTTATAGGAACAGACAAAGGCGTTACCGCAGATGAAAAAGGCAACTTCTTGATCAAAGGCTTAGAAGCCGGAGAGTACAGATTAAGAATTAGCCGGATAGGTGCTAGTGCTATTGAGGAGCGTTTTGAGTTAATGGAGGGCGCTACCCCTCAATTGCAAATTTCCTTACCAAACGCTAACAAGAAGCTGGATGAGGTCACTGTAACCGCTACACGCACCCCGCGAAATGTAGAGGATGTTCCCTTACGAGTAGATGTGATACAAGGAGAACAAGTAGAGCAAATGGGCGCTTTACGCCTTAATGAAGTATTGGCAGAACAAATGGGCCTACAGATCACCAGCGATCATGGTACTGGTCTGCAAATGCAAGGCTTAGATTCTGATTATATATTGATTTTAATCGATGGTGAGCCCGTAATTGGCCGCACAGCAGGTACTTTAGACCTTTCTCGCATCGCGGTAGATAATATTGCAAGGATTGAAATCATTAGAGGGCCTTCTTCCTCCTTGTACGGCAGCGAAGCCATGGCCGGAGTGATCAATATCATTACCAAAGAAGGCACTTCTGGTTTTGATGCGAGCTTAAGAGGCAGGTACCGTTCTTTCAATACCTCAGACCTGAGCACTACGCTCAGCTACAGAAACGATAAGCTATCGGCCAGTTTGTTTGTAGATAGACTTTTTTCTGGAGGATACGATTTAACTGAAGAAAGTGTTTCTATGACCTCACCACCTTTTGAAGCCTACACCTTTAATCCGAAAGTAGCATACCGCTTTTCTGATAAAGTGCGATTAAGTGTCAACGGAAGGTTTTACACCGAATCTCAAGAAAACGAAGCCGACATAATTTTAGATGGTGAAACCGTAAGGATAGACGATAATGGCCAAAGACAAGATTGGAACCTGATGCCAACCCTAGAGCTTTTGCCCAATGACAAGCACCGGATACAGCTAAGAAGTTATACGACCGGCTACGAAACCGAAACTGCCCTTACCTATCAGAACGATGGCGCCCTATATGACGAAAACTTCTTTAATCAGCTTTTTAACCGTTCTGAAGTACAGTACGATTGGTATTTAAATGATAGAAATATCATCACTTTAGGTGGTGGGCACACCATAGAGACCGTAGATGCCACGCGCTACGCAGATGTAAACAATTTTAGAGCTACTTACGGATTCGCTCAATATCAATTCAACCCTAACAAGCGACTAGACATGGTAGTAGGCGGTCGTTTTGATACACATAGTGAATATGCCTCAAGGTTTAGCCCTAAATTGGCCGTGGGTTATGAATTGAAAGATTGGATAAAACTACAGGCCTCGCTAGGCGGTGGTTACAAGGCACCCGACTTTAGGCAGCTGCTCTTGAACTTTACCAATCCTACCGCGGGCTATGCGGTGGTTGGTTCTAGCATTGCCCAAGAACAAATGGCCGAGTTTACTGAGAGAGGATTGATCGCCAATGTATTGATAGACCCTAGCACTATTGAGACCATAAAGGCAGAAAGCTCCATAGCCTACAATTTTGGCGTAGAATTGACCCCCACTGATAAGCTTACCGTAAATGTAAACGCTTTTAGGAATGAAATAGACAACTTGATCAATGCCGCTCCGATTGCGAGAAAAACCAACGGCCAAAATGTATTTAGCTATTTTAATGAAGATGAGGTCATTACCCAAGGAGTAGATTTGCAGCTCAGGTATTCTATACTGGATAACCTCACTTTTCTCTTGGGCTACCAGTACCTTGACTCGCGCAACGTGGGCGATGTAGAGAAAATAAAAAATGGAGAAATATTTAGAAGAGACCCTAGTACAAATCGTACGCTTGCGGTCTCGCTATCAGAATACGGCGGATTGGTCAATCGCTCTAGACATTCAGGCAATGCTAAATTGCTTTATACCAACATCAGGCATCGCTTCGATGTGTCACTTAGAGGCATCTATAGAGGCCGATGGGGCGTAGGTGATCTTAATGGCAACGGTGTAGTAGATACAGAACAAGAATTTGCCCAAGGATATGTGCAATTGAACCTGGCCATTAATAAAGATATTTCTGACTGGCTCACGCTAGAATTGGGCGCCAATAACTTACTTGACACCACCAATGAATTTGAACCCTCTATGCCCGGCAGAATCCTTTTCGGGGGACTCAATATGAGATTGCCAGGCAGAAACAGATAATAGTATCCTTATTTACCAGACCTTATCAATTTATTTAATCAACCAACATCATTCTTTAAATTTTTAATTGAACAAAGCATATGAAAACCCAAACAAATTTACTGAACTTGTTACTCGTTTTAGCCCTATTTGGCTTCGTTTCTTGCGACGATAGCGATACCACTGAGGAGATTGTGCCCTTGGTAGAAGAAACTGCTTTTGACGTACCTGCAGACCCTGATATGAGTGGAGGTTTCACTTACTTCAGCTTTGAAAACGGTATTGTAGATTCTACCCAAGCCAATAGTGATGCTTGGGACTTGGCTTTTTCAGGAACTACTATCTTGACCAACGGAGGTGCTTCAGGACCTGGTCAGGGAGCTGGATTGGTCGTTGCTGGAATTTTCGAAAACGTTAGCGAAGTACAAGAAAACGAATTGAAAATTGATGCAGAAGGAAGTCCTGCTATTCAAGGTTCGGACAGTCAAGTAGAAAATGTTCCGGGCTGGTACACTTACACTGGTGAGGCACCTTCAGGCCCACAACGTGCGATAATAGCTGTACCGGGTAGGGTCATCATTGTAAAAACCGCCAAAGGCAACTTTGCTAAAATGGAAATATTGAGCTACTATGAGGGAAATCCAGACACCACCACTGATGAGTTCGCAAACTTTGCGACTAGACCAGCTTCAAGACACTATACTTTTAGGTATGTGGTACAAAAAAATGGAGGCAATGTATTCTAAGTACTGGCTTAGGCAAGGCCTAAAAAAATAAAGTCCCATAAACAAAATGTGGCTTTATACTGTGCTCAGGGGGGATAGCAAACCTATCCCCCTACTCTAGCATTAGATATTGCCATTTTAAGCGTTTTAAAAAACTTTTTTAGACAAACACTAAACAAATCAGCATTAAGTCCTGGCACCGTTATTCTCTGCTAAAATTACGTCTAAACCCAAAATAAATTGAGGATAACAGCCAGGCACCATATTTTCATATTTTATCGGCCCTCAAACTACTATACATATTTATCTTACTATACAAAAAAGATTTAATGGTGTCATCCCTTCCTTTCGGGATTATACCTACGTAGTTACTGTAATAAATATGTCATTTAAAATACACATGTCATAAGCAGAACTTAAATAGTCTTGCCCAGATTTTTATGTTAACATCTCTACAACTCACTACAAGTAGTGATATACAATTTCCCCTGTACTAGCTATTGGCAGTAACAAATAAATCGACTAGATTTGTAGAGATTATTTATATTTAGTCCAAATTAAAATAGATAATTGAGTTACAAAAATTTAGGCAGGTGCAAGTCTTGCCCAACCACTGTGCCCACTTAGCGTGATGTTCAGTATTTTTCCACAAGTCTTAATTGGCCGCCATTCTTTTCTATACTTGTTTAATGTAATTTACTTTAGAGTGGCGGCCAGACTTTTAAGAGGACAAAGCAACCGTCCCCTGCAGATGAGTGTCAAGATTTTCACTTGCTTAAGGCTGTTGCTTTTTAGGCTCGCTCTTTCATGACTCATTGATTATTAGGATCAACATATTTTACAATATCGATGCCTACACCATTGGGGTCTTCTATGGCAAAATGCCGATCGCCCCAAGGTTCATCCCTTATTTCTATCTTTACCTCCACTCCCCTACTCTTTACCCTATCGTAAACTTCGTCTACATTTTCAACCTCAATGGTCAAATACATACCTGCACCTAAAAATGGTTTTTGGAAAAGAGATTGTTGTGATGGATGATGAGGAAGCAAAAAACTGATTTCCGCTTGTTGGTTCGGGCTGTGCATCAAAAGGTAAAAATCATTTTCGAAGGAGATGCCGAAATCTAAGATGTTGCCATAAAAAGCTTTGCTCTCTTCCAGTCTTTCTGTAATAACGCCTGCATTGAGTTTCATAGATTTATTGTTTTATGTTTTAAGAATGGCACAAAACTGCAATACTGCATCGCAAAAAAATTGTAAAAATCGGACATTCTATCTACCCAATACTTTGCTTGGAGTAAGCCCATAAAATTTCTTGAACTCTTTGATAAAATGTGGCTGATCGTAGTATCCTAAATCGTAAAATAGCTTGTTCCCATTTAAGGCCTGATTGGAGGACATCTCAGTAAAAATCTTTTGAAAACGCACTACTCTGCTAAAGGTCTTGGCTGAATCACCTATGTAGAAGTCAAAATACCTACGCAGTTGCCTTTCGCTTAGGCCTGTGTCCAAATCTTTAGTAATATTGACCTCTCCATTGTTTTGCAGGATAATGTCTAGAGCATTTGCAAACCTTTTATCAACGCTTACCTCTGATTTATTGAGCAAATCTATAAAGTATTGATCTAGCTTAAGCTTTATTTCCGGTAAAGCATACCTGCCCGGAAAATGATGTGCCACAAATTCAGAAGTATCCTTAGACACTGCTGCCAATTTCTCTTCACGGTTACTGATTTGTTTGGCATCTACATTAAAAAAAGTGGGAAATCCTGTGGGCAAAAACCGGATACCCACGTAGTGAAAGGTACCATTAAGGGGAAATTCCGTATAGCTCTTACAAAATCCCATTACGTAGCTTTCAGTAGGATTCTGTAGACTAAAAAAAATATCTATGCAACCATCTGCAACAACCCTATAAATAAAGGGATTTAAGAGGCGCTCAGTGGTTTTTAGCTCCCAATAGCAATATATGCCATTTTGAAGCCTGTAATCGGGCAGAATCTCTCTATATGCCACAAAGGCTCCTTTTTCTTTGACCGTTGGTTGTACGGGACGGTACCAGCTCCTTATGTTCGAATGAGTGTGCAAGGCTACAGGTTTCTTTACATGTTCACAATAAGCATCATAAAAATAGTGATTTTTCTAAGCGGTACCCGATCTGTAGTCTAAAGCTTCACTTTAAACGCAAATAAAAAAAGACATTGATTAACAGGTATAGGTACGTAATGCGGTTAGAACTGTTATTCGCGATTAGAAAGGTTAAATTTAAAATCAAAAAAAGAAAACTACGTGTTTTTATTTTTTCTTGTTTTAATAGTTTTAACGTTTTAAGAGGCTGTAAGTGGTTGATTATCTGAATATTATAAATTTAAAAACTACAGAAAGGGCACTTATCGCTACAAGATGGGTACATAAAACTACATTTGGGGTCTTTGTAACTACACATTGAGTACCAAAAGCTACAGATCGGGTCAAAAGCTACAGATCGGGTTATATCGCTAATAATCATATCCTTTGGATTGAATTACAAGAGTTTTAAGGCTACAGATCGGGTACTATCATCACTTAAAGCTACAGATCGGGTACTTTGGTAGAGTATTTCAGCACTTAATGCGCCACATCTGCATAAAGCGCCTAGTCTATTTTAGTTTTGCACCCAATAAAGCCAAATTTTATTAACAAAAAAAGCCCTAAAATGAGCGCTATTTCGCTTAAGGCTACAGATCGGGGACCTAATTTGCTTTAAAGCTACAGATCGGGGACTTAATTAAGGCTGAATGCCTTTTTTGCTATGGATACAAGTCAAATTAATTGTAGCTTTAAAGAGCCAAATAAAAAAATCTGTAGCTTTATGAGCACACTAAAAAAATCTAGGTCTTCATCTGCTATCGTTGTCAAGAGTAACGACTTGATCAATGCCAGGTTCAATTTATCTGTAGCCGAAACCAGGATCATATTACTTATGGTTTCCCAAATAAATTTTGAAGATGAGGATTTTAAGACCTACCGAGTAAGGATCAAGGATTTTATGGAGAGTGCCGGAATCAGCGCCACAACAAAAAATGTGTATAGCAGAGCGAGAGAATACACCAAGAAATTGATGAAGCGCGTATTAGAGATTCCCAAGCACGATGGCACTTGGCTACAGGTGAGTTTTATCAGTAGTGCAGAATACCCTGCAGGAAAAGGCTATGTAGAGCTACAGTTCGACCCGAAATTAAAGCCTTACCTCATACAGCTCAAACAGCGCTTTACTACCTACGAGGCGCAAAACGTATTGGCTTTGGGTTCCTTCTATTCAATACGCGTTTATGAGTTGCTCAAGCAGTATGAGAAAATTGGAAAAAGGGTGATCAGTGTGGAAGGTTTGAGGGATATGCTAGGACTTTTGGATAGTTACAAAAGCTATTACCTTTTTAAACAACGTGTGATCGAGCAGGCCAAAAAAGAGTTGGATGAACACTGCGACATCACTTTCGATTACAGGGAGATCCGTATAGGAAGGAAAATAGAAAAAATAGAGTTCAACATCATTCGGCAGCCTGAAGTTTTTAACGATGCCGAAGTTGTCAACAATAAATTTTCAAAGCAGGTGGCCCAAACAGATAAGGAGGCCGTAGAGCAAGCCCTGAAAAGTATTGGACTTACAGCCTCTCAGATCGAACGCGCTATGGAGTTGTATGCCGACAAACTGCAAGATTTAGCAGATTTGATCAATGACTTTTCAGAGAAAAGTCAAAAGGGTAAGATAGCCAATTTACCCGCCTACCTATGGGATGTGATCAAAGTAGATGGTGTAGCTGTTAAAACAACGAATTCTGACGCCGATGAGGCTGAAAAAGAAGCAGCACTTAAGGCAAAAAAAGAAGCGCAGAAAAAGCTGAAAAGAGAGCAAGCAATGATTGCCGCATGGAAAAACGAGTACGAAGAAGCTGAGAGGAAGCATAATGAAAAGCTAGCAGACGAAGGCATGTTCAAACTCGATGCCTTTAAGGAACACGTACAGAAAAATATGGGACTGCGTACCATGTTGTTCAAAAAGGGGGAACTGAACAAAAATCACAGTCTTTTTAGATACATGCTGGGTGCCTTTGTTGCCGAGACACAAGATAAGGGTATAGCGGATTTTCCCGATTGGGTAAAGAATGTAAAGGGTTATCACATTGTAAAAGACGAGCACAGCCGTGAGGATTTTAGGATTGCCTCCAAGCAAGCCACTTTGTTTTGATCCTTCGGCTTCTCTCCTAGTGAGATAACTTTAGACAGGCCATTGCAAGCTTTAGGCTTTTAAGATGGGTTTTCCTTTACTGCTTTATGTTCATTCCCATTTTGTGTCAGTTTTACTGTGGCATAATCTGCGTGTAAGCAGCTTTAAGGCTTTAACCTCAGCTTTTGATTGTTTTTTAGGGTTTCTAATGACAATCTTTCTAAAACAATTGGTCAATCATTTTTTTGATTTCTGTCTTGCCCATGCCCATCGTTTTTAAGGTCTTGGCATATTCTAAAAATTTCTTTTTGTTAAAGTCGATGTCCTTGGCCTTGCCACTCGGTTTTTTGTTGAGTTGTGCTACCAGGTCTTTAATCCCTTGTGTATTTTTTATTTTGAGGTTCTTAGTAAAATTGGGCGTATCTCTGTGCGCTTTTCCGAGTTTTTCTATATCTGCTCTTTTTACTTTTTCTTTTCTGGAAAGGATCTCATTGTACAGTTCCTGATTGGCTGTTTTCAATACTTCCATGCCATCTGCATATAGCCCGTCTCGCTTAATCGTTTTTTCGCTTACTTTATGTGCCGAGGCCAATTTTTCAGAAGAATTGACCGAGGGGACAAATTGTCCCTTGGGTCCCCTACCAGTGTTCTTGTCCTTTTTGATGCGGTTGTACAAACGCCCTCTCAAAATGGCAGATTGCTCAGGGGTAAGGTTTCTCCTGCCCAATTGGTTGTTGATCATCCAATCTTTTACCTCACTTAAAGAGCCAAAATCCTTTTGTTCAATTTTGTAATCGAGTTGATGTTTTGAGCAGATTTTATAGCGGTTGTGGCCATCTACCAAAATAAAATCCATATCGCCCCTTTTCCACAATACCAATGGATCTCGGCAACCTTCTTCGATAATGTTGGCCTCTAATTGAGCAAATTCATCTTCTGTTAGCGGAAAAATATAAGGCTCTAGTTCGGGTAATATTTGTATGTTGTTCTTTACCAAAGACTCGTCGTTCAACTTGGCAGTCTCTGTGATAAATCCTAGTACGTTTTGCTTTTTAAATTTTTTATTGGCCATGATGCTTATTTTTCTAGTACTTCTTTTGAGAAATTCATATAGTCTTCGGCACCGTGCGAACCCCCCGCATAGGAAAAGATATCGGTGCCATTCCCAGCAGATTCCACTATAGAAATGTTCCTGCGTATAGAGCTTTTAAAGACCTTGTTTTTATACACTGTTGAGAGCTCTTTTACGATTTCTTTGCTCACCACTGTATTGTTGGTTTTGGTAAAAAGCAAGCCCATTAAATTGATGTTCTCGTTCAAAGAGTTTCTACGTATGCCATCGATATGTTTGGTAATGGTACCTAAGCCGCTAATGGCTAGGTATTCGGTCTCTACCACTACGATCACGTCGTTAGAAGCCAAGACTGCATTGTTGGTAAGTATGCCTAATGAAGGCGGGCAATCGATCAAAATGTAATCGTAATTGCTCTTTAAAAACTTGAGCGCATTTTTGAGTTTGAACCAACCGTTTACGTCCGACATCAATTGAGATTCTGCTGTTGCTAAGGCCAATTCAGAAGGCACTAAATGAAAGTTCGTATCTATCTCTAAGATGGGCAGTACCTCATCGTTCAGCAAAGTATCCACAATGGTCTTTTCCACTTGATGTGCCACACCGCAGTGCTGTGTAAGGTTGGCTTGTGGGTCTATGTCTACCAAAAGTACTTTTTTGCCCAGTAGCGAGAGGCCCTTGCCCAAATTCATGGTGGTGGTGGTTTTGCCGACGCCTCCCTTGTGGTTGAGCACCGCAATCAACCTACTCTCGGTTTCGCCCTCTTTAAAACCGTATTTTTTGAGCGTAGTCAGCAGTGCGGGTAAATGCTTTTCGGGCAAATTTCTATCGCCTGCCAAAAAATTTCTAAAGGCAGATGGATTGATGCCAGCCTCATCGGCTATGGCTGAGGCGGATATAGCCTTGTTTTTCTTAAAAAAAAGTCGGATTTGGTCTGAATTGGTCATACAAAGAATAAAAAATGTGACTATTATGACGCAATTATATCGATAAAAAACATTTTTGCATCAAAAAGTAATACAATTTGTTGCAGGATTTAAAGAAAATTCTTTGCGTGGGCAAGAGGGATGGCAATGATAAGGAATAAGCACTTTGGAGTCTTTTAAAGGATTTTTTGCCCTGAATTACTAAATAGGTATCTGTCAAATTAAAATCGCTCAAAAACCTTAAAAAAGCAAATAGCGGAACTTTGTCATCTCCATCCAGATCAATGGTAAGTTTTTAGTCTTCTTATAAGATTTTGTTGAAAAAATTATCCTGAGACCGGTACGTAGCTTTTAAAATTCGCACATTCGACTTAGATTGTTTTCTAAACAGCAAAATGTATGAAACGCCTATTCAATACCCTACTGATTTTACTTACACTGCTTGGTATAGCCTTTGGCCAAGAAATAAAAGTAATACAGAAAAGCCTTCAAGTTCCCGTCTTAAAAAACAAGCGCCTTAATCCTGTATTACAGCTCCACCTTTCGGGCCAAAATAGGCTGAAAGCATATCAAATGGTCCTTGATTTTAAAGGCACTTCTGATATGGGCGATGTCGATTCCCTTTTTATTTTCGATTTGGGCCAAGACAGTACTTGGACACTTAAAGACGCTCAATTGCTGCAACGCACAAAAGTTGTAAAGACAAGGTTAGTTGTGGATTTAAGCCTGTCTTTGACAAGCGAAAAGAAGTTTTTGATGTTTGCTGTTAAGCTTAGCGAGGAAACTTCTTTAAATCATCAAATTTCAATAGGGATTGAACAGGTAATTTTTTCTAACGGAACTACGCTTATGCCGCCTTACGATACATCTCGCATTAAACATAGGGTAGGCGTAGCAGTAAGAAAAGCAGGTGACGATGGCATAGCAGGATATAGGATTCCTGGTTTGGCCCAAACAAAAGATGGCGCTTTGTTGGCCATTTACGATGCGCGCAGAGAGAGTAGGAGAGACCTACAAGGTGATATTGACATTGGGCTCAGTAGGAGTACAGACGGGGGGAATTCTTGGGAGCCCATGCGTATAGCTTTGGATATGGGCACTTATGGTGGTTTGCCCGAAAAATATAATGGCGTGAGCGATGCTTGTATTTTGGTGGATCAATTTAGCAAGGAGATTTACGTGGCAGGCTGCTGGATGTACGGCGTGATCGATGAAAAGACAAGGCAACCTGTAGAGGGTTTACAAGAGAACTCTGTAGCTTGGAACCACCAATGGCGCAAAAATGGCTCCCTACCCGGTTTCGATATTGCAAAAACATCCCAATTCTTGCTGACCAAATCTACCGACGACGGAAAAACATGGAGCGAGCCCATAAACCTGACAAAGCAGATCAAAAAAGCAGAATGGCATTTGTTCGCTCCGGCACCGGGCAGCGGCATAACACTTCAAGATGGCACTTTGGTTTTTCCTACACAGGGCAAGGATGAGCAGCAGCAACCTTTTTCTAACATTACCTACAGCAAAGACCGCGGTAAAACTTGGCATGCTAGCAAGCCTTCTTTTTCTAATACGACCGAAAACATGGTAGTGCAGCTTAAAGACGGCCGCATCATGCAAAACATGCGCGACAACCGAAACGCTACAGATAAGTCGGATAAAAATGGGCGCGCTATTTTTACCACAAAAGACCTTGGCAATACTTGGCAAGAGCACAGCAGTCACCACGGTGCTTTGATAGAACCGCGTTGTATGGCATCGATAATTAGGCATAACTACACAGATACCGATGGAAAGCCGCAAAGCATTTTGGTTTTTTCTAATCCCAACTCTAAGTACAATAGAGAGAAAATGACCATTAAAGTGAGTTTTGATGAAGGAAAAACCTGGCCAAAAGAAAACTGGCTTTTATTAGATGTACTGCCTTTACAAGGAGGCTACTCGAGTCTGACCTCAATGGGTAACGACAGCATCGGTATTTTGTATGAGGGAAGCCAAGCGCAAATGACTTTTGAACGCATAAGCCTACGAGAATTGGGTATAACCAATACCCGATAGCGGATTCTGTATATTTTTACTGTGTATTTAAGCCAGTGTAAAATACCTTATCAAGGTAGAAATATCTCATTTGCCTAGGATTTTTTTGACTTTGCTTTACATCGTTCCTTAAATTTTCTTAAACTGCAAAAATCATCCTTAGCTAAAACAACATTTAAAACTATGCATGCAAATTTTTCTACAGCGATTCTAGTATTTCTATCGCTTCTGTTTTATTCCTGCCAAGTACAAAAAGAGGAACCGCCTGAGCAAGTTATGGAAGAGACTTACGCCAATTGGGCTGAAAGATTGGGCTATCCCAAAGGGGCAAAAGTCATTATGCTGCATGCTGACGATGCAGGTATGTGCGAAGAGGCCAACATAGCAACAAAAAAGTATTTATTGGATGGTCATATACAATCTGCAGCGGCCATGCCACCTTGCTCTTATTTTGAAGACATGATCACTTGGGCAAAGGCCAACCCCAGCATAGATTTAGGTTTGCACCTCACCCTTACCAGCGAATGGAAAACCTACCGTTGGCCATCCGTTTTGCCTGTTGAGGAGGTTCCCGGACTGATAGATGAGGAGGGCAAACTTTGGAGGAGCGTAAGAGAGGTAGTAGAAAACGCCTCTGCCGAAGAAGTAGCCAAAGAAGTGCGGGCACAAATAGAGAAATCCATTGCCTTGGGCTACCGCCCTGATCATATCGACACGCACATGGGCACCTTGTATGGCCACCCTGATTATGCCAAAGCCTATTTGTCCATTGCCATGGAGTATGGCATTCCCGCTAATGTGATAGACATGTCTGACCCTGCGGTAGTAGAGCACTACAAGAAACAGGGGTACCCAATCACCGATGAAATGCTGGAATACATGGAAAGCTACACCTTGCCCAAATTGGATTTTTTTACAAGCGCACCCAATGCAGATTCTTATGAGGAAAAAGTACAGGCATTTCAGGAATTGATCCGCTCTTTAAAGCCCGGCATTACAGAAATCATTTTCCATCCATCTACTCCTTCAGAAAACTTGAAAAGCATTACCAACTCATGGCAACAAAGAAACTGGGAAGCTGAAATGTTTGCAGATCCCGCTATGATCCAATTTTTTGAAGAAGAAGGCATTGTTTTTACCAATTGGAAAGAGATTATGAAAAGATTTAACGAAAGGATGTAAAAATGAAAATATATCAACAAAAAACACCTTTTGCTTTAATCGTATTGATATTTATCGCTTTTTCTTGCAATAATAGCAAAATAGTATCAGAGGTGTCCAATGGTATTTCCCAGCAAATTATCTTTCCATTGCAGCACGAACATGTGCATGGGCCTACTATTGTGGAGTTGCCGAATGGCGATTTGCTTACTGCGTGGTTTCAAGGTTCTGGAGAGCGTTGGGCAGATGATGTACGGATTATGGGCGCAAGGCTACAAAAAGGAAAAAGTGAGTGGTCAGAACCGTTTTTAATGGCAGATACTCCGGATTTCCCGGACATCAATCCTGCTATGTTTTTGGATCAGGAGCAAAGATTATGGCTTACTTGGTATCCTGTGGTGGCCAATCAGTGGGAAACCTCCATCCCAAAGTATAGGATCAGTAGCGACTATGAGAAGGCAGGCCCTCCAAATTGGGAGTGGCAAGATATCATTTTGGTGAAGCCCGGTAATAGAACAGAACGGGGCATACAAGAGCAAGACCGCTTTGTAGCAAATGTGCAAAACCAATTTGAGCAATATGAAAGCTACTTAAAGCAAGATTTATTGCCCAAGTTGCCCCAAGAAGAGCAAGCCCAGATGATGGCACTTTGGGAGGCTTACAAGCAAAAACTCGATAGCCTAGCCAAGGGTAGAAACATGGTACGTAGAGGCAGGTTGAAAAAAGGGGAAATTGAAGAAGCTACAGAATTAGGTTATCCCTTATCGAGGAGAATTGGTTGGCAGACCAAAAACAAATCTACCATTGTAGGCAATCGCATCATTTTACCCCTGTATTCAGATGGCTTTGACTGTTCTCTTTTTGCCATTACCAACGATATGGGCAAAACTTGGGAGTTTAGCAATCCAGTAATCGGTGGAATTGGCATACAGCCCGCCATTGCAGTTGCCAAAGACGGAAGCCTAATTGCTTACCTTAGAGACAATGGCCCGGCACCTCAGCGTATGCAAAAAACGGTTTCTACAGATGGTGGCTATACTTGGAGTATTGCCAAAGATACTGAGATCCCTAACCCCGGTGCAGGTTTCGACATAGTGACACTTGCCACTGGCGAATGGCTTATGGTATACAATGAAACAGAAGAAGGCAGACATGATTTAACCGCAGCCCTATCTAACGATGAAGGAGCCTCTTGGCAATGGAAAAAGAGAATCGAATTTGATGATAGGGGAGAAAAGGCCACTGCTAGTCATTATCCTGCTGTGGTGCAGGGTAAAAATGGTTTGGTGCATGTGGTGTACAGTTTCCATCATAAAGACAGAGATGGAGGACCGCATAAAACCATTAAGTATGCCTCTTTTTCTGTCGATTGGCTCAAACAGCCATGATATTTTCGGAATTCCAACATCCAAGAAATTAAATATATTTTCAATCAACATCTAAACAAGACAACTTTATCATGCAGCGATTACCCGAGGGACTTTGGCCAGTTATGATTACTTCATTTAAATCTAATAATCAATTGGATTTGGATGGGATGAAAAAAATTACAGACATGTACTTGGCGGCAGGTGCCAACGGTATGTTTGCCAATTGTCTTTCAAGCGAAATGTTCCAACTTAATACTGAAGAACGCTTAACCTTGGTAAAAACCGTAGTCGACCATTGCAAGGGTAAGGTTCCGGTAGTGGCTACGGGCTCATTCCATCGAAACCCTACTGAAAATGTAGAATTCATCAAAAAAATATATGATTTAGGAGTTGAGGCGGTCATTTTGATCAGCAGCGTTTTGGTTGAGCCCGAAGAGCCAGAAGAAAAGCTAAAGCAAAGGATCGACGCGATTTTGGAAGCCGCACCAAACATTCCATTAGGTTTGTATGAATGCCCTATGCCTTACAAAAGAGTGGTAAGTCCGACGTTGATGAAATGGTTGGCAGGCACAGGCCGATTTTGGTACCACAAAGACACCACTTGCGATGCCTTGGCCATTAAAAGCAAATTGGCTCAGATAGCAGATTCGGACTTTCATCTGTACAATGCGGATACGCCTTCTGCTCTGCAGTCTCTGCGTTTTGGAGCAAAAGGCATTTCGCCCATTTCAGGAAATTTCTATCCAGAGCTTTACGGGCATTATCTTAAGCTTTACAGAGAAAACAAAACCGAAGAATTGGAAGCATTGAATGGTTACTTAGTAGTGATGGATAGGATTACCCATGATTTTTATCCAAGGTCTGCTAAATTGTTTTTACAGAAAAGGGGCTTGGGTATAGATGCAGCTACTAGAACGCCAAGTGGTAAAATGAGCGTAAAAGATAAAAACATCCACCAAGGTTTGTTCAAAATGTTTGAAATGGTGCGAGAAAAATTCTCCATCGACTCTGTGATCGAATAGTGTTTTATGTAGCAAACTAAGTGGATCAGTGGAATCTCTAGATTTAATCGTATTTTTAGTTTATATGTTGGGCGTAACTTTTTTCGGGAGCTCTTTTTACCGGAAAAATAAGTCGTCATTTGCTTTTACCCTAGGCAATGCGGCATTGCCGGGTTGGGTAGTTACCATGTCGATATTTGCCACCTTTGTGAGCAGCATTAGTTTTTTGGCCTTGCCGGGCAATGCCTACCAAAGCAATTGGAATGCTTTTGTGTTTAGCCTTTCCATTCCCTTTGCCGCTATTTTGGCAGTAAAAGTATTTGTGCCGCTTTACAGAAAGGCCAACAGCCCCTCTGCTTATACCTATCTCGGGGAGAAATTTGGCGCTTGGGCCAGGATATACTCCTCAACCTGTTATTTATTGACCCAAATTATGCGCATGGGCACCATACTTTACCTTTTAGCGCTTCCTGTAAATTCTATGTTTGGTTGGGATATTGCCACCATCATCATCATTACTGGCCTTACCGTTTCGGTGTATTCACTATTGGGAGGCATTCAAGCCGTGGTTTGGACAGACGCCATACAGGGCATTATCATGATTTCGGGAGCATTGCTCTGCCTTTTCTACATTTTGTTTTCTATGCCAGAAGGTCCGGCCCAAATGTTTGAGATTGCCTACCAAAATAACAAGTTCAGTTTGGGTAGTTTTGAATTAGGGCTAACAGACTCCACCTTTTGGGTTGTATTGATTTATGGCATTTTCATCAATTTACAGAATTACGGTATCGATCAAAATTACGTGCAAAGGTATATGGCTTCCAAAACTGATGCGGAGGCCAAACGTTCAGCGCTTTTAGGTGGCATGTTGTATATTCCCGTTTCTTTGGTCTTTTTCCTTATCGGCACAGCACTTTTTTCTTTTTATGAAGCAAATCCTAGTGCTTTGCCAGCAGAATTGCAGGATGCAAGTATGAGCGATAGGATATTTCCCTATTTCATTGTAAACAACCTGCCTGCAGGTTTTACGGGTTTGTTGATTGCTTCTATTTTTGCGGCAGGAATGAGCACTGTTTCAACCAGCATTAACAGTGGTTCAACCGTAGTGCTCACCGATTTTTACAAGCATATTGCCAAGCGCGATTTATCTGAAAAGACATCTATGCGGGTTCTATACATGGCTTCGCTGGTATTAAGTGTTTTGGGCATTGCCATCGGTACGGCCATGATCAATGTGCAAAGCGCTTTGGATACTTGGTGGAAACTCGCTTCGGTGTTCAGTGGCGGTATGCTGGGCTTGTTTCTTTTAGGCGCTTTTGTGGATAAAGTCAGCATAAAAGGGACTGTTTTGGCAGTAATTGCTGGCATATTGGCCATTCTTTGGTTAAGTCTTTCTCCTATATTTTTTACAGAGGGGTACTTGGAGCGTTTTGCGAGTCCTTTGCATACTTACTTAACCATTGTGATTGGCACGCTTGTTATTTTCTTTATAGGCTTATTAGCAGCTTTGTGGAAAGACAGGCAACAAAACCGAGAAAAGTCTCATGCTTAGTAATCGGAAGGATAGCCTTATGCTTATCGCTCTTTAGATAAAGTCAATATATAGATAGAGAAAAGAATGATTTTTTTTTCATTTATCATTACTTATATTGTACTGACAAATAGCAACTATGAAGATGAAAAACGAACTACCACTACTGCAGAACCTCAAATGCGGTGACAAAAAATCATTTGAGGTTATTTACCAACACTACGCCGATAAAGTTTTTTTTGTGGCCAAGAGTTTCCACATAAATAATGAAGATGCTAAAGAAATCGTGCAAGATGTTTTTTTAAAAGTTTGGGAAAAAAGAGCTGACATAAAAGAAGGTCAATCTTTTAAAGCATACCTCATTACCATTGCGAAAAACATGCTCTTGAACAAATTAAAAAAGAAAACCCACGAGGCTACCTTTAAGCATTACCTCAAAAAATTCTCAGACAACTTCGAGAATACAACTGAAAACTACATCATTTATTCAGACTTGGAGTCATACGCTAATGGTTTTATTGAGAGCATGCCCAATAAAAGAAAGCAAATCCTTCTTCTAAAGCGAGAGAAAGGTTTGAGTAACAAAGAAATTGCCATGCAATTGAACATATCCAAACGGACTGTGGACAATAACCTATACAAAGCCAACAAGGCTTTAAAAGAGCTGATCAGTAAGGATGTGGTGCTATTGGCCGCTATTATGAACTTAACAAGTATCCTTTCTTAAAAAAATCTTTTCTGAAGAGAGTATTTTGCTTGTTTCGATTGTATTTATAATAAGAACCAATAAAATTGAATGAATAGAAAACTACTATATAAGTATTTTAAGGGCGATTGTACTGCATCTGAAACCAAAGAAGTATTACAATGGTATGCCAATGTAAAATTTGATCCAGATTTAGATCAAGAGATACATGAGCTTTTTGAAGCAAATTATAAAGCTTCTGAAACCTCTTGGGATAAAGATGCGGTCTTTCAAAATATCTTAGAGCAAATAGAGAATGCCCCAGAAATATCATTTGAGGTCGATCAAAAAAAAATAGGTAATAAGAACACAACAGAGTCCAAAATCGGGTTATTAAAAATTGCAAGTGTGGTTGTGTTGGCAATTTTGGCTTGCGGTATTTTTTTGCTTTCGAAAACAGAACGCTTCCAAACTGATAATACTGCCCAAGTAGGAGCAACAAAGCCAAGTTATATAACAAAGCAAACGACAAAAGGGCAAAAAAGTAAACTAAAGTTGCCTGACGGAACTCAAATTGTGCTCAATGCTGGTTCTAAGTTATGGTTTGCCAATACTTTTTCTACAGATAATGAAAGAACGGTCTACTTGGAAGGTGAGGCATTTTTCGATGTTACCAGAAATACTACGCGCCCTTTTGTTATCCATGCAAAAAATACGGTTACGCGTGTACTCGGTACCTCTTTTAACGTAAATGCCTATACAAACAATCAGACTGTTTCGGTGGCGGTGGTATCCGGTCAGGTTTCTGTTAAAAGTCAGGTAAGTAGTAACAATGCTCAGTCGGTATATTTAGAGCCGGGCGAGAAAGCGGTTTGCGATGTTAAAGAGGAGGTAAAAATTAAAAAGGCACTGTTCTCTTACGATCAAGAAATCGTTTGGAAAGATGGTACACTCACTTTTTATAAGGAGGATTTTGAGGCCGTTGCTGAAAAATTAGAAATGTGGTATGGGAAAAAGTTCATAATAAAGAAGACAGGAATCAGAGATGATTTTACGGGTACGTATCACAACAAATCTTTAGAAACTGTGCTCGAAGGTATTTCTTATGTATTAGGGTTCGACTATGAGATGAAAGACAATAAAGTTATTATAAAGTAAACCAGCTTTAAGCAAATAAAAAATTGATCGTGGAGGATGATTTGCCTCAGATTATTTTCCTAAATATCAAAAAAAAGCCAACGAAATTAATCGTTGGCTCTGAATAGCTTTCACTTGTTCTGTTACTTGTTTTGGTCGACAGCTTCAGAACTAGCGAAAATGAGATAGATTTTTTGTTAACCTAAACTCATATCAAAAATATGAAATGGAAATTTACATCCCAAATTTTACTGATGACGAGGTATGCATTTACAGTATTGGTCTTACAGGGAGTTTTATGCAGCGTATTGTACGCACATGAGGGAAACGCTCAAAAGAAGAGTATAGAAGAAATCAAGGTAAAAATTGGCTTCGAGCATACTCAAATTTCTGCTGTTTTCAACGCCATAGAAAAAGCTACAGATTTTAAGTTTGTCTATAGCTACAGCATTCTCGATAGCGAGTTTGAAACCAACATTGCATCAAAAAAAAGGTCTCTAGGAGATTTGCTGAGGCTGATTTCTAAAGAAACCAATCTGAGGTTCAAAAGGGTAGATGAGAACATCCACGTTGTAGAAATTGAGGGCTCCGACGGCTCCTCTGTAGAAGAGACCATCACCGAACCTGTTCAGATTACAGTTACCGGTAGTGTTATAGACGAAAACGAGCAGCCGCTTCCCGGTGTGAGTGTTTTGATCAAAGGTACATCAAGAGGTACGACTACTGATTTTGATGGCAAATACAGCATTAACGCAGCATCTGAAGACATCTTAACATTCAGCTACATAGGTTTTACAACCCAAGAAGTGGCAGTTGGCAACCAATCGGTTATTGATGTGGCCATGCAACCCGACGCAGAACAATTAGAAGAAATCGTAGTAGTGGGCTATGGTTCGGTAAATAAACGAGACTTGACCGGTGCTGTAGCACAAATCGATGCCGAAAAGATTTCCAATCAGTCGCCCAATTCAGTAACAGATATTCTACGGGCCAATGTACCTGGTCTTAACGTTGGTTTCAACAACTCGCCAAAAGGGGTAAGTGAGCTGCAAGTAAGGGGTAGAAATACTTTAACGGCAGGCTCTAGTCCTTTAATAGTGGTGGATGGGATCATATACAATGGTGACCTTTCTGATATTAACCCCGCAGATATTGCCAAGGTAGACGTAATGAAAGATGCAAGCTCCGCGGCGGTATTCGGTGCGCGTGGTGCCAATGGTGTGGTTTTGATTACTACCAAAAGAGGTACTGGAAAAGAGCCTTCTATCAACTTAAGCAGTAGTTTTGGTATAGCAACCAATGCCATAGTTCATCGTCCGTACAGCCCTGAGGGTTATGCCAATTGGAGAACAGATGTATTTAAAAGTATCAATGCGGGTAACATAGACAATACGCCCGGTAGATTTGACAATCCCAACAACTTACCAGCGGGCGTTACTTTAGATCAATGGTTGGCCTACGACGGTGCCCAAGGTGACCCCACAACCGCATGGCTAAATCGCATCGGTTTCCAAGATGTAGAGATAAAAAACTACTTAGAAGGCAACAGCATAGATTGGTACGATGAAGTTTTTCAAACAGGTATACGAAATGACCATACACTAAGCTTGTCAGGTACAAAAGACGAAGTGAAATACTATTGGTCTGTAAACTACACCAATAACGAGGGTATTTTACAAGGTGAGCAATTTAAGACCATTCGTTCAAGACTTAACATAGAAAGTAAAGTAAACGATTGGATAACGGTAGGTACTAATACCCAATTTGCCAATAGAAATGAAAGTTTTATCCCGGTTGAGTGGCCTATGTATTTCCGTGCTTCTCCGTGGGGTTCACGACTAGAAGATGATGGAAGTACCCTAAGGTTTAGTCCACAAGACGATCCCGGTGCTGGCGCGCGTCATCCACACTTAAGAAGGACTTATACCGATAGACTCCAAACGTTTAATACCTTAAACTCTAGGATTTACACCACGATATCTTTGCCCCTTGGTTTCTCTTACCAGTTTGCATTGGCCACCAGATTTGAATGGAACAACTTTTTTAACCATGAATCTTCTGTTAGCCCTGAATGGCAGGTAGGTTCAGCATTTAGAGACCATACCAAAATACAAGAGTGGCAAACAGATAATATCATAAAATGGAAACAAACATTTGGATTGCATGAGTTCGATGCAACCTTCTTGGCCTATGCAGAAAAGTTTAATGTGTTTTCTGATCGTACGACCAGTAGTATTTTCGATCCAAATGACAACCTCGGCTATAGCAATCTTTTGCTAGGTACTGCGGTCCTTTTACAAGGAAATGACGAGCAGCACACAGGCGATGCTTTAATGGGCAGGCTCAATTATAGTTTCAATTCAAAATACCTGATATCTGCTACAGTAAGAAGAGACGGCTACTCAGCGTTCGGTGCTAATAATCGTAGAGCGACTTTCCCCTCGCTTGCATTGGGTTGGGTATTGTCAGATGAAGCTTTCCTTGCGGATGCAGGAGCAGTTAATTTCTTGAAATTGAGGGTCTCTTGGGGTCAGAACGGTAATAGAGAAATTGGTAGATACGCAGCACTCTCCAGACTAGAAGCAGGTAAAAACCTAATAGTGGACGGTTCTGGGACGGTGCGTACAGTAGCCCAATTGGCCAACAGAACCATGGAGAACAGCAATTTGCAGTGGGAGAGGACTACTGCTTGGAACTACGGTTTGGATTTTACACTATTTGAAGGAAAGATCCAAGGTTCTTTGGACTATTATGACATGACCACCAACGATTTATTAGTAGAAAGGGCTTTGCCTAGTATATTAGGTTTTTCTAACGTTTTTGCTAACCTTGGTGAGGTTCAGAACAGAGGTCTTGAATTGTTTTTAAATACCACCAACATAAGCAATGAGAATTTCTCTTGGAACAGTACCTTTAACTTCTCTCTAAACCGCAATAGGATCGTGAGTCTTTACGGCGATCTGGATGAAGAAGGCAATGAGTTGGATGACTTTACCAACCAATGGTTCATAGGTAGGGACATCAATGAAATATGGGACCTAGAAGTATTGGGCGTTTACAAAACGAGCGAAGCAGAACAAGCAGAAGAGTATGGTGTTGCCCCTGGTGATTTTAAACTGAATGATATAGATGGCGACGGCATTTACACCAACGACGATCGAATTTTCCAAGGGTTTACTACACCGAGATTCCGTTGGACATTCGTGAACAACTTTCAGTTTTGGAAAAGCTGGAACCTCGGCATAGAAATGTACTCGCTTTGGGGACAGAGAAGGGCATTTAACGAGGC
Organism: uncultured Thalassovita sp.; assembly: GCA_937129345.1. Classification (GTDB taxonomy): domain Bacteria; phylum Bacteroidota; class Bacteroidia; order Cytophagales; family Flammeovirgaceae; genus Chondrinema. Next base: position 2,899 of record CAKZMZ010000170.1, on the reverse strand, counting down.
CAAGAACAGAAATGGTTTTGTGGATAGAATCAATTCACTTCAAACACCCTATTGGACAGCCGACAACCAATTGGATGATTATGCAAGGTTATTCTCTAGTGATGGAAGTGCCAGCTTTAACATATACAGGAGGGCATCATTCATCAGACTGCAGAACATTACCCTTTCTTACACAGTACCTAAGCCGTTCTTAGAGAAGCTTGATATAGAAGCATTGAGAATTTACGGCAACATAAGGAACGTAGGTGTATTTGCTCCGGAATGGGATCTATTCGATCCTGAGTCTACAGCAGTCGCTGGTACCTCAGGCTTAGGACCAACTCCTAGGTTTTTCACAATGGGCTTCAATTTAACCCTGTAGAATCAAAACTTTAATAAAAAAAATTAGATAAGATGAGACATAGAAACATCCATATCAGAAAATATATATTTGTGTTTGTATTGGCTATGCTTGGTTTTACTACAGCTTGTGAAGAAGAGTTTTTAGAACCAGAGGCTAAGTCATTTTACACTCCAGAGAACGTGCTTACAGATGCCGAGGGCATGAGAGCACTTTTGTTCCAGGCCATGAATACACTCAGGGCGGAATTTTACGGCGATGGCATGCCATTGATTACAGAAAACGTTTTTTCTGAAGTTGCAGTAGAGGGGACTACAGATAAATCTGGTCCTGCTCAAGATTTAAATCTACTGATTTTGCCAGATGCTAACTTGAACAGTTCCAATACCAACCGTATAGGCTGGTACTGGGATGAATTCTACGAGGCCATCAAATACACCAACGTTGTGGTTTCTAGATTAGATGATGCAGAGTACGATTCAGAAGAAGAGAAAAACGAAGTATTGGGCCTAGCGTATTTCTACCGCAGTTATTTCTACTACCGCTTAGTGCATCAGTTTGGAGATGTACCCGCGGTAATGGAAGAGATTACGCAACCAAAACTAGATTTTACCTCTACAACACGAGAAGCCATCTTAGAGAAAATCAAATCTGATTTGGAATTTGCTGTAAATGCTGTTCCGCCAAATAGCAATAGGGGAGAGGTCAGTAAAGAGGCTGTGCTCCATTTGCTTACCAAAGTAAATTTAGCGGTAGGCGATTTTGATGCAGCAATAGCAACGGCATCACAAGTGATCAATGGAGGTAACTATGCACTCATGACCGACCGCTTTGGTGTAGATGCGAGTGATCCTACCAAAAACCTAATCTGGGATTTGCACAGACCCGAGAACAAAAGTATCCCTGAGAATACAGAAGCCATTTTAAACGTAGTTTCTAGGTTGGGTTTTGATGGCAAAGGTCCAACAACCAGTATGATGAGACAGGCCGTCCCTTTGTGGTGGAGATTTATCAATACACCAAATGGAGCAAATGGCATGTCGGATAGCCCGAATGCAGAAATCAACCAAGTGGTGGAGTTTGGCCGTGGCATTGGCAGGAACCGAGGTACGCCTTATAGCACCAAGTTTATTTGGACAGACGATACCGACTTGAGGCACACATATCCTAACTGGATGCGCATGGAAGATTTGGTGTACAATGCACCCAGCTTAAAAGATGCAGGCAATCCATTTTATGGTGAAAATCTACAGCTTTATGCAGAAGATGGAGTAACCATTTTATGCTCAGATACCATTCGCAATTGGTATGACTGGCCTCATTACAAGTTGTACATCCCTGATCCTGAAGCTGTAAGACCTGCAGGTGGAGACTCAGATTGGTACATCTTTAGATTGGCAGAAACCTATCTACTACGTGCAGAAGCCTATGTTTGGAAAGGAGACCTTTCTAGTGCGGCAGCAGACGTTAATATAATAAGAAGAAGGGCCGAAGCCGCAGAGTTGACTGCCGCTGACATGAATATAGGCACCATCTTAGATGAAAGAGCGCGCGAGCTGTACTATGAGGAACCGAGAAATACAGAGTTGACCCGAATGGCATTAATATTTGCACAAACAGGGGCAACTGCTTACAATGGTAAGGCTTATAACATGGGCAACTTCCACGAGGAAAATTTCTGGTACGACCGTATCATGGAATCTACAGCCTTTTATAACCAAGGCGTGATCACCATACATGGCGATGAGTATACGATGAGCCCTTATCATTCATTGTATCCGATTCCAGCTACTGCGATCAATGCCAATACTCAGGGTGTGATCAACCAGAATCTGGGCTATCCAGGGGCACAAAATAATGTAGAGCCTAGGACTTCAATAGAATAACTATTCAGCAAACTTTATAAAAGTAAGGTGTTTGAAATACACAAACACCTTCTTTTTTTACTTTAACACATAAGAAAGTATCAGAACGCTTGATCACATTAATTACGCATCGTGTTAAAAAAACGATAAAAACCCTCGGTTTGTGGCTCAAAAATCGATATTTGAACTTCTCTGTGAGCCAAAGAACAGGTATTTAGACTTATTTTTTGCATAACTTCTATATCAAATCACTAAAAAACTACCGCTTATGAAAAAATTATACACCACGTTGTTTTTGCTTACACTCTCAACAATTATTTATGCACAACAGAAAATAACCGCAGCGCATGTAGGCGATAAGATAGAAATCAGGATCAATGGAAATTTATTCACCAGTTACATCCTTTCCGATCATGAAAAATATCCTTTTTTCTTTCCGGTAAACGGGCCTTCTAAGGCTTCGGTAACCTCAATGCGAAACGCCAATTATCCGCACCATAGTTCTTTATTTTTTGGTTGCGATAAAGTAAACGGGGGCAATTACTGGCAAGAAGGTCTAGAAAGAGGGCAGATTGTACCGCTCAGAGCCGACATCATTGAGAGTGGAGCAGACAAAGTGGTGATAGAAAACGAGAACATTTGGTCAAGACCGGGCGCCATGGCTCCCATCAAAGATTTTCGGGTAATTACCGTA
>CAKZMZ010000169.1 GCA_937129345.1 uncultured Thalassovita sp. | reverse complement strand
TTACCTTACTTATACTATGTATGTAAATGGCTATAAGATTTACAACCATTTGCAAGAAGAAGCCGAAGGTGAACAGAAAATCGAATACCAAGACAAATTACTCAATCTACTCGATAAGCGAATTATTTACTTTGGCAAAGAAGCCGAAGTACTGCAGAGAAAGGGCACAAAAGCATATTCATACCTTATAAAAAGGGATGAAAAGGATTACGACGCTCTTTTTGAGCTGTATGACCGTATTTTTGAGCTCAATGGTATAGATACCTATCGTGGTAATATGATTTACTTGATAGTAATGGCCAAAATCCAATATTCTAGAAAAAAGCTGGATGCCACTGGTTTTATGGAGTATTTGGATAAAGTTGGCGAAGCGATAGAGGAAAATAGAAAAAAATCGGACGAGGAGGAGGCAGAGAAATGGGGAGAAACCGCAGAGAAAATCGATGACCTTATACCAGAAGACCTGCTCAACTGTGAATTGATTACCGAAAGGATGGGGCCAAAGTTGGAGGCAGAGCCCAATAATTTAGATCATGCAAAAAAAGTGATGAAGTTTTTAGTGAAAGGGAAATGTTACGATACGCCCATTTTTCTTAAAACAGCAAAAGCAGTATTTAATGGGGAGCCCTCGGCAAGTATGGCAAGCATCATAACAAAAAAATACATTAGTTCGCAGGAATACGATGGAGCGCTTACTTGGTTAGATAAAGGCATAGAGGTATCTGAAGCAGAACCTCAGAAACGTAGCGAATTTTATTTGAATAAAGCGCAAGTGCTTAGCACTTTAGGCAGGCTAAGCGAGGCAAGGGCAGCTGCAAAAGAAGCTGCAGAAATTGATAAAGACAATCAAACACCGGCCTATACTCTAATTGGAGATATGTATATGTCTTCTGGCAATAGGTGTGAAGAAAACAATCCTGTAAAATTTAGAGCCATATATTTGGCAGCTTATGATGCCTATGCAGTGGCTGGAGCCACCTCCAAAATGAATAGTGCCAAAGAGCAGTTTCCTTCTATAGAAGAGATTTTTACGGCAGGTTACAAAGAGGGCGATAAAATTGAAGTGGGATGCTGGATAGGTGGAACAACTGAACTAAGGCGCAGGCCTTAAATATGTAGAAAGCCCAAAGATTGGCACTTAGGCCTAATGGAGCAAGATGGTTTGATTTGCCTATTATCCCAATTGCCACAGCAAGCTTTAGGTTTATTATTAGAAAAAAATGCTGTACTATAGATTATGAGTACGGCATTTTCTTGTTTACGGCAAATTTTTTTGCCAAAGAAAGATTCTACTGCGGTAATTGATTAGATATAAATTGCTTATGCTGTTGCATAAAAAATATTATATCTATATTTTTGCAATCCTTTTTAAGAAGCGGAGTTCCTCGCCAAGGATAAATTCAGTTTCAAAAGTGATTTAAATAATAGATACCGTGGATACATTAAGTTATAAAACACAGACAGTAAGTAAAGAAACCTCGGAGAGAAAGTGGTACTTAGTAGATGCTACCGATATGGTTTTAGGTAGATTGAGTAGCGAGGTAGCAAAAATATTAAGAGGTAAAAACAAGCCTAGCTTTACTCCTCATGCAGATTGCGGTGATTCTGTAATCGTAATCAATACAGACAAGGTAAAACTTACTGGTAAAAAATGGACCGATAAGGAATATATCCACTACACTGGTTATCCTGGTGGGCAGCGCAAGCAGTCTCCTTTAGAGCTAAAATCAAAATCTTCGACATTGTTGGTTGAAAAAGCTGTAAGGGGAATGCTACCTAAAAACAAACTAGGAAGGGCTCTTTTTAAGAACCTTAAAGTGTTTGAAGGCGCCGAACACAATCATGAAGCTCAAAATCCAACCGAAATTAAGTTTTAATAATGGCAGTTATCAATAAAATCGGAAGAAGAAAAAAATCCATAGCCAGGATTTATATGCAAGAAGGCAAAGGCAGCATTACTGTGAACAACAAAGAGCTGGACAATTATTTCCCTTCTGAAATATTACAAACCATAGTAAATCAACCTTTAACGGTACTTGAAGCAAAAAGCAATTTTGACATTAAAGTAAACGTGAGAGGTGGAGGTACTACTGGGCAGGCAGAAGCAATAAGATTGGCTATAGCTAGGGCATTGGTTGAGGTAAACCCAGAGAACAGGTTGGCCTTAAAACCAGAAGGTTTCCTAACTAGAGATCCAAGAATGGTTGAAAGGAAAAAATACGGACGAAGAAAAGCGAGACGTAGATTCCAGTTTAGCAAGCGTTAATTTTTATGCTGGTTTTTCAGCTCTGCTGAGAAATCATATCTCATTTATTATAAATCTATAAATTTTATTCCATGCCAAAGTTAGAATACAAAGATCTTCTTGACGCTGGGGTGCATTTTGGCCACCTTACCAGGAAATGGAATCCAAAAATGGCTCCTTACATCTTTATGGAGCGCAATGGAATCCACGTCATTGATCTAAACAAGACCATCGCTTGCCTCGATACGGCATCTAACTACATGAAAAATGTAGTAAAGTCTGGTAGAAAAATCATGTTTGTGGCCACCAAAAAGCAAGCAAAGCAAATTGTTGCTGCTGAGGCTGCAAGGCTAAAAATGCCTCATGTAACTGAAAGATGGTTAGGTGGTATGCTTACCAACTTTGCCACAGTTAGAAAGTCTATCAAGAAAATGTCTGCTATTGAGCGCTTAATGAAGGATGAAGCTTTCAAAAACCTAGCAAAAAGGGAGCGTTTGATGAAGACACGTGAGAAAGAAAAGTTGGAGAAAGTGCTAGGTGGTATTGCTGATCAAGGAAGATTGCCCGCTGCTCTCTTTGTAGTTGATATAAAAAGAGAACACATTGCCATCAAGGAAGCCAAAAAACTTAACATTCCGGTAATCGGTATGGTTGACACCAACTCAGACCCTGAGATGGTTGATTTCCCGATACCTGCTAATGACGATGCTTTCAAATCGATCTCTTTAATTACTGCTTTTATCGGTAAAGCAGTTGAAGAAGGTTTAATGGAACGCAAGAAGGAGAAAGACGAGGCTAAGATGAAGCAGGCTGAAGAAGAGAAGAAGGCTGTTGATGCTCCTGAGGCGGCAACTAAAGAGGCAGCTGCTGAAGTTTCTGAAAAGAAAGAAGAGCCCAAGGCTGCTGAAAAAGAAGAAAAAAAAGATAAAGAGTAAACTTTCTTTTACTTAAAACTACAAAGTTATGAACAAGCACGAGATAGAACTTAAATTAAGTGAATTGAAAGGAAAACAATCTGAGGTTTTTAAGGTAAAAAAAGACCAAAGGGATACTGAAGCTTTAAATGCTATCAGAGAGGAAATAAGTGAATTAAAAGCCAAGCTGAAAGATGCTCCCCAACGGTAATTGACTCTTAAAAATTTTTTCTAATAAAATTCACGAAGGTTATATAGGTGCTTTGCTAAGTTCTCATATAACCTTTTTCATTTAAATAATTAACCTTTACAAAAATGGCCATTACAGCAAAACAAGTAAACGAATTAAGGCAAATTACTGGTGCAGGAATGATGGACTGCAAAAAGGCATTGGTAGAAGCTGATGGAGATATTGAAAAAGCAATTGACCTTTTGAGAAAGAAAGGGCAGAAAGTAGCTGCCAAAAGAGCTGATAGAGAAGCATCTGAAGGAAATGTTTATTCTTATGTAAGTGATGACGCTACAATAGGTATTGCATACTCACTAAACTGCGAAACTGAACCTGTATCAAAAACAGAAGAGTTTAAGGTATTGGGTGATAATATCTTAAAAGCAGCTATTGAAAATCAATCAGAAAGCAAAGAACAAGTATTAGATGCTGAGTTTGATGGCAAAAAAGTATCTGAGCACATTATTGAGCTTTCTGGTAAAATTGGTGAGAAAATCGAAATCTCTGACTATGCCCTTGTGAAAGGCGAAAAAGTTGTGAGCTACTTGCATGGATCAAGTATCGTGGTTTTAGTAAACCTTGCAGGAGGTGCAAGCGATGAGGTAGAGGCAGCCGGTAAGAACGTAGCGATGCAAATTGCGGCAATGAAACCACTAGCTGTAGACAAAGATGGTATAGACCCTGCTACAGTAGAAAGAGAAAAGCAAGTTGGTATAGATAAGGCTAGAGAAGAAGGCAAGCCTGAGCATATTTTAGATAAAATAGCTCAAGGGTATGTTCAGAAATTCTTCAAAGAAAATACCTTGTTGAGCCAGCAATATGTTAAAGAACCTAAGCAAACCGTTGCACAGTATCTAGATTCTGTGGTAAAGGGACTTACCGTAAAGTCTTTCTCAAGAATCGGTATTGGTAGATAATACACTGTTTAGTAGTGCAAAAAATAAAAAAACTCAGTCTGCATTTAGCAAACTGAGTTTTTTCATTCTCATAGAATAAATCTGTAAAATTGGTCAACTTTTAGTCGTCAAGCCTTATCTCGAAGAAAATCTCAAAGAAAAATGAGAAACCATCCCCTATGGCTACCAAGCCTTCTCCTGTTTCCTGATCAATGCCCTCTACAAAATAGCCATTGAGGCCGTCTTCCTCATTGGGATTATAGGTTATATTTTGGGCAGTAGGATTGAAAGTACCAAAAGCAATTACGTCAAAGTCTTCGAATTCATCCAAATCTTCAGCAGTAGGAAACTCTCCTACTTCGTTTTCATCAATATCAAAAAGCGTTACGGTAAAAGACTCATTTAAAAGTTTAAAGTCACCAGAAGTACTAATGCTTACAGGGTTCTCTGTAGCATCGTTTACCACTTGGCTGTTTACATTAAAAAAGTCGCCATTTTGATTTTCCAAATCGAAAAATAAATCGGGGCCATTATTAATGTCCCAAGGTCTGATTATGGTATCGCCAGCATCGTTAATGAAGGCAATGGTATCTACATAGTAGA
>CAKZMZ010000168.1 GCA_937129345.1 uncultured Thalassovita sp. | reverse complement strand
AATATCTTCTATACTTTCTACCCCATCAATGGATATTGGCTCCCTCTTAGAGCTAAACTCAAAAAAGTCGCGTATCATTTTAAGTCCGCGATTGTTGATTCGCTCTTTTATTTCAGAATAATCTTCTTCTTTACCTGAGCGTGCAAATCGCTGCACAGCATGGGCTACATCAGGAGAAAAATCGTGATACTCTCCCTTGTCCATGTATTTGTAGAAACTACCTACTTCTAAGGGGAACATTTTCTTGACTTTCCTTTTAGGGTAAGCAGCTTGGTGGTTCTTCTTTACCTTAAACTCTATATCGTAATAAGAAAGTCCCGGTATTAGCGCGTCTGAACTGCTGAAACATTCTTCTACAATCTCATTACTTAAACCAATTACATCAAAAAGGGCAGAGTTTAGATAGCTTTCTACTGTAGAAATACCCATTTTGGACATGATTTTAAGAATGCCTTTATTAATGGCAGAATGCACCTTTTTTAGGGCATCTTTATACTTAAGCTTATCATCTTTATACTTTCTAGATATGATTTGTATGGCAGAAGCATATACCAAATATGGATATACAGCAGTTGCGCCATAGCCCAAAAGTACGGCTAAAGAGTGCGAATCGTATACTTCGCCGGTTATGGCCACTATACTTACTCTACTTCTCAAACCGCGCTTGAGCAATAAAGTGTTGATGTACCCAACCATCATAGGCATAGGGATCAGTGCCTCATCTTTAGATATACACCTATCATCTAAAATAATGATGTTAATAGACTCGTCCCTTACGGCTTTCACTATCTCCTCGCCCTTTTGCTTTAAAGCCTCTTTTAAATCTTTCTTAAAACAGGTATAAAATACTTTGTTTTTGTACTTAGGATCAAAAAGAGGATGCTCAATATTACCAAACGACAAAAGAACGTCCATTTTCTCTTTTGAGAGAATAGGATTCATGGTCTTTAACTTGTGCGCATTGGCAGGACTATCTTTAATAATATTAACCTTAGGACCAAAGCTAATACTTGTAGACATTACCAATTTTTCACGAATAGGGTCAATTGGGGGATTGGTAACCTGTGCAAACTTTTGTCTGAAAAAGTCAGTAAAATTCCTCTGGACTTGACTAAAACAAGCTAAGGGGGTATCGTCGCCCATAGAGCCCGTTTCTTCCTTACCCGAGTCTATCATAGGTCTGATGATACTATCGAGCACTTCGTTGGTGTAGTTATGATATCTTTGTTTCTCCACCAAATCTTCTGGAAAACAATCTGAGAAATCTGAAAAATTCTTATCGGCATGTTCCATTAAATAAGCTGAATTTTCGTTTAGCCACTTACTAAATGGAAAGGCATTTTTCAAATAGTCATTGATTTCGTTGTTCTTAAGTATTTTTCCATATTTTAAATCAACCCCAATCATTTGACCACTTCTCAATGTTCCTTGTTCGGAAACTTCTTGATCATCTATATCAATAACACCATACTCACTGCTTACAATAATTCTATTGTCTGTGGTGATGATGTACTTTGCGGGCCTTAGGCCATTTCTATCCAAAATGCATCCTAAATAACGGCCATCGGTTATGTTCAGAGCAGCAGGGCCGTCCCAAGCCTCATAGTTTCCGGAGGTATATTCGTAAAATGCCCTAAGTTTTGGATCCATGTAAGGTGCATTCTGCCAAGGTGCAGGTACCATACTCCGTGCAGCCTTAAAGAAATCTACCCCACTTTGTACCAAAAACTCAAACATGTTATCAACACTGGCACTGTCGCTAGCGCCTTCTTCTAAAATAGGCAACAAGCGTTGTATTTCACTTTGGCTAAATATGTCGCTTTTAAAGTTTTCAGCATTTACTTTAATATTGAAGCGGTTCGCTTTTATAGAGTTGATCTCTCCGTTGTGCGCCAAACTTCTAAACGGTTGTGCTAGTGGCCAACGGGGTAAGGTATTGGTAGAAAATCTTTGGTGAAAGAGTGCAAAGCTCACTTGAAAGTCCTCATCTTGCAGATCAACATAAAAATCTTTCAAAAGTGTGGGCATGACCAAGCCTTTGTAAGAAATCATTTTATTAGAAAATGAGGACACATAGAAGTCTTGATCATCCTTTAATTTGTGTTCTACCTCTTTGCGCGTGAGGTACAATAACGGCTCAAACCTTTTGGTAGCCATCAGCGAATAAGGTACTACAAAAGCTTGTGTAATGTGTGGCATTACATTTAAAGCAAGCTCGCCTAATACCTCGGTATTTACAGGTACTTTTCTGTAGAAAAGCACTCTAAGATCGTTCTTCTTACAAATTTCATTAAAGACCTCTCTGTGCTCATCGCTTGTCATAAAAAGCATAGCCACTGCATACTTGTCGGGTAAGTCAAAACCGTTTATCTCAGCTATCTTGGTCATGAACTTATGGGGCATAGAAAACAACATGCCGCTTCCATCACCACTTTTACCGTCAGCAGCTATGGCGCCCCTATGTATCATTCTAGAAAGTGCCTCTAACGCGTCTAGCGTCATTTTTCTACTAGGTATATTATCGCAGTTGGCCATAAGACCACAACCGCAATTATCTTTAAATGTAGTTAGTCTATCAATAAACATGTGACAAAGTTTTATTTGCCTATGCGAATGTAATTGTTTAGGCAGGATTAAAAGAATTTTAAATTTAAAAAGAAATTGTGGATATCCTCACAACCTTTATATGATTAATGCAAATTTTTCTTAAAAAAACAACTATTTGAATAGAAAAATAGAAATAAGCGATAAAATAGATTACCCGTGCAGGCGTGTATACTTAGTTATTTTTTAAAGCTTTCATTTACAGAATCAGATATTTTACAAAAATGTTCATTATATACTTCAGGTCTTTTTTACTAGGCAGAGATTAGTAGGCTCTATATCAAAAAAATCTAGTGATTATTATTACCAATATGGCCTAAAAAGAGGCCGGAACTGAGTTTGGATCAAGTTATACAACCTAATTACACCACGGCCTATCTTTTTATAACAACAGCATAAACCTTATGCAGGATTGTTTACTTAAGGTAGGTTGAATCATAAAAAAGGCCACTTAAAAAATTAAGCGGCCACCAATATCCTTTACACAAAAGGGAGTAAACGGTGGTTTTAATTCTTACCGCTTTTCTTTAATAACTTTTTATACTTGCCTTTGTATTTCCTCATTTTTATTCTCTCCTTTTTATTGAACAGGTTAAATCTTGGTTTTTCAGTTCTTCTATTCATCAATTTATTGGATGAATCATTATACCTACTTCTACCAAGGCCACCTCTTCTTCCACCTCTCTGCCCCGCCCCAAAGAAATTGAGGTTTTCATTAAAGGTATACCTCAAGGTAATTTCGTCGCTACCACCTAAATTACTAGAAAATTCATTGGCCAATGACTGGCGAGAATAAGCAATGGTAAAATTCTGTAAATGTACTGCTGCACTAGCACTTATGGTTGAATTGTTTCTGTACGAAGCGCCTGCAGTAATCAGATTGCCGTAAGTAAAATAAAGGCCTGCATCAAAAATATCTTCCTGATTTTCTATGCGTCGGTAATGTACTCTTGGCTCAATCCAACTACCTGCATTGGCTAGCAAAATTCTATATGCAGCAAAGCCTGTAAACATGGCAGGGAAATAGTCTCTTTCTTGAGTGGGCTCAGCAGATAAAAATTGGGTGAACCTAACAGAACTAGCCCCAATTTGTAGTTGTTGAACACTTAATGTAAAACCGAACCCAAAGTCGATATGATTATAGCCGGGGAAGTTATTGATCAAGGGATCATTTTCTTGGGTAATCTTAGCATCACCTAAATCGAGGGCTACATTGGCATATTCAGCCGAAACACCAAAAGATAAGCCTGAATTATAACCGAAAGGTAAATGATAAGCTACCGCGCCCGATAAAAAATTAGTGCTTAACAAATTAAAATTTTCTCTAAAGACGTTGGCAGCCACTCCAATTCTGCCTTGGGCAAAATGGTTTTGCAAACCCGCATATAAATTATTTACAGATCGATCTAGTCCTGACCACTGTCTTTGATAGCTAATATCTACGGCACCGTTATATATACCCGCTAAAGAAGGATTGTAAATCAATCCATTATTAAACTTCTGGCTAAAAACAGGTAGTTCCTGAGCAGACAAGTTTAACTGAAGGATAAAAAATATAATGATGATTGAGAAAACTCTTTTCATAGTGTTGTTCCTTTTCGGTGATATTACTTTATGATAGTAAGCACTTCTGTATACTCTCCAGAATTCTCACCTCTTATTGTTAATATGACCATGTAATTACCAGCAGGAAGGGCAATTCCATCATTGTCTGTCCCAGACCAATTGTTCTGATAATTATCTGTTTTAAATACCTCGATACCCCATTTATTAAGCACTATGAGCGTATTATCTGGATACTGCTCAATATTTTCAATCACTAAAAAATCATTGACCAAATCGCCATTCGGGGTAATGATGTTGGGTATTACGGGCTCTTGAAGTACTTCGCTCACTGTAATTTCCACGAAAGCGAGATTGTTATCTTCATTTATTTCATCTATACCTTCATTGGAATCTGCAAAGAAAATAACTACATAAGTACCTGGTTCAAAACCTTCGGGAATGTTTAGTATCTGCTCTTGTGTAACATTCTGACCGGGCGCTAGAGAATCTAGCGTTACATTAAATACAGGCTGATCATCCGCAGAAATTGTAGAGTCTGTTGATAAGTAGACAGTTAATGTAAAATCTTGCGCCGTAGTCTCACCTTGATTTAAAAGAGATATGGTAAATGTGATATCCTCACCTGTAATTACTGTTGTAGGATCAGCACTTGCCCCAACAACCAAGTCGGCAGGTTCTGCCTGTGCTTCTTCTGTAATGTTGATGATCACATTTGC
>CAKZMZ010000167.1 GCA_937129345.1 uncultured Thalassovita sp. | reverse complement strand
ATTTAGTTGGTGCAAAGGCGTTAAATCATCGATCAACCAAAAGCTTCTCCCTTGTGTAGCAACAATTAATTGCTGGTCTTTTACTTGTAAATCGGTGATAGGTACTTCGGGTAAATTCAGCTGGAAAGGTTTCCAACTAGCGCCATCATCAAAAGAGATGTACATACCATACTCAGTACCTGCATACAGTAAACCTTCTCGGTCAGGGTCTGCACGAACTACACGGGTAAAGTCCTTGCTATCGATGCCATTCGTAATTTTAGTCCAAGTCTGCCCAAAGTCGGTAGTCTTGTAAAGATAAGGCTCAAAGTCGCCACCTTTGTACAGTGTGCCCGCCAAATAAGCCCCTGCCGGATTGCTAGGATGTGGGTCGATAGAATTCCACATCAACCATTTTGGTGCAGTAGGAGGGGTTACATTCTTCCAGTTTTCACCACCATCTTGGGTGAGGTGTATTAAACCATCATCAGAACCTGTCCACCAAACACCAGCCTCATGTGGGCTTTCCATTATCGTAAAGATATTACCATAAAACTCTACGCCTGTGTTGTCTTGGGTTATCGGCCCACCAGAAGATTTAAGCGTACTCGGGTCGTTTCGTGTTAAATCAGGGCTTACGGTTTCCCAAGTTTGCCCCTCGTTGGTGGTTACGTGCACATGGTTAGAGAAGGCATACAATTTTTCTGGTTCATGTTGAGAAAAAGCAATGGGGAAATTCCAATTAAAACGATACTTCATCACTTCAACCCCAGAACCTGCTGGGTTTAATGGCCATACGTTGATGTACCTGCGTTGGTCGGTGTCATGGTCGTAGCGATACAGATAGCCTTTGTAGTTTCCGCCATACACAATATTATCGTTGTTTGGGTCTATGGCATGCCAAGCGCTTTCGCCACCTGCGGTAACTTCCCAATCATCTTCTGAGATGCTGTTGTCCGTAGAACGATGCGAAATACGAATGGAAGAATTGTCTTGCTGTGCACCGTAAATGCGATAGGGGAAATGATTGTCTGTGGCAATGCGATAAAATTGGGCCGTTGGTTGATTGTAGTAAGTTGTCCAATTTTCACCGGCATCGTTGGAGACTTGTGCACCACCATCATCACCGATTACCATGCGTTGATTGTTATCGGGGTCTATCCATAAATCGTGGTGATCACCATGTGGCGCACGATGTAAGGTAAAAGTTTTGCCACCATCTTTAGAAACCGCATAAGACACGTTCATGACATATACCTTATCTTCGTTTTGGGTATCGGCATAAATACGAGTGTAATACCAAGCACGAGAGCGCAAAGCACGATCACTATTGATTTTCTCCCAGGTTTTACCTGCATCATCTGAACGGAAAACGCCACCATCTTTGGCCTCTATAATAGCCCATACTCTTTTAGGATTTACAGGTGAAACCGTTACGCCAATGATGCCTCTCGGTGCAGCGGGCATGTTGGGTAGTTCGGTAAGTTTTTTCCAAGTTTTACCTGCATCGGTCGATTTCCACAAATCAGAACCTGGGCCACCACTTGAGAAACTGTAGGGTGTACGGCGTACATTCCAAGTACTGGCATAAATTACTCTTGGGTTACCTGGTTCTAAAATCAAATCTACTGCGCCGGCGTCTTCATTTACAAATAACACTTTTTCCCAAGTTTCGCCACCATCGTTAGACTTGTAAACACCGCGCTCCTCAGAAGGTTTCCATAGGTTGCCCATAGCCGCAACATACACAATGTCTGGGTTTTTAGGATGTACCCTAACACGGCCTATGTGCATGGTATTTTCTAAACCCAATAGTTCCCAAGTTTCGCCAGCATCGGTGGTTTTCCACACGCCAAAGTTGGAAGATACATTGCCTCGTATCGTTTTTTCACCCAAACCTACATAAATCACATTGGGGTCGGAGGAAGCTACTGCTACCGAACCCACAGAGCCGCCAAAATAGCCATCTGAAATATTTTCGTAAGTATTGCCGCCGTCTGTGGTACGCCAAACGCCACCACCTACAGAGCCAAAGTAGTACAAATCAGGCTCGCCCTGCACACCTGTAACCGTGCCTGAGCGGCCACCTCTAAATGGTCCTATATTTCTGTAGCTTATTTTGTTGTAAAGTTTCTCATCGTAGGAGAGGGCCGCAGTCGCCTGCTTTTTTTTATTTTTTTGAGAAAAAGCATCGGGTAAAAAAATTAGCCCGAGCAATAAAAAGAAACATAATTGTTTCAGCAATTTACCTGTCATAGTGTGTTTGTTGTATTTTAATATAAATTTCTTAAGAAGCTGCAAAGACGCTAAGTAATTGAAGCTTTTTGAATTGTTGGTATAGTTAGTCATCAAAAAATGAAGTTAGCACGAATATACAAAACACATCTTTTTGATTTTAAACTTTTGCTATTCGACTTGTCTCGAACGACCCAAGAAGGCTGTATTTAGCCGAGAAGCTTTATTGTGTGTAATGAATTTTAAAGCTTCTATTTAAAAGCGTGGCGTTTGAGAAATCATTTGAGTAAATTTTGCTCTCTTTGTACAAATGCTGCAACAGTCGTTGGTTTTTTGCCTGTCAATTGCTCATAAAGATCAGAGATTTGTGGTGGCTTTTGAAATCTGGGCAAAAAATGCAGAAAAACCATAACAAAGATTTTAGCCGTAGGCACACCTTCTTTTTTCTTGATAAAATAAAAGCGGAATGGATTGACGCTCTTGTACTCAATTGGGTTTTGAAGTGTTTGGTTAATTACATCAGTAACTTCATAAAAATCCTTATTTTCGTAGCCTGTTATCTCTAAAGCTTGGTTTTGGTAATCTTCAAAATTCTCTAGTAAAATAGCGCCAACCTCACCAATATTTTCTGCATCTACCCAATTAAATTTGGCTTTGCCAGCAGGCAGAACAATTTCTCTCTTCTCTTGGATATCTCTGATCAATGTAGTAGTTAGGTTTTGCATAAAATAACTGGGCCTCAAAAACACATAATTCAATTTTACCTCTTTGATCAGCTTTTCTATTTTATTATGTGGAATTACCGCGCTTTTTTCAGCACCTTGCACAGAAAGAAAAACCACTTCGCTTACCTCGCTACTTTTCATCTGCAATACCAAGGGTTTAAAATATTTTTCAACGTCGGCCAGGTGGGGAGGTCTTAGTAAAAATACTCTTTGCGCTTGCTCTAAGGCTTTTTCAAATGTACTTGTATCTTCAAAATCGAATTGTATGAAATCAATGTCTTCATAATCTCTCAGTGTTCTTTTGCCCTTGGCAACATCTCTTACACCCGCCACAATGTTATAAGTACTTTTTTTTCTTCTTGACAAAAACTTAATGATTTCTATACCTACATTTCCTGTGGCACCTGTAACTAAAATATTTTTCATAGATGGGTTTTGTCTTCTAGAACTAATGGAGTATTTGCTTGAGATAACTCTTTTAAAAAATTATCAAGTTCTTTTGATTGAATTATTTGGAAATTTTCATAAGCTCAATCGCCTTCTCGGCAAATCGCTTTCCCATCAACACATAGCCTTCTGCAGACATGTGCAAATCGTTTTTTATTTCTTTACCACTTCTGCTCAATCCGTCATTCAAATCATCGGTATCGATCCAAGCAAAACTAGGGTTTGAATCGGCCACTTTTACTTGAATTTCCCTGATCATTGTCCAATGAGGATATTTTTCGTTGGCCATGTCAAAATCACTTAACCTACCGATGACAAAGTTTACATCTTTGCGCTTTAAATCTCTGCTGATTTGTTGATGCAAACCAAGCAAACTCTCTTGGTAAACTTCGCCTAATTTTTCTCTGGCGTCTCGCTCGCCTTGCATCCATAGGAAAGTTACTGTAGCAATTTTTTCTTTTTCAATTGCTGCATTTACTTTGTTCATCAAACTATCATACAAATCGGGCTGTGCCTGTATAGTATCTATATTGGGCAATTGCCAATCTTTGTACCAGCGCCTAATGGGTTGGCCGCCCAACGCGTCCTTTACTATGATTACCTTTTCAATTCCAAACTCAGCTTCTATGCTTGGGGTAAAAGATTCTTCTAACTTTAAACCAGCCATATTAGATTGGCCTGATAATATGAAAAGATGTTTTTTTGAAGAGGCTGATTTATTCACTTTTTGAGAGACACAGGATACTACCAAGGTCAGAAAAAAGAGTATGAGGATATTTCTTATAGCTAGCATTGTATATCGAGATTTTTATCAGTCAATCATAATGAAAGGATTTTGCCTGTAGATTTTATTTTAAAAGGATTAAGAAACCGTTGTTTATTTCATCATTTCAAGTTAACATATAGCATTATATTATTTCCATTCCTTCTTGAAAAAAGTAAAAAAATAAATCTAATAAAGCATTCATTAGCTATTTAGAAATTTATAATTAACCATTACAAAAGATGCCTCCAAAAAACTTTACCATTGCCACTATGAACCTCCGAAACCTGCAAATACCCGGTGGCTTAACCTATAGAGGTAAAAAAACAAAAAAGAAGGAATTTGATGGAAAGATAGCTTGGACGGC
This sequence comes from uncultured Thalassovita sp., assembly GCA_937129345.1. GTDB lineage: Bacteria > Bacteroidota > Bacteroidia > Cytophagales > Flammeovirgaceae > Chondrinema. The sequence continues at coordinate 14,430 of CAKZMZ010000167.1, read as the reverse complement.
GTCCATGTTAAAAGAATTGGATGCTGATGTAATAGGTTTTCAAGAACTTTGGCATCCTGATGCCCTAGAAAAAGCTTTCAAAGAAGCAGGTTTATTCACTGATTATGAATTGATTAGCACCTTAGACAGCAAGGGTATTACAGTTGCTTTAGCTGTTAAGAGACCACTAAATGTTGTCCATTCAAAATGGGAGCGAGAAGTACCCAAAGAACTCATCCTTAAAAAGTCTGAGAAAAGTTTTCAGTTTGAACCTGACTATGAGATAGACATCAATATTGATAATTTTTCGAGAGCTGTATTGCGTGCCAACGTAGAAATTGAAGAAGGCTTAAACGTAATTTTTTACGTAGCACATCTCAAGTCTAAGCTACCTATGGACATTTCCCGCGAAAGTTATTTGGATGATGATATTAAAACCCATAGAACCGCTTTGGGGGCTGCTTTGTCCACCATTCGCAGAACTGCCGAAGCTGCAGGGCTAAGAGTAATTTTAAACAAAACTTTAAGAGACACCGACATACCTGTGGTGCTCATGGGCGATCTTAACGATTCGCATAACAGCGTAACCCATTCCATTATTACCGAAGATCCTAGCTATCGCCTATTCCATAAAAGTAGAAGAGGAAATAGAAGTGACCGAGGCATGTATTCGGTTGCTACCATGCAGAAACTGCGAAGTTTAAGGGATGTTTATTACACTTACATACATGATGGATTTAGGGAATCATTAGATCATATTTTGGTTTCTGAACAGTTTTACGACCATTCTAGGAACCGCATTTGGAGTTTTGAAGAAACTAGGGTGTTGAACGACCACATCGATGATAAAAAAGGGAAAGGTTATGCCTCGGATCATGGAGTCGTAGTAAGTAAATTCCGTTATGACCCGGCTGATAAATAGAGGGTTGTCCCATTGCATCAATTGTTTGTATAATGCATTGAGCATACTTAATTGCTAGGCAACCGCGTCAGTATTTTCTAAATAGACAAATACCTATATCCACGAATAAACCTAACAATGCAGTAGCTTTTATTTACAATGAATATGGCCACAGATTTAAAGAAACCAGCCTAATTTCCAATTTTAATAGATAATTTTTTTTAAATTAAGGTGAATTAAAAAACTGTAACAATGGCAACCATCAATTTTACCATTAATGGCAAAAAGGCATCCTTAGAGGATGTAGATCCAGAAATGCCCCTTCTTTGGGCTATAAGAGATAATTTAGGCTTAACAGGCACCAAGTTTAGCTGTGGCATTGCCCAATGTGGCGCCTGCACCATACATGTAGATGGCGCAGCCATTCGCTCTTGCGTTTATCCGATATCGGCTGCCGAAGGCAAAGAAATCACCACTATAGAAGGCTTATCGGAGAACAATGACCACCCCGTGCAAAAGGCTTGGATAGAGGCCCAAGTCCCGCAATGTGGCTACTGCCAAACAGGGCAGATTATGGCCGCAGCTGCCTTGCTCAAAGAAAATCCAAACCCTTCAGATGAAGAAATAGAAGCCACTATGGGTAGCGTTCTATGCCGCTGTGGCACCTATCCCCGCATCAAAAAAGCCATGTCTCAACTTGTAAAAAAATAAGCCGTGAAAAACACCAATATCAACCGAAGAAGATTTATTCAACTTAGCGCACTTGCCGGTGGCGCACTCACTGTAGGCTGCATTCCTACTTCAGATGGCAAGGAACAAGCCATCAATTTAGCGAGTTTAAGTGATGAGGCGGGTTTCCCGCTCAACCAATTCATAAAAATTACCGAAGACGGTACAATTACGCTTTTTACCCACCGACCAGAAATGGGGCAGGGTACTTTCCAATCCATGCCCATGATTTTGGCAGAGGAGTTAGAAGTCAACATTAATACGGTAAAAATTGAGCAATCTATTGCTGATCGGGATTTGTATGGCAGCCAAATGGTTGTAGGCAGTAGGAGTGTGCAATCTGAGTACCACAAGTTACGCAAAATGGGCGCAGCAGCGCGTGAAATGCTCGTACAAGCAGCCGCCCAACAATGGGGCGTGGATGCAAAAACCTGTTTTGCTAAAAATGCCCAAGTTTTCCATAAAGATTCAGAAAATAAGATTGCTTACGGTGCTTTGGTACAAGCAGCGAGTAAATTAAGTGCGCCCCAAAATCCATACCTCAAGCCAGTTTCAGAATTTAAGGTAATCGGCCAACCAATAGACAGACAAGACATTCCGCTTAAAACCAATGGTGAGGCCATTTTTGGTTTAGATATGCAAGTAGAAGGGATGCTGCACGCCAGTGTGGAACGTTCGCCTGTTTTCTTGGGCAAAATCAAAAGTTTTAATGAGGCAGAAGTTTTGAAAATGCCCGGTGTAAAAGCCGTAGTGAAAACCAAGCGCAATGTTTGGGGACATGAGCGCGAAGGTGTAGCCGTAGTAGCAGAGACGTATTGGCAGGCGTACAAAGGCAGAAAAGCCCTAAAAGTAAAATGGGACAATCAAGATTTAGAGAAAAACTCAACCGAAAGTCTTTTTGAGGCTTACAAAGAGGATGCGAAAAAAACAGGTGACAGTTTACATAAAGATGGGAATGTAGCTCCTATTTTCGAAAAAGCTGAAAATATTGTAGAGGCCACTTACGAAATGCCTTACCAAAGCCATGTACCTATGGAGCCTATGAATGCCATAGTACATGTAGAAAAAGATAGAGTAAGGTATTGGGGCGCTACACAAAACCCCAACGGAGTGCGCTCTCAATTAATGAGGCAATTTGATATGCCTGCCGAAAAAGTCGGAATCAATTATACTTTTATGGGCGGTGGCTTTGGTAGGCGTTCACAAACCGATATGGTGGAGGAAGCGGCTGATATTTCTAAACAAGTAAATGCACCTGTAAAAGTAATTTGGACACGCGAAGATGATCAAACCCAAGGACCTTTTAGAGCGAGTCAAATCAATACTTTGCGCGGTGTTTTGGGGGAAAATGGAGAAATTGCTGCGCTAGAACACAAAATCGTGGCCCAAGAAATCCGCAATCAGACAGGTGATGACATGACCGCAGGTAGGCAGCTAATGGGAGGCGTCAATACCGATTATCAAATTCCTAACTTTTCTGTTAAAGGAGTACTACAAAAGAATTATGTTCCGATTTCTTATTGGCGGGCGGTTTATCATTCTACCAACCCTTTTGCACATGAGTCTTTTATTGATGAATTGGCGCACAAAGCAGGCAAAGACCCACTCGATTTTAGGCTGAGTATGGTAAAAAGGCATCCTAAATTTGAGCCTGCTCTAAAATTGGTTGCAGAGAAAGCTAATTGGTATGAAAAGGCAAAAGCAGGTACTGCCAAAGGTGTGGCCATTTGCGAACGTTCAGGCGGATATTTTGCCATGGTTTGCGAAGTAAAGCAAGAAGGTGAGAAGATAAGGCCGATTAAAATTACAACAGCCATAGACTTAGGCATCTGCATCAATCCTGACACCGTAAAAGCCCAAACCGAAGGTTCTATAGTGATGGGATTGACCGCAGCTTATGCAGGTTTGACCATTAAAAATGGGGCTATTGTTGAGCAAAATTTCAATACGTATCCTTTGTTGCGCTACCACGAATGCCCAGAGATAGAAACGCACATTATACCAAGTGCCGATGATCCAGCAGGAGCAGGGGAGACCGGCCTGCCAACCGTTGCACCTGCTTTGGCCAATGCTATTTTCAACCTGACCGGTGAGCGCATTAGAAGATTGCCGCTAGATAAAATGAATATTATTGCAGGGTAAAAAAAGAGGTTTTAAGCCATTTGAGGTATGATAGCGTTTTCTTTTTGGAGTTTATACAGCGCATTAAAAATGCAATTCCTATTGCATCTGAATTACAAATTCCAACTAAAGTAAGCGCCAAATAAAATGGATATTATTGCAAAATGATAAAAAAAGCGAGCTGGTTTAGAAAACCAGCTCGCTTTAGTTTTAAGTCAGAAAAGGAGGCGCTCAAATCTTTTCGAATTTAAGAATACCCCAATTCAAGTATCCATTGTTAACGCCGTCTATCCAATGTTGTAGGCCTTTTCTCATGGACTTGATGTATTCTTGATCGCAACCTTTTTGCAAGAGGTTTTCTTCATTTTTATTCAACTCTTGCAATACTCTACTGTAATGGTTTCTCATCTGCTCGGGCATTTCTAGAATTTCTACTTCTTCCATGCCGGCATCGGCAGCCAATTCTTTGTACCATTTTACAGAACCCATCTCAGTAAGATGTATGCGGTCAAAAATAGGTTGAAGCACACCCTCAGGGCAGTCATCACTTTGCATCGGGTCATGGAAAATAAAATGTCCTCCCTTTTTTAAAACCCTGCCTACTTCTTTAAAAACTTTTGCCTTGTGGTCGCTGTGCAAAATCGAATCTTCGCACCAAACCACATCAAAAGTACCTTCGTCGAAAGTGATATGCTCGAAATTTCCAGTATGCACATCGATTAAGTTGTCTAGACCTTGCTCCTTATTCTTTTCCTCGTTTCGGTTGTTTTCAACAGCGCTCAAATTAAAACAAGTAATTTGACAACCGAGTAATCTAGCCAATTGCCTGGCAGCACCGCCGTAGCCCGCACCTATATCCAATATCTTAGTGCTCTGATTTACGCCCGGTAGCATAGAGGCCATCTTTTTCACTGTTCTACTACTCGCATCCCTTATAGGCTCTGTATCGCTCTCGTAAATACCTATATGAATATCTTCTCCTCCCCAAATTTCATGATAAAATGCATCTGCACTGGGGCTATCATAATAGTCTTTAGCTAATTCTGTAGATCCTTTCACTTGTGTCATCTCAATATTGTTTAGTCTCAATTAATCTTCTTCGCTATCATCGTACTCTTTATGCGCGATGTGAATAAAAAAGTCGGGCTCATCTTGTTTTCCAGATTCTTTAAAATCGGCATAGGTTTCAATTTTTTGGAAACCGACTTCTTTCAATAGTCTGATAAGGTAATTCTTCCTGATTGGACACATGTTTAAGTGATATGCCGAGCCATCGGGAAACTCATATCTGAATCTTGTTAAACCATCATCAACATACTCAGGCTCAGCTTTTACATTATTACCAGCATAATAATAAGTATGCTTGGTAGAGAATCCGTTATCTAATATAGAGTCATAATTTCTTTGATCAATAATCAAAACCCCATCGTGTTTAAGTGCAGAGTAATATTCTGCCAGAGATTTACGTCTATCTTTTTCAGAGAAAAGATGGGTAAAAGAATTGCCTAGATTGATGACTGCATCATACCTACCAGAAATAGTCTTGTTAAGCCAGCGCCAATCTGCTTGTATCGTTCTCAAAATAAAGCCGTGATTTTTACCATTTTCAAAAGCTTTGGCCAGCATATTGGGGCTGCCGTCTGCGGTCCATACATCAAAGCCTGCTTTCATCAATTGTACGCTGTGGTAACCTGTGCCGGCTGCAACATCCAGTACTTTGTTTTTATTTCTTTTTTTAAGTTCTCTAATAAAGAAATCTCCTTCACCCTGTGTCCTAGCATCCCAGTCAATCAATTCATCCCACTTTTCAACAAAGTTATTAATATATTCCTCTTGATACTTTCCGGTGTCTCTTACCTTGGTAGGTGCCTTTCCATAATCTTGGTCGTCTGTATTCAACAGATTTGCAGTGGTTCTGATTTTTTCTAATTCTTGATGACTCATAGGTGATTTGTTTAGTAAAACATTCATTAAAATCTAAAACCTAAACAATTAGTAGATTAAAACCAAATAAAATACCGTATTTTAATAATTTAATAATATAATTTGGGAATTTAAGATAAATTTTGCAGTATAAATATTATTTGTATTAACAAAAATGCAGAATAGAATATTTTGGAGTTAGGCGCATACACCTTAGATAATTTTATTGTAGTTACACGTAATTTTCTGCATTTGAAGTGGAATTGATATAAAAAGAATTCAAAATCGATGACAAGCCCATTTTAATATTTGCTAAAAAGCCTATTAAAGCATATTTAAGGCATTTTGGCATCTTACCTTGAATCATCCTGTTCCTTATGAAAAAAGCGCACTTTTAAATAGAATACCCTACTAAATAGGTTTGGTTTACTCACTACGCGTTTTAAAATTCGCAATTTGCAAGGGTCCTCACATTTATATTATTCGAGATAATAAAAAATTTGAAGCTGTTCATTAGATTTAGCCATCCTTACAAACAGCGACTTAATAACATATAAATATGAGCACTGATTTTAGACGAGTTAAGTTTTTAGGAATTTTATTTCCTTTATTCTTTCTGCTTCATGCTTGCTCACCCGAGGAGGCTTCTGATAGAAAAGAGGCCAATAAAACAAGCGAAGTAGGCAACATCAATACTGTGAGTGGTGAAATTTCTACTGCCGAAATGGGGAACACTTTGATACATGAGCATTTACTTGTTGATTTTATCGGCGCAGACAGCACGGGTTTTCACCGTTGGGATAGGGAAGAGGTGGTGAGCGTAGTGCTGCCATACTTGCAGGAAATCAAAGCGCAGGGAGTAAAAACCCTTTTTGATTGTACACCAGCTTTTTTAGGTAGAGATGCGGTGCTTCTTAAAATGTTGGCAGATAGCTCAGGACTGCAGATCATTACCAATACCGGCTATTACGGAGCAGCTGACAACAAGTATTTACCTTACAACACTTATATAGAGAATGCCGCCACCATTGCCAAAAGATGGACAAATGAGTTCACTTATGGCATTGACAGTATAGATGTTAAACCCGGATTTATAAAAATCGGTGTTGAAACAGGTTCACTTTCTGGCCTGCACGAAAAGTTGATCAGGGCCGCAGCACTCACCCATCTAGAAACAGGCCTTACCATTGCCTCTCATACTTTATATGCGATACCGGCTTTTGATCAAATAGCGGTATTACAAAGTATGGGGGTTTCTCCCGAGGCTTTTATTTGGGTACATGCCCAAGCAGAAGAGAACAAAGACAAATACATTGAAGCAGCCAAACTTGGCGCTTGGATCAGCCTAGACGGCTTAAAAGATGAAAACCTTAACGAATACTTGCTCATGCTAAATAAAATGAAAGAGGCCGACCTTTTAAACAAAGTGCTCATTTCGCACGATGCAGGATGGTATTCGCCCGGTGAGGAAAACGGAGGCAACTTTAGGTCCTACTCCACACTTTTTGGTAAATTTATTCCCTACTTAAAAAAACAAGGCTACACCGACGAGGAGGTAGAACAATTGGTGGTGAAGAATCCGATAGAAGCATTTAGCATAAAAGTAAGAAAGCTTTAATTTGTAGCTTTTTAAATATTAATTTGCTGTCCAAAATTAATGATGGCTTTTAACCCTAGCAAGAACCACTCTAGAAGGTTCTTAAGTATTTATTGCTGTCTCATTATTTATTTACCTTTTAATTAAATTATTAACCTTACCAACAGTATGAAAATGACAAGATTACTAACATTTTTACAAATTGCCTCACTACTTCTTTTTGCTCAATACCTATATGCACAACCTGCAGGAAAAATAGTAGGCGGCATGTCTGCCGAGAGACTTGCCCACTATGAAAATTTTATAAACAGCGAAATTGAAAATCAAAACATAGCTGGAGCAGTGTCTTTGGTTTGGAGAAAAGGCGAAGTAGCCCATAGCAAGTCTTTTGGCAAAAGCAGCGTTGATGGCACAGACAAAATGGAGAAAGACCAACTATTTTTCATTCAGTCTATGACCAAGCCCATTATTACAGTAGCATTTATGATGCTTTACGAAGAAGGGCATTTTCAACTAAGCGATCCAGTTTCAAAATACATCCCTGAGTTTAAAGACTTAAAAGTAAGCAAAGATGTAAATGAAGGTCTTAAGGGAGACACTGAACCTTTGGAAGAAGAGATTACCATAGCTCAGCTATTGAGCCACACGGCCGGTTTTTCGCATGGTTTGGGAAGCAGCAAATTAGATCAAGATTTAAGGGCTGCCATGTACGGAGCTACATTTAAAACTATTGAAGAAAGGACAGACAAATTACTGGAAATGCCGCTTATCGGTCAACCCGGTAAGCAATGGTATTACAGCGCAGCCCCAGATGTACTCTCTGTTTTGATCCATAAATTCTCGGAAATGCCTACCCGCAAGTTTTTGCAGGAGCGCCTTTTTGATCCTCTTAAAATGAACAGTACTGGTTACAACGTTCCAGAAGATCTTCAAGACAAGGTAGCAGCCTTACATTTTAAAAACGAAGAAGGAAAAATGATTGTGAGTCCTAGACAGACGCCTACTAGTGGCAATACCATTGATAGTGGCGTAAACGGATTATTTTCTACAGCAGAAGATTACTTAACCTTTTGCCGCATGTTATTGAACAAAGGCGAACTGTATGGTAAAAGGTATTTAAGTAGAAAGACCGTAGAACTAATGACCCAAAACCATGTGGGGGATTTATACACAGACCCAGGCACAGGTTTTGGACTAGGCTTCGCTGTAACTACGGATGTAGCTAAAACCAAAGAACTTGGCTCGCTCGGTAAGTATTACTGGTCGGGTGCATTCTGCACTTTCTTTTTTATAGACCCGCACGAAGAGATGATTGCCATTTTAATGACTCAAACCGCGCCTTACAACGGTTACTATGGTAGTAAAATGTCGCATTTTGTATATCAAGCCATTGTAGATTAAGGGCTTCTGAAGCGATGCAATTTCAATAGAAAAATACATGGCATCATGGGAATCCCGCAGGGTTTATTTTAATCAATACCAAACCTTGTAAACATCCCTTAAATTTTAAGCTGGCCTATCAGGATTCGAACCTGAACTGCCTGATTCAAAGTCAGGTGCGCTGCCATTACGCCATAGGCCAAAAAAAAAGCCTCCTGTAAATGCAGGAGGCTTTTTTTATCTTATTCAATTGATCATTGCTCGCAAATAGATAGTATGATGCCTCCCATTATCTGCTGATAAAAGTTTTTGAGTTGAGCCGATATGAAAAATCTGAAAATCATTTAATATCTCATCTTTTTAAACTAAAATCTCTCAATTAAGCAATTTTAGGCCTATTTACGAGCTTATTAATCAGCTTTTAGTAGAGTAGGTTCCAGATTTACAGAATAATTTTTATTTCAAAATGAAATTATGTGTAAATTAAAGCAGTAAACCTAAAGATTTGGTATGTCTACCCATCGAAACTAAATTCTTACAAAAATTATAGACTGAAAATGAAAAACAGTAGAAGAAAATTTTTAAGAAATGCAACGACCAGCGCAATTGGGGCTTCTTTTGCTAAAACTGCTTTTGGCATGGAAGCAAGTTCTTATGGAAAGATCATAGGTGCAAACGATAGAATCAATGTTGCAATTGCTGGTTTGGGTCGTCGATTAGGCGCTTTTTATGAGCCCATTGCAGCCAAAGCCAGTAATGCCCGCTTGCTCTACCTCTGCGATGTTATGAAAAGCCAACGCGAAAGAGCTGCTGAGAAATTCTCCGAACACATTAAACACAAGGCGCAGCTAGAGAACGATTTTAGAAAAGTATTGGACGACCCGGAAGTAGATGTGCTGATCAATGCAACGCCCGATCACTGGCACGCACCCATGGCATTTTTAGCCATGCAAGCAGGTAAGCATGTTTACCTAGAAAAACCAGTTAGCCATAATCCGCATGAAAGCGAGTTGTTGGTAGCTTTCCAAAAAAAATACGGAAAGCAAGTACAAATGGGAACACAGCAGCGCTCTTCTCCAGAAACCATAGAGGTGATCAATGAAATCCACAATGGAGCCATTGGTGATGTATACCGTGCGATAGCGTTTTATTCTAATGCTAGGGGAGAAGTGGTGAAGCCGGTAAAAAAAGCCCCACCCGAAGGTTTGGATTGGGAGCTTTTCCAAGGGCCTGCACCAAGAAGAGACTATACGCATGATACTTGGAATTACAATTGGCACTGGTATGGCTGGGATTACGGCACAGCAGAAACCGGTAATAATGCCACTCATGAGCTAGATGTAGCCCGTTGGGCGCTTCAGGTGAAATATCCAAAGTACGTGTTTGTAGAAGCTGGCAAGAGACATTTTAAAGATGATGGTTGGACTATGTACGATACTATGGATGCAACCCTGATGTTTACTGATAACAAGGTAATTAACTGGGAAGGCCGCAGTAGAAATGGCCATAAAACTTTTGGCTCAGGCCGAGGTACCATTATTTATGGCTCAGAGGGTTCTGTTTATGTAGATAGAGGGGGTTATAAAATGTACGACCGTTCTGGTAAAATGACCAAAGATAGCGAATCAGTAACCTCTGAAGCAGGCACTGCACTTGGTGGTGGTGGAGGTATGTCTACTTTACACGTTCAAAATTTCTTTGAAGCCATTAGAGGAAACGAAGAACTGAAACAACCAATAGAACAAGGAGTTATCAGCCAACACCTTACCCACTTACCTAATATCGCTTACAGAGTAGGTAAGCCTTTAGAAGTGGATACAGAAACAGGCCGCATTTACGACAGAGACGCCATGAAACTATGGAAACGTGAATACGAGCCAGGTTGGGAACCACCAAAATTGTAATTTCCTTAAGCTTTTTTGCGGGCATGTACAATCCCTTGTGCATGCCCTTTTTTTAATCTTTTATAAACATGAAAAGAAGGAAATTTATACTATCAAGCTTAGCTACATCGCTCAGTGCAAAAACCTTTGCCCAGAATATTGGCCAAGCCAAAAAGCGAGATGACAATAAATTATTGAGCGCTTATTACTTTCGGGCACACATGTACACCTTAGTGCCCAAACATGTTAAAGAAGACATGGCGTGGATGGCCGACCACGGCACAGACAATGTTTGCATACCTATCTTAGAACAAGATTTGTTCGCCGCAGTAGAGAATGTAGAAATTATAGCCAACGAGGCTGCCAAACGCAATATGCAGCTATTGATGGTGCCTTCTCGGTGGGCGGGTTTGGTAGCCGGAGCACCCAAAGTACCTAGTACCTTTGCCGTGCACCACCCACATACTTGGATGTTGCACAAAGATGGCAAACCCATGTTTAACAATGTAAGCGGTGTTACTTGTAGTATCTTCTATCCTGAAGTAACCGAGTTCTTTAAATCATCTGTAGAAAAGGCCATTGATTTATGGGATGTAAAAGGAGTAATTTGGGATGAACCAAAAGCTTATAACAAAATCGACCATTCTCCCAAAGCCATTGAAACAGTTGGTAAAAACGCAAAGGCTTCCGAATATAATCAAGCTTTTACCGATTTTTGGTCTAACATCAACCAATACTTAAAAGGGAAATATACCGAGCTTAGCACGCATTTGTTTGTATACGCCCATATGGCTGATGAAATTGTACTTAGTGCTGGCAGCATTAAAGACTTGGATTATTTCGGTTGCGATGGCAGACCTTGGGGGCCTAATGATGAAGGCGAAAACGAAGGCAACGGTAAAGACGGCTTGACCAAAACGCTTTTAGGTGCAGGAGAGCGATTTTTGTCTGAAGCAAAAAAACATAATAAAAAATCCTTATGGCTCATAGAGAACCATAACATGCGAGACCAAGATGTAGCCATTATGGAAAAGCAACTTCCTCAAGTGCTCAAGCACAATGTCAATCACCTGATTTATTATTACTACCCAAGAAATCTTCAGAACCCAGAAAAAAATATGAGCACACTGGCAAAGCATATTTCTAAGTACAGATAGTTTATTCAGACCATTGTAATTTAGGCTATAGTTTGCTTAATTTCTTTGGCTGTCTTGGGTATTTTGCAATTTTCAATCATTTGAATTAAAATCATTAAAGAAATCTTTTGGTAAATTGGTTCTATATGCGTCTTAGTTGGAATACTTGTATTTTTTGCCTTGCTGTTTTCCTTTTTTCCTGTCAGCCAGACTTACCGGAAGAGGTTGCAGTAGCCTATGAAAAATTACCAGAAGCTTTAGATTTTAATGTACACGTAAAGCCCATTCTTTCTGATAAGTGCTATTTATGCCATGGGCCAGATAAGGCCAGTCAAAAAGCAGGGCTACAACTAGATATTGCTGAGGCAGCTTATAACGAACTGCCAGAATCGCCAGGAAAGTTTGCCATAAAACCGGGCAGCTTAAAAAAGAGCGAGGTATTCCACCGTATACTTGCAGAAGATGAAGAGGTGGTGATGCCACCGTCCGAATCCAACCTAAAACTTAGCGATTACGAAAAAGCGGTCATCATCAAATGGATAGAAGAAGGTGCCGAATACAAACCACATTGGGCTTTTATTCCAGCTGAAAAGCAAAATCCACCCGAAACAAAATTTGCAGACTGGGCAAAAAATCCCATTGACCAGTTTGTTGGGAAAAGGCTAGAAGAAGAATCATTAACACCAGCAACATCAGCTCCTAAAGAGATTTTGCTCAGGCGATTATCGCTAGACCTTACCGGGCTGCCACCAAGTATAGCAGAAATTGAAAGCTTCAAAAATGATGATTCTCCCGAAGCCTATGAAAAGCAAGTAGACCGCCTGTTAGCTTCTAAGCACTATGGCGAAAAAATGGCAGCTGATTGGATGGATTTGGCACGCTTTGCCGATACCCACGGCTACAGCGTTGACCGCTACCGCGACATGAGTCCTTGGCGCGATTGGGTCATCAAAAGTTTTAACAAAAATATGCCCTACGACCAGTTCATTACTTGGCAGTTGGCAGGCGATTTATTGCCCAATGCTACCAAAGAACAGCGTTTGGCCACAGGGTTCAATCGCCTGCATCCCCAAAATATGGAAGGCGGCATTGTGGAAGAAGAGTTTAAGGTAGAATATGTACTAGACAGAGTGAACACAGCCGGTACGGCATTTATGGGCCTTACTTTGGGCTGTGCCCGCTGCCACGACCACAAATATGATCCTATTTCTCAAAAGGAATATTTCGAGATGTCCAGCTTTTTTAACAATGTGAATGAGGCTGGGCAGATTTCATGGGACAATGCCTTACCAGTCCCCACCATGTTGTGGCCTACAGAGAAACAAGAAAAACTGCTGGCCTTGCTTGAAAAGAATGTGAAAGAAAAAGAACAAGCAAAGGAAGAAATCGCAGAAGAGGAGAGTACCGCTTTTCAACGATGGCTAGAAGCAGAAAAATACCAGCAACTAGCCCAAAGTAAAAACCTTAAAGGTATGCTTGCGCTTTTCAATTTTGACGGAAACTCGCTTTCAAACAAGATAAATCCGAGCCAGCAAGGTAAAATGAAGCGGCAATCTTCTAATAAGGAATTGCCAGAATTTACCAAAGGTGCAGAAAAAGAAGGCTTATTACTCAATGGAGATACTTGGTTCGATTGTGCCAAAATTGGTATGTTCAAACGCAGCGAGCCGTTCAGCGTGGGCATTGAGGTAAACATCCCTAAGTCAGTAAAAGATGGTGTTATTTTCCACCGTGGTTCTGGGGCGGCTTTGTACAATTTTAAAGGCTTCCATCTTGCGCTCAAAGACAATCGAATGCAATTGCTAATGGCACACACGGCCCCCGACAATGCCATAATCGAATATGCAGAAGATATTCCAAGAGATGAATGGGTACAATTAACGGTAACTTACGATGGTTCTAGCAAGGCCGATGGTTACAAGTTGTTCGTTAATGGAGAAGAAGCCTTTACCGAGGTAGTAGTTGATAATCTCTATAAAGACATTGTGTTTTATGAAGGCACTTTAGGTGGAATTCCCGGCATACAAATCGGGGCAAGGTACCGAGGCCAAGGGATTGGAGGTGCCAAGGTAGATGATATTACCATTTTCGACAGGATGCTCACGCCGTTAGAAGTGTTGCAACTCGCCAAGTCTTCTGCATTTAATCAAATCACAGAAAAAACCAAAGAACAATTAACCAAACAAGAGATAGAATGGCTGTTTGAATATTATTTACACCAGCAATCAGCACCGTATAACAGTGCTCTACAAACCTTAGAAATTGCCCGCACCGAACAAGCAGAGAGCCTTAATCAAGTGCAAGAAGTGATGGTGATGAAGGAAATGCCCGAGCCGAGAAAAACGTATTTACTAGAGCGTGGACAGTACGATGCCCACGGCGAAGAGGTTTTCCCCAATACGCCCGAAAGTGTGTTGCCTATGCCCGAAGCATTACCCAAAAACCGATTGGGCTTTGCTCAGTGGCTCACCCACAAAGAACATCCGCTTACAGCAAGGGTGGCGGTAAACAGGTACTGGCAAAACTTATTTGGTAGGGGCTTGGTGAACACTACCGAAGATTTTGGCAACCAAGGCGAATTGCCCAGCCATCCTGAACTACTCGATTGGTTGGCTGTTTCGTTCAGAGAAAGTGGGTGGGATGTAAAAGCTTTAATGAAATCAATGGTGATGTCTGCCACCTACAGGCAAAATTCTAAGACCTCAAAAAAATTACGCGAACGCGACCCGCACAATGTACTCCTTGCAAGAGGACCGACCATTAGACTGAGCAGTGAAATGT